>CAZBOB010000037.1:0-35111 GCA_964492995.1 uncultured Desulfobacteraceae bacterium | reverse complement strand
TTTTTTACTCTTTGAAACATAATGAAGTTATAAACTAATGTACGTCCCGTAGTACGTCCCGTAGTACCTTGCAGCATAGTTTCTGCTTATCAGGAGGAATAATAATGATTGATTTGTCCGCCGTGAATGATCTATTGGATCAAATCGAAGATAACGATCTTCGGGCGCACGCAGAGAAACTTATATCTGATCTGACACGATCCCTGAAACTGATTGTGCATGATCGATATTATGAGATCAAGACAGGCCCAGAGATGCTAAAATCAGTCCTCGATCTTCACAAGGATTGCAACGAAGATAGTATTATAACAGGACTGCAAACAATACTTCCTGAGAATATGACTTTTTTGAAATCTACGGGCAATCGACGATTTCACGAAGTTACAAAAAATGCTATTGATCGTAACTCTACTATTCGAAGAGTTCTCCTTGTAGATCACAATTTGGTAAGTTCAAGACGTGACTTTGCTTCTGTTATAAAAAATTACTACAAACCGCAGATAGATGCAGGAGTATCCATAACAATACATGAATTTAGCCCACAAATATTAAAGGAACACCCCGGCCATGACTTTACTGTATTCAGAATAAACCAAAAAAAAACGATTTGTGCAGAAGGTGGACCAATACATAAGCAAGCGGATGAGATTGGATATCTCGGACGTATTTGGAAAGACAATGATCTTGCTGGCAAGCTGATCCAGCATTACGAGATGCTCAAAAGCCTGCCAGAGATAAAAGTACCCAATGAATTTTTGCGTCCCGCTCCAAGAGTGTTCATTGGATCTTCTGTAGAAGGACTAAAAATCGCGGAGTATATTCAGCAAGCCTTAATTCATAATACGCAACCAATCGTTTGGTCACAGGGAGCGTTTGGATTATCCGAGGGTACACTTGAGGCTCTTGTAAGAATATCTGATCAGTTTGACTATGCTGTCCTTGTACTTACGCCGGATGACATGAAGATTAGCCGTGGTCAAGAGCTTCCTGTTGCACGTGATAACGTCTTATTTGAACTTGGATTATTCATGGGAAGACTTGGGCGTAATAGAACATTCATCGTCTATTGTTCAGATGACCCCCCATCGCTCCCAAGTGACTTAGCAGGTGTCACACCTGCCACTTATCCCAGTAATTTAGAATTACAAGCAGCTATAGGTGTTGCTACAACAAGGATTAAAACTGCTATTGAGGAAATCTCTCTTCAGGGTTGAATCTGTATTTATGTTTATTATGTTTATCGGGATGTGAATGTGTGATAGGGGGCAGACCTTGATCATTGATTAATGAGGGGACGCACCCCTTATTTAAGGAGTGGTCCCCGGCCATGTCTTCCCTCGATGGGTATTAACCGTCTGTTGTTTACGAAATTTTTTATGGAACTATTTTTCAAAATCGTTTACGCCGCTTTCCTGATCTGGATGTTCAGCTTATTCTTCGCCCTCCTGGAAAGCCTATTTGACAACCACCGGTTATTATATCTGTAAGTTACCCGTTTTAGAAATATGGAAATATACTGGCAAGCTGTACGAGATAAACTCTGATTTTTCTTTTAATGTATTCCCTGAGCTTCCAAGGATTTTAATTGTTCTGGTGCCAATTGAAAATGAAATTATTAATTACTTCATGGGTGCTGAAGTACAACTCGAAAAATGGGAGAAGCCTCTTCTGAAAATCGCCTACAAAGATATTATGAAAAAATATGATTCCTGGTTCTCGAAAATTGAAAAAGATTGGTTTGAAAATGACTAATGATAAATATGATCCTAACGAATTGAAAAGTCTTTTTTGGACTGCAATAGACACCGCAGACAAATTGCACAAACGATATACAGAAGGTGCCAATGTTACCGGCTACATCCGAGACCGCCTAGTGGCAGACGAGACGTATTGGACCACTATCGTAAAGCATTCTACCGACGATCCAGGGATGGACATGACGATAGCTAGTGGCATAGACTTTATGAGATTATACAACCAACAGCTTACTGAACTTTATGACCAATTGCCCGACCAGACACCTAAGCTTGTCATGGTCGCAAGCTCGTGCGCAACATTAGACGCGAATACCGCTTCTCTCTCTGATGTGGCTGTTGTTTTCGAGGGAAAAGAGATCGAGTACCAACCTTGCCCATTCATCAAGCAAGGGGACAATGCGAGTCGTGCAGAACGCCTTGAAAAACTCGACAGCAGCTTAGCTGATACCTATCGACAAGTCTGGGAGGCTCTTCACGGAACCCGGTCTGATCCAGAACGAACGGCGTTGTATTTAATGCGGCAGACTTATGATCATTTTTTCGGTTTACTTGCTCCTGATGACGAAGTTCGTAAATCGAAAGTGTGGACAAAAAAGAAAGGAAGTAAACCTGACCTGGTCACTAGACAGGAACGAATAGAGTATGCGGCTTTAACCCATATTAAGGATGAGGTTCAAGCGAAAATGATGAGTGCGTCTGCTAAGCCTATTTTGAAGGTCTATTATGAACTCAACCAGGCACATAAGCGAGGAGAATTGAACCCTGCGAAAGCAAGAAAAGCGGTTCAGGCAATGGATAAGATAATTTCGGACTGGCTTGATGCTTTAGATTTTTAATCCCAGGCGAGAGTAAGTGGTACAAGAAATCATTTATTTGACAACAAAAACCGATTTCTAACTACTGCCTGGAGCAGACGGCAGGAAAATAGAGGTTTAACGTAAAAGTCCGGTCCAAGATAGGGCCGCTGCTCAGGCGCGGCGAACCCCGCAGTAAGATGCAAAGTTAGGCGCAATTAGATTGGCGTTTTCTGATAAAACATGACGATATGATACGGGACATCCTATATTCCTTTTGTCAAGCACAAAGTGTAAATTTTTAATAAACCAATTATTTCAACAAGATATAAGAGCGAATAATTTCCGGGCGCACTTCTCCTTATAGTTTATTAAAAAAATTTCGGCGAATCTCTCACGAGTACGAACCCTACCTCTGATCGTTACGTTTATCCGGCCTTACTGTACTATCAGTAGCGCTGATCATCCCTTATCCAGAGTTGAAAGTTCAGCCTCCGGCCCGTAAAGGCCTACGCCCCGGAGGGTGAGAGGCCTCCCGCTTGGAAGGCGGGACAGGCATCCTTGTCCCTCCAGAGGTCGTATGCCCCAACGTTCGTGCACAGGCTCTCTCGCCGAAATAGTAAAACTTCTTATTCTATGTTCAGATATGCCGGATCAAACGGTTCTCTTTTCTTCATCAAAGTCCAGGCGATCACTAGCATTTTCGCTGCCAGTTTAACACACATTTTTGTTTTAATCCCGCGCTCACGTTCTCTTCCGCGAAGAAGTTTAGTAAAGTATGTTCTAAACAGATCGACTCTTGCAGATGCTACCATAGCCGCCTGATACAAGGCATAACGAAGCTCACCGTTGCCTTTTTTGGATATGACCGGGATCGCTTTGTCGCTTGTTCTTCCGCTCCGGTTTGCACATAAATCATATCCGGCCATCTTGATAAGCTGTTTTCGGTTTTCAAATCGAAAAGGATCTCCAATCGACGCCAACACCCTGGCCGATATGTAAGGACCAAAGCCCGGTATGGTCAACAGATAGCTATATTCATAAAATTCAAGACAAAAGTCTTTAATTAAATCAGCGGTTTTTTTAATCTGTTGGCGTACCTGGTTAAGCTTTTCAACAAGAAGGTCTGCTTCATATTCCCCTGCGGGTCCCATAGGACAACCCACGGATTCTATTGCCAAACCATGGATCTTGCGCAGCCTGAGCGTCTGGGCTGTCCCCCGACGAGTTCTTGTTACCAAGTGAAAGAACTCACCAAATTCCATTGCTGAGATTGTATCAGGATCTAGAAAATACTTTATAATCGAAAGGCTTTCACTCTCACAAGCGCTGTAAAACATGTCGAACTCGGGAAAATACTGGGCCAGAAGATTATTTCTGATTCGCATCCGAAGACCGTGCTCTTCTCTTTTCAGCCGTCTTCTTAATGACAGTAAAGACCGAATTTCAATAATACTTGGTGACGGACAATCATAGTAAAGGCATCTTCCTCTGGAAACCAAGTCTGCGATATTGGCTGCATCCTTTATATCATTTTTATCCCAGCGTCCATCCAGAAGATACCGGTTTTTTTTGACCGCTTGGCCGGTAACCAGCACAACGTCACAGTCACAACGGATTAAGTGTCTGGCCAATGGCTTGTGGTAATTGCCGGTCGGCTCCAGTCCATAGACGATTTTGGAAAGGCCGTTTTGAGACTTAATCGCATCGGCGGTTGTAAGCAACCTGGCAAATCCTTCAATGTTGTTTTCAAAGATCAGTCTTCTTAGTAATGACTTTCCGGCTGCTGTTCCCATAAAGGCGTGATGCTTATCCTTGGCAACGTCTATGCCGACTACCAGATACTCACTAGACCCACGTATTTCTTTTACAATTTGACAAAATTGCTCGCGTCTGATAATCTCCTGATTACTCATGATAACCTCCTTTTGGCATGCTTATGGGTTTAAAATTTCTCAACCTTATGCTATCAGGAGGTTATTTTTTTACAAGGCGATAATAAATTTTTTCTGTGCCATGCTGGAGGGTATAACCTTTTGTTATTTTAATATATAACGTTCGTGCACAGCGTGCATAACCTCATGTTGATGACTCGCGATAGATTCTTGATGCTGGACAGATCAATTGAAGATTAAAGATTGTTGATTAATGTTTATATTGATGACTGTTTATTGGTTTTATTGGGTCTATTGAGCACTTCCTGTGGAACTCCATTTTATAATCGTCATACTTGCCCGAAAATCATTGCCCTCTGACTTTACTGCCATTGCCACATCTTTAACTTTTCTATTCCCTTAAAATGTTTTTCATTGAAAGTACGTAACCATACATCATTGCGGATTGCAATACTTGCAATAAAAATGTCCTTTATCTCCGGGTGTTGATGAGTCAATTTGAGACCTTTCCAAATATTAGCAGCTATTCTGCCACATCCGAAATCGAAAGGTATTACTTCCACTACATTAAAAACCATTTCCAGATCTTTTTGATGTCGTTCTGTTCTCGCACCAAGGTAAAGTTCGAATTCGGAAATTGAAGAAAGAAAGACGTCATGTTTCTGTAAAAGCTTTATCAACTCTGTCGAGGATTTCTCTTTACTTCGCATTTGATCTGAAAATTAGATAGCTACTTTTAGTAACGGGATATCATACTGTAGAATTTCCCTTATGGACTTTACACGCACATTCCCAATGGCCCTATCAGGATAATCTGAAAAGAACATATCAAAGCAATTGCTCACATATCCGTCATGGGAGATTCTGATAGCTCGTACAAGAAAATCATCCCAGGGGAGGTAATTAAAATAAACATCATTTCCGTTGAAAGAATACCTGTTAAAAATCACTCCGTAATCATCAACAAATAAATTGTCCTTATCAATTATCTCTCTGTCTACAAGCTTCTCCATTAAATTAAGGGTAGTGGTGTAGTCATTTTTTATATAGAGATTCAGCCCGTGATATTTGCTAAAATCAATCACATCACCGTCCATTAGCGCTTCGATCCAATCCAATATCCCGTGATCTGATAAATAAAGCTCATCTGTCATGTCACGAGTGACATACGGTGAAATCAAGATATTCTTTACGCCCATATTATAAAGAACATCAACCATTCCAGGTATTGTAGAAGTATTGATCATGTTCGCTGTAAAGCTGATAAAGACCTTTTTAAATACCTCGTATTCAGACATGACTTCAAGGTTTTTCACCGTTCTTTTATAATTGCCGGAACCGCGGATATAATCATGAGCATCCTCTGTGCCATCGAGGCTGATATCAATATAATCAGGCTGGATTCTCTCAAGGTCTTCTACTTTTGATTTGTCCAGAAGAATTCCATTGGTTACAAAACCAAACCTCAGTTTTGGAATGGATTGTCTCTTTTCTCTGAAATAAAGCAACAATTCTCGTGTTTCATTCCAGGATAAAAGTGGTTCCTTGCCGACATTTCCGAACGTAAGGGCACCCATAGAAATGAGTTCATCAAAAATGCTCTTCCATTCTTCGATGGATAGGGCATTTTTGTTTTTCTCGTAAGCAACATAACAATGTCTGCATTTAAGGTTGCATTCATTATTAATAAAGTAAGATATCTCCATAGGATATGGATACTTTTGTGAAAAGATTTCGTAATATAAATTATATGCGGAAATCCTTTTATAATTTGAGCTAATTCCGCCGCTACTGCCTGACCACCCAATAGCCATGTGCTTTCCTCCTTAAAATTCATCTAAAAAAGCTTCTGTTCGCTTCTTAATGAATTGGCGTTTTGTTTCTTTAAAATTTGATATTTCTGGCTCAGAACAATTCTTACATAAATCAAATAAAATAGCATCATGCGCACCAGTTTTTTTCTTAACCACACATTTATCACATTTTTGTTTTAATTGCTTCTTTAACTGATCTAAAGTATTTTGCTGGTAAGCAGTGAGTAGATGATATGGTCTAATTTGCATAGACTTCTTCAGTAGGTATACTCTTTCATCATCAAAAGGCTCGATTGAAATCCAGAATAGATTAACGCTCTTTTTCTGCGGAATGCCTTGAGTGATTTGTTGGATCAAATCAATCATTAGCAGTATATTGGGATCTCCAAAATTGTATCCAATAAAGAAAAAATTATTATGTAATAAATCATTCTTAAATTTAATATCAAATGGGTTGTCTTCTATAATGCGCTGGTTGTAATCCTTTTGACATGCAATAAGGGATTCAGCCTTAATGCCTTCGTAATTTCCATGTAATTTTATGAGCTGTATAAAATCATTGTCATATTGATTGGGATTGGATAAGTGCGATCGCCTGAAGAATGACACTACTTTTTTCCGTGGATTTGGCACAGCTTGTTCCAAAGTGTTATCCCAGTTTGTAGTATAAATATATTCAAATTTGCCAACAAACTTATCATGTAAAGCCCATTCATCATTTTTGGCGGCGTTACGCCGATTATCGAGAACCATTTTGTTTATGATTTTTAATAATTCTTTTTTGCCTTTTTTAAAATCATCACCGCCTTTTTTGTAAATAAAATATTCACATGCTTCGAGATTGTTATTCTTGAATAATGCACTAAGATCACAGCTAATATTTTCACCTAATTGTTTCACAAACTCATTCCACCCAGGATAACCAGTTATATTTTTGGAAAATCCTGCTCCAACAAATGGAATCAGCCTTTTGTTGGCATGTGCCTTTTGCATATCTCCTAATACTTCTCTTTGAGAATCATCAAACTCTGATAAACTTGTCATCCCTATCCAACCTCGTTGCGTTGTTCAGAAAAACCCTTTGCCAGCGAGTGTGTCAAAACAAAAATCAAAACCACCAATACCACAGGAAACACCCACATCCACCAGGCAGAAAACATAAAGGAAAGACCATCAAAGAGCATCCTTCCAAAACTTGAATTGGGAGACTGCACACCAAGTCCCAGAAAATTAAATGCCAGGTCCATTATCAATATTTCAGGCATTCGAGAAAGTGTGTAGGTATTAAATGAATTCTTGGTGAAAGGAAATAGATGATGAAAAAATATGTATCTTTTTGAAAAACCATAGCTTCTTTTCGCAATTACGAAATCCTGCTTTTTGGCTTCTTCCATCTGATTGTAGACATACAAAGATTGGCTTGGAATAAGCACAAATATCAAGATTCCAATTACATTCACCTGGCCGGCCCCTACTAAAATCAATAGGAAGACCGCAATTAAAAGGACAGGTAATGTCACCCAGTAATGGACAAGGTTGAGAAAAAATTCCCTCAATTTTTCATTATCAAAATAAGAAAGAACACAACCGATTATTAATCCACCAAAATAAATTGCAGGCAAAATCATGGCGAGAGTTATTAGCGCAATAAATAGAGCATTTAATGAATTAAGAAAAATGTCATTACCAATAACATCTGTGCCAAACCAATGATACAGATTGGGAGCCGAAAGGTTTTGAATAGCCGGAACAACAAATATTTGTTTATAACTATATGATAATATAATCAACAGAGCTATTGAGCAAAGAACTGTAGAAAATGCCTTATTTTTTAGTTGAAAATTTCTAAACATCTTTTAGCAACCTCCGAGGTAAATGTGTCATTACCCTCAAGATGCCTATTTAATATACTCAATGTTTCTTTTTTATTTATTCCTAATACCACCAGTTCGATAAGATACACCCACTTTTTATTATATGAGGCCCCTAATAATTTATTCTCCAGTATTCCCCAGTACTTTATTTTCTCTTCATCAGTATGAATTAAGTATACTTGCCTGAACAATTGTTTGTATTTATCAAGATTTGCAAATAAAAGATCTACCCATCTTTCTTTTTTTTCGAGATCAATATTCAAAGAGGCTTGATCATCGAGAAGTTCATAGATAGCCTGCACTCTTATCTGAAAGTCATCACCAGTCGGTCTCTCGGCAAGTTCTTCTAATTTTGAGACGACTTCCTCATCATAACAATAGAACCTTCCAAAATTTATACCAAACAACACTTTCCTTTTATCATCTGAAGAAATTAAATTCTTGATTGTTTTTTTGAAATATTTATTACCTTCTTCCGCCTTAATAATTGGCCGAAAATCTTGTACTAAATCACTTAAACTGACTAATTGTCCTTCGGTAAAGTATTCATCCTTTTTAAAATAATTTCCAGCAACGAGTTCCCTGAGGATTTCTCTTTCATCCATAATACGGCTCCTTTTTTTATACCTTTACCCCCCTCGGATCAAGCCTTAACTTTATGGCCTCCACTATCAAGCCTACAACGCTTAATAACATAATCCCAAAAATACAAAATCCAATTATAACCGGATAATCAAACCTCTGGATCGCTATCACGAATTTATATCCCATGCCGTGAATACCAAATGGTGTTTCTACAAAGAATAAGAAGCCGATCATAAATAGCAGCATATTTTCAAGAAATGACAGGTAATCAATAACAATAAACCTGTAGCAAAATTTTTGCCATATTTTTCCCGCAGTGAAACCCATGGCGTTGTGAAACATTAAAAAATCGCTGTTTTTTAATTCACTCAAAGTCTTTTTCAGGGCATTGGCAATAACATACACTGGATAAACAGATAAAACTGCCATGGCCGCTATGTATTTTATATTTGACAGAAAATCAACACCGATAAAGCTCAAGAAATATAAAACCATATAAGAGATAACTATCATTGGGATATAGAATATGAATTGAGATTTGTTCCATACACTGTCTGCTCTTTTACTCTTTTCCGTCCAGATACCTATGAGCGTTCCTGTTATATAACTGAGGATGATCCCAGGTATAACGATTATCAGAGATTCTTTTATTCCGGAAGAAACTATACTAATGACTGATCTGCCGGAAGCCGTTGATGTCCCCAGATCAAACCTGACAATATTTTTTAAAAATGAGGTGTAGATATCCAGATAATTCAATGCCTCTGTCTGCGACAAATCCATATTCAGGGTGCCCTTTATAACATATTCAGGCGAACTAACCCCGGCAAAAATTATTAGTATGGGTACAAGTGGAATAATAAAGATTGTCAAACCTAAGAAGGCTATTCTGTATATCAATCGCTTTTGAATTGACTTATTCATTCAAGATTATCTTTTCTTCGCATATTTGTAAAACCTGTAACCAAGAGGATGAAGCGGCATATCAAAGCTTTCATTTGAAACCCTTATGGTATTCTTGAAATAGAGGATGAGAAAAGGCATATCATTGAGGATTACGCCTTCTGCTTTGAGAAAATTCTCTTTGCGTTTATCTGCCGGAAGCGATTTTGATTCTGTGACCAGCCTGTCAAATTCGGGATTACTGTACTTATTAAAATTATTGCCGGTGGGAGGAAATGATGATGTTAAAAAGGGATTCAAATAATGGCAGACATCGGCATACAGAGGCCCCCAGTAAATCTGGATTAAATCGTATTTTCCTTTGGTCAGCCTGTCCACCAGAACCGGGAAAGGAACCGATTCTATCTTGACCTGTATATCGTATGTTTTAAGGGGCCTGGCGATAAACTCAGCAACAGACTTTGAAAGGATATCCTCAAAACAGACCAGGCTAAGACTATTTATGTCCTTTAAATATGCCCTGGCTTTATCAGGACTATAATTCAGGATATTCTTTGATGAGGCAAGGTTTTTGAAAAGCGCGGGTGGATATAAACTCGTGGCGACAGTTCCTTGCTCTGCCAGTATTTTCTGAAGCTCATCTCGATTCAAGGCATGGTTCATTGCTTTGCGTACATTGGCATCTTTTATTCTTTCAAGATTATACAGGTAAAAATTAAGTTGAGGGTTCTCTCTCGTTTCTGTTTTATACCTAAATGATAAATCCATTGCTTTAAGCTGCTTTAATAAAGGGAGGCTCAGTTCTAAAAAATCAGTTTTTTTATTATTAAACATCAGGAGCGCCAGATTATCATCTGTGGTCAAATGGATGGTGACAGTATCAACATAGGGTAATTGTTGTCCTGATTGTGTTTCCCAGTAATCCTTATTCTTAACCAAAATTATCTCTTTGTCCGGTTCATATTTTTTCAGAGTAAAAGGACCTGTTCCTACTGGATGTTGTTTGAAGTTTTCTCCGTAGTGCTCGACTGCCGCTTTTTTGACAATGTTTGCATAAGACAGGGTGAGCAAATCAGGGAAGGCAAAGTCTTCTTTTTCAAGAATGAAATCAATAATATGGTCCTCCACAACCTTGATCCCTTCAATACTGTCTGTTTTTCCCTCCCTGTATTCTTTTGCCCCTGAAATATTTGTAAAATACGAGACCCCCAGTGACCTGGAAGCCTTATCCAGCAATCGTTCAAAGGTATATTGTACATCAGTTGCAGTAAACATTCTTTCCGATTTATCTGCAAAGCAAGGATTCTCTGCAAAATAAACATTTTTTCTTAAATGAAAACGCCAGGTTTTCCGATCCCTGGTTACCCATTTTTCTGATAAAGAAGGAACAGGCTTGCCGTTAAGATCTATATCCACCAGAGTATTATATAGTTGTTTCACTATCTGTATATGACCGGCATGGTAGGCATCCAATGGGTCAAAAGAACTTATCTGCGCCTGCTGAAGGCGGAGAATATCGTTTAAAACGATATGGCTATCTATCTTCGGTTTTTGTGTATCTTTTTTTGCTATGAAAAAAATTGATCCTGCAACAAGAATTACTAATAAAGCTATCCACCACTTTTTTTTCATGTCCAATCTCTCAAATTTAGGATTGATCTATATTATGCAAATGACATCTTACCTTACGTTCATTCCCAATAACTTCAGGCAGCCTGTTTAAACAAATATCCCCGATAAACTTCTGGCATCTTGAGGCAAACGGACATCCTTGTGGCAATGTTCTTGGCGAAGACGGCTCTCCTTTTAAAATTATTTTGTCTTTTCCCATTAAAGGAATCGAAGAAAGCAAAGCTTGTGTGTAAGGATGCAGGGCATTATCAAATATCTCTTTTGTGCCGCCTTCTTCCATAAGCATGCCCTGATACATAATTACTATCCTGTCAGCAATTTCGCAGACAAGACCAAGATTATGGGTAACAAACATTATCCCCATATCCTTTTCCTTTTTCAATCTTTCAAATACTTGCAGCACTTGATTCTGAACGGTAACATCCAGCGAAGCAGTCGGTTCATCGGCAATCAGGATATCGGGGTTGCAGGACAGTGCCATTGCAATCATAATTCTTTGATTAATTCCACCACTTTGTTGATGAGGATATTCGGCCAATTTTTCCGAAGGAGAGGGAACATCCATCTCCTTTAATAAAACGATTGCCGCATCTTTTGCATCTTCTTTAGAAATTTGTTGATGATACTGGAGGACCTCAATCATTTGTTTGCCGATTGGAACTACCGGATTTAATGAGGATGAGGGGTTCTGGAAAACCATCGAAATCCTTTTTCCCCTTATTTTTCGCAATTCCGGCTCATTTAGTTGTAATATATCCAGTCCATCAAAGAGAATCTCTCCTTTTACATGAGATCCTCTATTGAGCCGCAAAACAGCCCGGCATGTTACGGTTTTTCCGCACCCGGATTCGCCGATAATACCCAGGGTCTCTCCATTATTTAATTCAAAAGAAAAGTCATTAACGGCATAAACTGCATTTTTTTTATTTGAAAACTCTACAGAGAGATTTTTGATGTTTAACATTTTTTCCATTTCTGAAGTACATAAGGATCAGGTCCAAATTGCACTATCCTGCTTACAGGTGACTGAGGTCCGGTTTCTTACCCGATAAATCATGGGCGTCCCTATGATTCCTATGATCCATGATGAATTTTTTCATATCCCGGAGCCATAAATATATTTATCATGCTTTCCTTTATGGAAAATACACCATATTGAATAATTACGCAAGGTTCATGGAAAAATGTTAAAAGCATAACGCACAAATTCCCAGTGCACTTTCTTTACAATAATTGTATCCTTATTCGCCCTGCGCCTTCCAGCATCTTTTGAATTTCTGTTGGCAGATAAACCTGGTGATTCCCGGTAATGGCCAGGCGGCCTGTGTAGGACTCTCCCGTTTTTAGATTCAGTATCCGCACTGCTACTTTCTGCTTATTTTCCGTGCCAATCCCCTCTTCGGCAGCAAGATCCCTCTGCTCTTTCGGGATAATGATCTGCTCTTCGTACCCATCTTCAGCTACTTCCCATTCAATTAATCGCATAACATACCTCCTTTAATCTTGATTTGTTTAAAGACCTATTTTTTCTTTGAAATGATGACGTACCTGCTGGTTACACCGATTATTTTTTTCTTTTGCATGGCGGATACTACATTTGCCTTAAAACGCTCTGAGGAGAGTGGCGCCTGAAAGATATGGGTTTCCTGCCAGCCGCTTTGATTGAGAATCCGAAGGTAATCATTGATTAAAATCGAATTCACCCGGGTCTCATTTTTGGCAGGGGTGTTTTGGAAATCGCGCCAGTCGGCATTGATAAATGCCATCTGTGTGCTCTTTTTGGCGTTTGAGTGTGCCAGCGCAAAAAAGCTTTCCAGCAATTCTAAATAGTTCGCTTTGGACATTCCTGATATGCCATTAGGATCGTAGTTGTTTGATTGCTTTTTAAAATAAGGCGGATCAAAAATAATCAGGTCCGGTTTGGTTTTACCTTTTATCGGCCATTTTAAATTGGTGATATCCCAGAAACAGGGTTCAATTTCCGGCCGTGTATCCGGCCGATCATCCATGTCAAAGCTCCAACATTTCCGGTTAAACGCGAGGCAGGTGTCCGCCACCACTCCGCCACCCGCCATGGGATCAAACACCAGATCGTTCTGATCTGAAAAATAATACAGGATGTGTGCGATCATTTGGGCCGGGATTCGACCGGGCCAATCATCTCCGAAACGTTTGTCACAATCATTCCAGTTCCACAGATCCCATGTCCGCAATCCCCAGTTAAGTGCCTTAAATCTATCAAGATCGCTTTTACCTTCCAACGCGATGGACCAGACCAGCGGCTCAGTCCAACCATGTTTTTCAGCTACCTGTGGAACAGTAAATCCTTTCGATAAATCGGCATTTAGGAGAAATGCCAATTCTGGCATTTCTCCTAAATGGTTGTGAATTGTCTTTTGGTTTACTCCCATACGTTTTGCGATTCTATCCTGGGGGAAGCCCAACCGGTGCATACGAAAGATTTTAATATCGATTTCCATATGGGTTGCCGCTCTTAAATCGGCTATATAAGCGTCAACTGTCTGTCTTGAACGACCGATTGCCTGCCCGATCTCAAAAGACGTCAACCGGGAATTGTTTTCATATGCCCGGCGGGCCGTCGATCTCGCTTCTTCTTCAGTTAACTGGAGAGGGCCTATCGCTTTTTTAGCGGCATAGAGGAGGGGATCCAAACCATCCAGCGTTATAATGTGAACCGGTATTTCGGTTGCGCCGATCTCCTTGTATGCATGCCAGCGGTGGGCGCCATCAAGAATGCGGTATTTATCGCCATATTCCGGATGAATCTGTACCTCGATGGAATTGATCTCAAAACCATCGCGCAGGTTTTCGGCAAACATGGAGACGCGTTTTGGATAAACACCGCTTCTCGGATATATGTCCTCATCCAGGATAATCTGTGAAATGGGAACTGTGCAGGCTGTTTTTGCCATAATACCCCTTGCTGCAATAATCAGGTTTAAAATACCGAATGCCAAGTTTTCCCTTTATTGCCTTAACTAAACCCTTATTTCCAATATCAATTCTTTGAGTTCATTGCAACCATCTACGTTGATCTTATACAAATTTCAGAAAATTTTCCTTTTTTGATAGAAAGATTATCTATCGGGAGTCTTTTCATTTTAGGTGTTTTGGGTGACGAGTTTGAGGTTGCGAGTTTAGTAATCCTTTCCTTGCTCGCCTGGAAGAAGACAGCCTATTCGATCGTATCATCCATGTGATTCTGGTGTTTGAGCTAATGTTAATTGGACTTGTCCCTGTTGGACTGTTCATCTGGAGGAAAGTTAATCGTACCGGACAAGGAACTGAAGTGGAAAGTTAACGGCAAACGCTGTTTTCGGTCTCATAAATACGAATCAGCGGTTTTCCGTAAAAATAAATCGGGACCCATAATGAGAGTATTAAAAGCAGAAATGAGATGGCAATTGCAAAGAACCTATAGAATTTTTTTGTGCCGCCTTTATGAGAACTGCGTATCACTCCGGACAGGGCCGCTGCATTATGGATGACAAATATCAGGCCAAGGGGCATGCCCACCACAGGGCCTGAACTCATACTGAGAACGTTCGATAATAGATGAAAGAAAAATATGCATGCCAGCCATACCGCAACATTTGCTATCCAGAACGTATGGACCAGTTTCATTTCACCTCGCCACAATTTAGAATAAAACCTAAGCATTGATTTTTCTTCTATTGTATTGTGTCGAATCGATCAGCCCTCGGAAGCTTATGCGGTGCCGACACTGTTTTTTGTCGAGTTTTTAATTTTAAATAAAGCATTATCGGCTAAAATCAATAACTCCTTTTTGGTCTCTGCATCCTCGGGATAAGTTGCAATTCCAACACTTGCCGTAATTCTGGCGGGCTCCGCTTCTGATTTCAGATAGGTTGATTCCTTGATAGCACAAAGAATATTTTCAGAGTGTTTTACCGCTTGGGTTTTACTCCTGCCTGGAAGGATGATTATATATTCATCCCCGCCGTATTTTATCAGAATATCCTCCTCGGAAAGGTTACGGGTAATGGTTTCACCGATTTCTTTTAATAATTGAGTTCCCAGGAGATGGCCGTAATGATCCACAATGGATTTAAAATTATCAATGTCCATAAAAACAACGGAAAGTGGTGTTTTTTGATCGGTTTTACTAAAAAATTCATCTAATATTTGGTGGAGATACCGGGCGTTATAGAGTCCGGTATACTCATCCGTGACACTCATCTTCCTGATTTTATCCACATACCGGGAATTTTCGATGGCAATTGCCGCATAATCCGCAAGGATGGTCAAAATGGGCAAATCTTCTAATTCAAAAATCTTCATATCCTGGACATTGACGATTTCAATAACCCCCAGGCTTTTTCCACGGATAATAAGTGGCAAGCAAATTACCGATCGGGTGGTAAAGCCGGTGTGAAAGTCAACCTTTTTATTGAACAGGGGGGAATCATTAACATCCGGTATGAACACGGCTTTGCCGGTTTCTGCAACATGGGGGGCTATCCCTTCGCCCGGCAGCAGGTGTAATCCGTTAAACAACTCCGGGTTAAGACCCACGACAATCTCAAACGTCAATTCACCGGACGCTTCATTTTTTAAAAGTAAAGACCAGTTCTGTGCTCTGATTAACAGACTCACCTTAATCATAATCAGTTGCAAAATTTCCTGTAGATTCAACGTCGAAGTCAGTAATTTGCCAACCTCAACACATGTCTTTAGTGCGTCGGTTGGGTTCGAAAATACATTTGATGGGGGTTTATGATAATCCGTCATAAGTCGTTCCTGTGTTTTTCAGTTAAAATGTAAAATCTACTGCTCAGTCGATTCGAAAGAATGACTTGATTTTGGCAATCATGCTGGTGGAGGAAGGGGTGGCTGCGACGATCCGGCCGGCTTCCTCGGCCAATTCCTTTTGGCGTTCGGCTAGGATCTCGCCCAACTGGACAGAAATGGAGGGATTGTCGGTTAAAATATTAGAGAAATTTTCCTTATCGATGATAATAACCGAGGTATCTTCCATTGTCCGCACTGTTGCAGTATGCGGTTCGCCGGTCAAAAGGCTCATTTCACCAAAAAATCCGCCACTGTCAATGGTTGCAATTCTTTTTTCATGCTTTCCATGTTTTCTAATGTAAACCCCGCATAAGCCCGTGCGAATGATATAAAGGGAATCTCCTTGATCACCCTGGCGCACAATGAATTCTCCGGAACCATATTCGATAATTTCTGAACGTTCTGCAATCTGAGTCCGGAGTTCTTCTGACAGGGCTGAAAAAACCGAGACACGCTTAAGCAATCCTTCAACATCGGCAGAACTTTTCTGGGCTGCCAATTCTTTGGCCTGAAAGCGCCTTTCTACATGTCTATGTTGAACATCGCGAATTGGAAAGGGAATTTTGATATGATTGCGACGGAGCGCATACCAGAGTTGAGTATTTATTTCAGACTTGATTCTGCGTTCATCAGCAAAATTATTATGGTAAAATCGAATTTCATACGTAATGGCAAAATCACCGAACTTAACAAGATAAATTTCCGGCGGGGGTGTTTCCAAAACCTGAGGATGCTGGTTTATGACTTCCAAAACAACTTTCCGAACCGTGTTGGGGGGCGCCCCATATTCCAGTCCGATGTTAATTCGGGAGACAATCCTTCGATTGGGTTTCGAATAATTCAAAAAGCTTTTATTAGTTATTTCGGCGTTGGGGATATAAACCAAAACATCTTGACGGGTAAGCAACCGGGTGGATTTCCAGGTAATGCCAATCACCCGGCCGCGATTTTCCCCAAGTTTGATCCAGTCACCCAGCCCGAAAGGACGTTCGATTTGCAGCATAAGACCGGAAATAAGGCTGCTCAATGTTGTCTGAGCGGCAAAACCCACGACAACGGTCAAAACCGCTGAGGTTGTAAGTATGCCGGTAAGATTAATATTACTCTTCAAGCGAAGCACAATAAAAAAAAGGATTGCATAACAGGTAATCAGTATAAGATCACGTGTGATATTGGGAAGCTCTTTTTTCTTTCTCAGGCGGAGAGGCAACTCGATGAAAAGAAAAAAAGTTAATCGGGCAACTGCCCATGACAGAATAACAACGGACGCAATCTGAATCCATGGCGCCCACTCGGCCGCCCATTCTAGATCACGGATAATCGATGCGATTATGCGCGTAATCAGATAAAGGATTATAAGCCCGATAGGGATGGCAGGTATTTTTTGCAACCGCTTGGATATAATAACGTATCCGCTGAGTAAAACCACAGCGATGAGAATTTGCCAAAAAACAGTATCAAACACAATATGCCCCTTTCAAACAGATCTTATCTTCAGATTAGAAATAACTTCTTGGGAATGATACAAAAACGGATCATTATCTACAAGTTAGTTCGCTTCGCTCATCCCGCTATATAGCGGGAGAATGATGGAATATTGGAACACCGGCCTCCGGCGCGGAAAGTCTACGGCTCAGAGAGAAAATGGAAAGTTGGATTATTGTAAAATTCCTCTTGACAGGAATTAAATAGAGGAATGTCATCTTCTTTAAATCATCATTCCAATATTCCATCATTCCAATATTCCAATTGGGGCAAAGCCCCATAAGTGCTAAGTTGTTTGTAAATATTCACAGGTTAAATTTATGCCGTACAGGGTTGTTTTGAAAGATGAACGTCCAACATCGAACATTGAACGTCGAATAATGATGTCGCTCCGCTCCTCAAATTATTCTAAAATCGAATGAAAAACAAACATCCAATACCAAACATTCAACAGCTATTTCTTTTTCTTTTCAGCCGTTTTGATACTCTTAACAAAAATCTTAATTAATTCTTCTGTTTCCTCTAAAATATCATTTAGTAGTTCAGGTTTTTTAATTAATGGTACCTTCTGAATAAGTTTTAACCATCTTTGGGTCTCCCTAAGTTCTTTTGTTGATTCCCCAGGGATAAACTTTTTCTTCGGGATGGAAGTATAAAACAGGTGCGTATTTTTTCAAAAGATCCGATTCAGTGATTTCGCCGGAAGCGGCAAGTGTATTTAGAGGAATCAAAATTAGTATGAAGATAACTGTCAGCGCCGCCCAAGATACAGTATTACCATATTCTCGAAAGACTTCTCTGAAAACAAAACCATCCGTGTCTTTCATTTTACACGCCTTATTTCCTTTAGGAGTCTATGTTAAAATTGTAATACCTGAATCTTGCACAAGCCGAATAACAACACAGTATCACAAAAATAATCTACCTCATCTTATATTTAAACGTCAATAAAGAAAATATTCAGGGCTAACGCATGCTAAAGCCCTTCAAACAGTCAGTCGGTTTCCAAAAGAAACACGCCGTCGCTACGCTGCACCGAAATCAAATGCGCTAACCCTGAGAAAACATTTTATAATTGTGATCAAGTCGCCTGAAAATATTTTTTCCCCGGTTTTATTCGATTGAAACCGCTTGACTTTTTTCCATATTTAAGTAGGTTATTTTTAATGTGGTTAGGATATTCAGTGCATCTTTTCAGTAATAAATAAGGGTTGGGAAGACCGCGGCCCAAGGAGGATGTAAATGTGGCATTTAAACAAAATTGGCTTGTTATTGACCATCGTTGTATGTATCGTCGTTACAAGCTTTCGGTCACCTCATGCTGAAGACCGCGGGATCACCGTAAAAATCCGAGCGGAAGACAGCATCAGCGCTCCAGTGATCGAGACACTTAAACTTTACGATAAAAGCTATGCGTTGGTTATCGGTATCGATACGTACACGAGTGGATGGCCTCCGCTTCATAATGCCGTATCAGACGCCCGTGAGGTGGCAACCGAGTTGGAGAACCGTGGTTTTGAGGTTATATTCAAGAAAAACCTCAAAGCGGATGGGCTTCAGCAAAGCCTGAAGAAATTTTTTGCGATCAAGGGGTCCGATCCAGAAGCCAGGTTGTTCCTTTGGTTTGCCGGTCATGGCCACACAATCAAGGGTGAAGGCTTTCTGGTTCCGGCCGATGCACCGCAACCGATCTCACCGGAGTTTAAGCTAAAAGCAATCCACATGCGTGACTTTGCCGGGTTCATGCGGCTGGCAGAGTCCAAACATGTATTCGTCATTTTCGACAGCTGTTTTGCCGGCACTATCTTTGAAGCCCGCGCCGGGGCCGTTCCGGCTGCTATTACCCGGGCAACTACCCTGCCTGTCCGCCAGTTTCTCAGTTCGGGCGATTCCAATCAAACGGTTAGCGACGACGGTGCGTTTCGAAAATTGTTTCTGCGTGGAATACGGGGCGAAGAGCGGGCCGATGCTAATGGAGACGGCTACCTTACCGCCAGCGAGATGGGCCTCTATCTCTCCGACCGAATCACAAACTTAACGGAGCAGGCCCAAACCCCCCGTTACGGCAAGCTGCGTGACCCCGATTTTGATCGGGGCGACTTTGTTTTTCTTTTGCCCG
This sequence comes from uncultured Desulfobacteraceae bacterium, assembly GCA_964492995.1. Classification (GTDB taxonomy): domain Bacteria; phylum Desulfobacterota; class Desulfobacteria; order Desulfobacterales; family UBA11574; genus S5133MH16. The sequence continues at coordinate 15,420 of CAZBOB010000037.1, read as the reverse complement.
GCCACCTGGCGACGGAAACTGAAGCGACAAGTCTCCCGGCCGAGCTTTCAACCGGGCAGGAAGCCATGGTCGAAATAACTTACTGGGCATCGGTAGCTGCCAGTGAAAACCCTGCTGATTTTGAGAGCTACCTTCAACAATATCCTAATGGCAATTTTGCAGCCGTCGCACACAAAAAGATCGAGTCGCTCAAGGCACGGAAAACTGGTGATCTGAAAGAAAATCAAAAAGTTGTGGAGCCGGAAGTAAAGAGTGAAGAACAAGAAAAGCCTTTACAAATTTCGTCCGGTCAGGAAATCTCTGAAGCGGGTGGGCCCAAACAAGTGGAATGGACGCCGACAGCGCCTTCTCAAACGAAGCCTTCCTTTAAAATCTCGGCCCAGACAGAGCTGGGTAATTTATTCATTTCAGGCACGGAAATCGCTGCGATATCGCCTGAACATCAGGCTCCAGCCTCAGAAAAGGTTATCCAAAAAACAGGAGAGGGCCGTATTGCGGCCAAAACCTGGCAGTTCAGCAATCCACAGGGAGACGGTATGTACAAGATCGATGACAAGTGGATTCACATGCGGGCCAACGGAGGCCGCAATATCTGGGACTGCAATCGCGGGCAGGCGCCTATGCTGACTGTAGAAGCACCCCGGAGAAAAACGTGGACAGCCTGGGTGAGATTCGAAATGCCGACGCGTGTCGGACGTAGCCATGTTGGCCTGGTGTTGTGGAACGGTCGTGAGGATAGACCTGTCCATGCCCTTTATGTGGGACCAGGGGAAACCAACGAAGTGGTGGCCGGAGGATCTTATCGCGACGATTGCTCGGGTCATCCCCTTGACCTATCACGAATCAAGGGAAACTCGGGTGACTTTCGTACAAATTACGGAGGCACTACGGGCTGGCTGAGGATCAGCAGGAAAGATATGACGTACCATTTCTATTTCAAGTCGCCTTTTAAGAAACAATGGGAGGAACTGGGCGCCGTCTTGACGACCGTTAAGGACGGATTCGACCACATCGGTCTAATCGCCAAGACTTGGGGTAACTCCCCGGTACAGGTTTCATTTTATGACTTTCGTATTCTGCCTGACATTGCAGGGTTTAAACAGTGGGTTCCGGCCTATTTTAAGGAGCTTGAAAAATCGCCGGAAGTGACATTTTCCGGTGATGCTTTCTCTGATTTTGAGTGGAGCGACCCTCAGGGAGATTCGCTGCAGGAAATCTCCGGTAACAGAGTTTTCATGAAAACCAAAGGGGGCCATAACATCTGGGACTGCAATCGCGGGCAGGCGCCCATGCTGACCATGGAAGCACCCCAGACGGAAACCTGGACAGTGCAAGTAAAGTTTGAAATGCCGACACGTGTCGGGCGCAGCCATGTTGGTCTGGTGTTGTGGAACGGTAGTGAAGACAAGCCGGTTCACGCCCTGTATGTGGGTCCGGGAGAAACGAACGAAGTTGTGGTTAGCGGATCTTATCGCGACGATTGCTCGGGTCATCCCTTGGACCTGGCGTTCATTAAAGGCAACTCCGGCACATTTCGGACAAAGTACGAAGCCGCCACGGGCTGGCTGAGAATTACCAAGAAGGACGACACATATAGTTTCTTTTTTAGGTCACCCTTTAAGAAGCAATGGCAGGAACTGGGCTCTGTTTTAACAACGGTGAAGGACGGATTCAATCGGATCGGTATGATTACCAAGACCTGGGCGGGCAATCCCGTGAGTGTCACTTTTTCTGATTTTAAGGTAGCGGTGGGCGTAGCAGGAATCCGAAATTGGGTGCCGTCCTATTTTGCCCGGCTGGAAAATGGTGAGTCAGAAGTCTTTTCCGGGCGTAAGTTTGTCGATTTCGAGTGGAGTGATCCCCAGGGTGACTCCATGCATCGAATCCTCGGCAACACTGTGCTTATGAAAGCAAACGGAGGGCATAACATTTGGGACTGCGACCGGGGACTGGCGCCCATGTTGACGGTTGAAGCACCGCCACGGGAAACCTGGATCGCCCAGGTCAGATTCCAGATGCCGGAACGTGTTGGAAACAGCCATGTGGGTATGGTTTTATGGAATGGCAACGAAGACAAACCCGTACACGCCCTTTATTTTGGTCCGGCCGGGACGAATGATGTTGTTATTTCCGGGTCCTATGGGGATGACTGTACCGGTGCCCACTACGATCTCGCAAAGATCGCAGAGAACTCGGGCGAGTTTCTGCTTAAGTATGAAGGAACCTCCGGCTTGCTCCGAGTCGTCAAGACAGGAACGACGTTCCGGTTCTGGGTTCGGTTACCCGGGGCGGACGCATGGCAGGATCTCGGCAGTGTTCTAACCACGACCAAAGATAGTCTGAATCGTGTTGGGATGATCGCCAAAACCTGGAGTGCAAAACCGGTTGAAGTTACATTCTCCGACTTCACCATATTGCCCGGCGGTTGGCGTTAAGAGATTCCCCAGTTTCCGGAATTCGTATGAATGGATTCCTTTATGATAAAACTCCCGGGAAACCGATAAAAATAGAAGCGGAGAGGCCGATGACAATATGTGAAATTGAAATTCCGATAAGCGTCTTATGACGTGCATATTGCCACCCCCAAAAAAGTCCGGGAATAAAGGCCAGCAGGGCAAAACTGATGGAGATGTGAAGATGCGTCATGCTGAACATAAGATTTGAAATAACAATGGCAGTCAAAGTTTTATATTTGCCTACCAGGAAATTTTGAAAGGAAGATTGAAAGCATCCCCTGGCGATAAATTCCTGGACAGGGGCAAAAACCGAATAGGCAAAACAAGTGAGGAGAAGGCCGCCTTTAGTTAGTTTTAAATGTTGTCCTAACGATAACAACGGATATTCCTGCATGCCGGGAAGCCGGACCAGGTACAGCCATTTCAGCACACATAAGAACAGTAGAATAGGTGCCAGGAACAGAATAGATTCAATTACCGATCGGCGCCAGTTATTCGTAGTAAGGCCGTACATACTAAAGGGATAACCGCCTTTTTTAATAACAAAAAAAGACATCGCCGCAAAGAGGAAGATAATGTTTACGCTAACAACCGTAGTTGTTGACGCCGCCCTGGCCCACGATGCAATAACCTGTAAAGAAAACACATACAAACATATTCCCACCAGTAGCATACAGATGAGAATTCCCATAGAGACTCTGGATTTTTCCTCGGCCAGCTGCATTCGTAAGGAACGTACCGTCATTTCGTTAGTCTGACGTAAGTGCTCACTCATCTCACAACTCAGATTGCTTTTGATCTTGGAATAGGTAGATTCTTCCGCCGATGAGAGGGAATGCAGTTTATCATTTTTAAGCATTAAAAGGGAACAATCCGAAACCGCCCGGACAGAAGCCGAGCGCGGTTTGCAATCCAGAACCGCCATTTCACCAATGCTGTCGCCCGTTGACAGTGTTGACAGCCGATGTTCATAATCAAGCTCGGGTTCTTTTTTCAAAACTTCTGCGGTACCACTCTTTATGAAATAGAGTTCTGATGCCGGATCTCCCTCCGTAGCTATTATTTCCCCTGCCTTGACATGCACTTCTTCCAGTACTTCGATGACTTCTTCAAGCTGCTTATTCGACAACCCCCTGAACATGGGGTTGTTTAATAGGAAAGACAAATTTTTTCGTAAAGAGTTTACCATGATATCGCCTCCTGTAGAAAAACATGCAGTATCTGTTGAAAGTAGCCGTTTGGACTACTCATGATGTTGAGACTTAATCTTCAGAAAGTGGAGATACCCGTGTATTCATATAATCTGTATAAAAAGGTCTTGCTCAAGGATCTATCCTCATAGAACTCAAAATCTACGGTATAATGTCCCCTTTTGTTGTGCCACACTCTATCATAATATTGCTTTATCTCTCGGATAACTTCTGCTGACGAAGTCCCGAGGACCTTGACATCTAATTCCAGATTGAAATTTTCGATGTTTTTTCTCGTCAAGTTCGCCGACCCTAATACAGCAACAGCGGTACCGTTCTGTTTTTCAACCAGGGTGAGTTTGGTATGAAACTGCTCCCCATGGGTATGGTACCACCTGATTTTTATCTTGCCGCGTGATTTTTTCATCAACTCATAGGCCACAGGCTGATTGGGAATGCCGTTTTTCTCACGGCCGAACGCATCCTTGCTCGGGTCAAGAATAATTCTTACCTCCGCCCCGGCTTGGGCAGCCTTCAACAGCGCTTTTATAATGTCCCTGTCTGAGAGGTAAAATAATGCCATGAAAATACGGTCACCCGGTCCCAGGTCCTCAAGCTGCCGAATCAGTTCGTCTTGGATCTTTTTTTCGGTAACCAGGAATAAATACACACAGTTTGTTTGACCGGAATTTCCACTATCCACATATTCAAAGACAACATCATGAAGTTTTCCCCGGGAGAATGCGGCAACCGATTTTTCGGCAATATAGACTTCCCGACAAAAGTCGCCGGTAATCTTCAAGGCAATATTGGAGTGAGCTGAGCTGCCGTCGTGCGGATTGGCGGAGGTAATGACAGTTGTCCACTTACCCCTGTTATCAGCCAAAACAACCTTCCGGTGATTTGCCTTGTAATTCAAGAGAGACAGGTATGATCTTAAAGTAACCCCCGGCTCATCCTCGCTGAAAGGATGTTTGAAAATACCGCCGCTGTCAGAGTTGCCAAACCATTGTATGAATATTCTCCAAATGGGAGAATACAACAGGTTGCTGTCACGCAATTTTTTAAGATCAGTGTAAATAACATTAATTCCCGCCGCCCTCATTAATGCGATCTCTTTCGATTTTACCCCGCCATACACATTATTGACCGGATCGGTGATAAAGTCTATTTTTATCGACGGAATCAGCTTCTTCTTCTCTACCAGTCGGGTCATGAGCTCAAAACAAAGTCTGCGGTAAGCTTTTTCTGCCCTTCCTTGATATGAATTGAAGAGAAACATGTCAATCAGAATGTACTTGCGGGCGTTATCAATCAGAGTAAAAATCGTGTCAAAAATTTCCTGTTCATGTACGGTCTTTCCAACAGTATTCTTATAAGTTAAATCCACAAGGAATTCTATATCCTCGGCACCAACACAATATCCTTTGCTTCGGTAATCAATACCTTCAGGTAAGGCCTTGATGGAGTGAACACAGCCTGAAAAGACCAACCATAGTGAGAAGAGCAATAATGTCAGTTTACGATTGGTTATAACGGATTGCACGCTTAAATGACGTGGCCCTGATAGGTGTGCGGTGAAAGGGAGGTTATAAAGAACTAAAGGAATTTTTCTGGTCAAGTTTTGTTCCTTTATTTCATACGATAGTAGACAGTGGTCAGCGGATAGCCGCTTGAACGATCAACGAAGGTTAACGTATTTCCCTGCAAGGAGTAGGTAACGGTTCTGTTTAAGCCCATCATGCTATAAACGACGATCTGGTTTCCCTGTGAGGCGTAGCTGCCCATATCCGGCACTAGTAAAGGTGCAAAGTACCAATAACAAAATGGTGCTTCCTGCCACATGGCTTTCTCAAATTCAATAACACCCTTATGGGTAAAGTATAATCCCAATTGAAAGGCATCATCATTTTTGACGGACAAATAAAAAATCACCACCCGCGTGGCCAGCCTTGCGGATATCGCCATATTCCGGTGTTTGGCCGGTTCTGGCATCGGACAGATCGACCTCTGCAACAAAGCCGCCTTTTGCTCCCACTGCCCCTTTCATCATGTCGAAATACCTACTACGAACATAATCCAGCTTGGTGATCGTCACAGATAGACGCGCGTCAACAACTTTACTATCTGACACCGGCCCGGCGATGATATTTTCAAGCAGCTTAGAGCGTTGTAGCTCCCCTTTGTTGGAGTGCTCAATTTGGACTGCGGCAAAATCGGAATCAGGCAGCGGCGAGGTTACCTTTATACCCAGACTCTTAAAGTTATGGAGTTGACCGTTTTTTGGTTTTTCCGCTGTTACTGCACAACCCGTAATGCAGAATAATGCCAGATAACCCAATATCACAGCAGCGAATATATCGCATAACTTCTTTGGCATTGTTTTAATCATGCATTGTTATTAAAAGTATAATAATTTGCTTAAGATATTAATAAAATATGGCAAAAAACGCCTTGTGTGTCAAGACTCAACGGTCTATACCGCTACGAAGGCTAGTGGCTAATGAAAGTTTTGACGGTGATTTGATTTGGGTTTGGGCTCCGTTGTTTAATTAAATAAAAATCTTGACGAAAGAGAATACTCTTACGATAATGACCTAACCCGAATATTTCATGAAAATTTTCGAGAGACTTTTTTGTTGATTTGCTTATTGTAAAAGAACTTCCAATGGCTGTAAAATTGTTAAAAATAATTTTAAAGACTTTGCTTTTTATAGTTCTGCTCTTTACAGGAATTTCTATTGCATATGAGTTTAAGGTATCACTTTTGTATTTAATCAATAGAATTACCTTTGTTCCATTTCTTCTGTTTATGGCCGGGGTTCTATTATCATTTCCGCTTTTCGGCAAATTTTACAATACAAAGAATTATCTGGTCACAAATGTGGTTTTTGTTATTCTCTTAATAACTGCTTTAATTATTAAAAATATACTTGTCAGTAATTTGTTATGTGGTGTTTTATTACCCCTTTTACTTTGGAACTTAACAGGAATATTTTCAACAATAAATGAATTCAAACCGACAAACAAACTGATATTTATTGAAATTACAGGCATTTTCTTTGTTTTTATTTTAACAATGGTTTCGATAAAAATGATAGATGAGAAATTATTGTTTAGTGATCTGTTTACAACTATCCTTCATAAATTAAATTTGTGGATCACAATATGACATATAACATCCCGGATATCGAGTTGCTTGAAGATTTCAATGAAGATCGACCCGTTGATGATCGCACAACGTCGGCAACAGAAGAAGAGAAATCTTTAATTGAAATTTTTTTTCTAAACTATGGATTAAATATTCGTGTCATAGACATAAAAAGAGGTTTAATAACTACTATTTATGAAATAAAGTTAGAAAAAAAGACAAGATTCAAAGATATCAAGAACTTAAAAGAAGATTTAAAGTTAGAGCTAAAAACGAAAAGCCTTACTATATCTCAATCCGCAAAAAAATTTGCAATTAACTTGGAAGTACCGGTTATCAAAAGACCCATAATACCCGTAAAAAGGGTGATAACCTCCCAAAATTTCAGAAATCATTCGGGAAATCTTCCCGTTGTATTGGGGTTGGATATAAACAATTCTGAAATAATCTTTGATGTAACTAAAATGCCGCATCTTTTGGTTGCAGGCGCAACAGGTTCCGGGAAGAGTGTATGCCTCAATGTTATCCTGATGTCACTTATTTTAACCAAAACCCCCGAAGATTTAAAAATAGTTTTAATTGACCCCAAAAGAGTTGAATTATCATTATACTCAAACATTCCTTTTTTGCTCAATCCAATTATACATGAAGCTGATGAAAGCTATGATCTCCTTGAAGCACTGGTAGGAGAAATGGAAAAACGTTATGTTTTGCTTCAGCAAAAAAAATGTAAAAACATTGTCACTTATAATCAAAAAAATCCTCACAATCACCTTCCATATATAGTCGTTATGATAGATGAATTTGCTGATTTGATGCTGAAGACAGAAATAATAGAGAATCCTATTTGCAGACTTGCACAGCTTGCACGATCCGTTGGCATTCATTTGATAATTGCCACTCAACGTCCTTCGGTTGATATTATTACCGGAAGGATAAAAGCCAATTTTCCTTCCAGGATTGCTTTTCAGGTCTCTTCCGGGGTTGATTCAAAGGTGATACTGGATACTGTTGGCGCTGAAGATTTGGTTGGACGTGGTGATTTTCTTTTTAAAGATAGTTCGGCAAAAGGCATGATAAGAGGGCAGTGTTGTTTTGTACATGATGATGAGATTGAAAGAGTAACAGCAGATATAAATATTAAAGATGAAGATATACAACATATTTATACACCGACAGAAAAACCTGAGACAATGAGTATGGTTCGCCACGATAAAAAAAGGTTGCCTCGGGTTAAAGTCAAAACAAACTTTTGGAGTAAGGTCCTCTTATGTTGTTATTACCCTTTCAAAGAGTACTTTAAAAATCTTTTCGGGCACAGCTTTGCTATTCGATTAATATTCCTGTTAGTTTTACTCCTGCTTATTTCAGGAGGATTTAATTTTGAAAAAATAATTATCTGGAAAAACAGGTTTTTTACTGAAAAATCCGCATTGCCTCTTATTGAAGGTAAGTATTTACCGGAAGTTAAGAAAACAATTTTAAAATTAGAAGACGAAAATGGAATAAGTTTCACTAGTTACAATGAGAGCCTCTATATCATTAAGAAGAATGAACCTGGAGAAGACGTAATCGTTACTGATGACACCTTTCTGAAAAAATGGAAAGAATTGGCTAAGACCATACACACCGATATAAGGATTATATCTGAAAAAATAGTTCTATCAACGACACAGAGAAGCCAGAATGAATCTCATATTTTTATAGGAGAAAAAAAGTATTTACAAGAACAGAAATCGAGAAAACTTACCTATAAAAAATGTATTAATAAATTTCCATCTTACTGGGCGGGTACAATTTTCTTTATATCAAATAAAAGAGGAAAATTATTTGAATTATACAAATTAAAATCAAATTCCGGAAAACCACCGGAATTAATAAAATTTCCATACAACATTAATTATGCAGGAATGGTAAAATCCGGCATTCTTCCTTTACAAGCAAATGATGATATTTTTGTTTATGACTTAAGAAAAGACATGTTTTATAATATTACAGGTACAGCTTATAAAGAATATTCGCCTTCAGTAACCCAATCCGGCAAGTGTATTTCTTATATCAGAAAAAGAGAAGATAACAGCTGCCAGATTTTATTGAATTTTATAAATACAGGTGAAACAAAGGTATTAATACTGCCCGATATTAATAAGGATGAAACATTTATCAAGCAAGTCATTGCTGATTCCGGCAACAAGCTGTTCTTACTTACCAAAAATCAAAAATATAGCTTATTTGAGATAAATTTAAAAAAAGATTAAACGATAGGAGGGCTGATTATTAATCAAGAGTATAGGGCTTGTCAATATATGGCTTCAATTATCAATCGTTGGTGGGTATCATGAGAAAAACACTGCTGTTGATATTTTCGCTTATCAGCATTTTTCTACTGTCCGAGTTTCCGGTTGATGCATCTCGTGCGATAAAAGTTATGGCCGATCTGAGTCATCAGAGTGGCAAACTGGGTGCATACCGGGCATTAATCATCGGCATTAATGATTATAAAGATCCGAAAATTCCGGATCTTGAAACAGCCTTAGATGATGCCAGGTCCATATCCGAAGTTCTTCGTGAGCGTTATGGTTTTCAGGTTAAACTCCTCTTGGATCGGAAAGCCACAAAGAAAGCTATTTACCAGGCATTGCGGGATTTGGCAGCGTCAGCAAATCCGGATGACAGCGTTCTCATATATTATGCCGGACATGGTGATTTTGATCGAACATACAATGATGGATGGTGGATACCGGCAGATGCAACGGGCGGAGATCCTATAACGTATCTGGAAAACGTTCAGGTCCAAAAATCCATGCGGAGTATGGAAGCACGTCATGTCCTGCTCATCTCTGATTCTTGCTATTCCGGCACCCTGTTTGGTCAAGCACGTAGCGTGCCGCAGGTCATCGACGACAAATACTATCTAAATCTGTATAACGAAAAAAGCCGCTGGGGCATGACCTCCGGAAACAAAACACCGGTAGCAGACGACGGCACTGGCGGCCACAGCGTGTTTGCCTATCAATTGCTTAAGGAATTGAGAAAGAATGAGAAGCCCTATATTTCCACACAGGAACTTTATACTCGTATTGCACCTATCGTAAGTAACAACTCCGAGCAGACCCCCCTTTGCCGCCCGGTACGAAATACAGGTGACCAAGGCGGAGAGTTTGTGTTTGTCGTATCAAGCACTGCAAAAGGCAGGCTTTATATAGAAACACAGCCGGACGATGCAAAGGTTCGGATGCTTAATATAGAACCGAAATTTTATCAAGGTATGGCGCTTAAGGAGGGCCGTTACCATGTGGAAGTTTCGGCTGATGGCTATGTAACTAAAAAGCAGTGGGTAACTTTGGGCATGGGCGAAGACAAGCGTATTGATGTTCGTTTAAAAAAAGAGGATGTTTCACAGGTGAAACTCTATATTGCCTCAGGAAAAGTCAAGCAAAGCTGGCCCTTTGCCGGCGGTTCGAGTTGCTGTGGTTGCCGCATTGAACACTACGGCACACTGCCAACCGATTTCCCCCGGCGCGAAGTGTCTACCGTAACTTTTTATCTGACCGGAAGTCGGTCGGATAGTTACTACACCAGAATTAAGTCAGGCCCCAACCGGCTCAAGCTGATGATAGGCAATCGCCAGGCTCTGGCCACAAGCCAAGAATTGCCTGCCGTCCAGAGTGCGCCGATTAAGCACGAGTGGCTGCTGACCTTTGAGCTCAAACCACCGGTCCTGGCTGAACCTGGTACACAGTGGCGGCTGCTGGATGGGGACAACAACATCTATAGCGCAGTACTCCTGCATGCCAGTGATCATGATACTCCAGAAGACAGGGCCAACGCGCTGCCGGGCAAGTACAAGACCAGCAGCTGTCGATACGCACGGGTGGACGATATGTGGTATACTGTAAAATTCGATTTTGTTCCGCGCTAAACGGGGCGGGCTCCCATTGGCAAGTCATGAAATCAAATTATCTGCCGGGGACGGGGAAAGCCTTACATGAAACGTATCTAATTTTTGGGGATAGCGCTTCGGAGTAAGGCGGGGAGGCATTTTCCAGGACCAAGGCCGTAGCATTTTTTTCATAAAAACAATCGGGCTCATACGTCCATCCGTTTGCCAGGCGTCTTTGTTCTTTTTTAAGAGCGGCATAAACGTATATCCCTGCCAGGGGAGCGATAATCCTTGTCTTCCAGCCGAAGGTTTCGTAAATTTCTTGGAGCAGAGAATTCATTTTTGCGGCCATTCGTTTATTTGTCCGGAATCGTCTCTTCATCGCCCAGACAGCAGCGGCATAAGTTGTTCGGAGCGGCTTGACTTCCCATGCAAAACGCTCTCGAATACGCTTTTCCGGGTAGTCTTTGTATCTTTTCCAGCCCTTTAATAAGGTTCTGATCAATCGGGCAAGACTGGGACCGTTGACCTCAAAATCACGCTGGAAAGCGTCGAGAATAAATTGTTCTTCCCGGCCGTTTTGAATGTGTTGATGCCGGTAATTAAAGCGATACTGCCCATGGGTGTCCGCCAACGGGAATTCCGATTCGGCCAAAAGGGTTCCGCGTTTTTGATGCTCTTCATACAGCGGCGTCCCGGGAATCGGGGTGTACAGCATAAACTGATGAAAATCCGTATCATGGCTGACGGCGTAGTCTATGATGCGATAAATGTTGTCGGGGGTATGGTTTTCCAGGCCGATAATCGATGACCCCAGAACGCGAATTCCATGGGATTGAAGACATCGAACCAGAGGCAACGTCTCTACGTTTTTGAGCTTGGAATATTGGCTTTGTTCGCCTTCCAGTCCCATCCACACCCAGGATATTCCCAGACCCACCAGTTGCTCAATGGTATAAGATTTTAATACCCTGGCCGAGCTGAAAACATATAATGCCCAGCTTTTATTGCTTTTTTGCATCAACTCAAGAAGCCGCAGCGCCCTTTTTCGATGCAGGAGAAAATTTTCATCCATGGTAAAAAAAGATCGAACTTTGAGTTTTTCTTCCAGTTGACACATGACGGAAAAAAGCTCATCTCCGGTTTGGTAAAAGTTGATAAATTTGCCCTTGCCGCCGAATAGTGCAGAAGTCGAACAAAAATTACAGCCCACGGGGCAACCCACGGAAGGGAGTAAGACAGCGGCGGTATCGCCGGGCTGGTCCCGAAGCATAATCCCCAGGATTCTGGCGCCGAATCCCGAATAGACCAGCGGATGCCTTATGGCGGCTGTTTTATTTTGCCCCAGGAAGGTTCGAAACCATTGAATACCCTCTCCCTTGACGATATGATCCGCGTCAATAATTTCGTGGATGCCGCCTTTATTTGCCACATGTCCTCCAACGACAATCGTTGCTTTTGGCAGGTATTTCCTGACCAGTTCACACATTTTTTTCAGTTTTCCGATATTGGGTATAATTGAGCTGATGCCGACGATGTCGTAGGAATGATGCTCGATTTCGTGAACAAAACGGTCAAGGGATGGAAAATCGAGAAGGGTGCAGGGGGCTTCGATATTGCTCTGAATTAACATCAACCCGAAGCTGCGATGAAACATTCGAAGGGAAAAACCGCCCTGAACCCTTGTGACCTGGTTATGATAAAGTTCCATGGGATTGATTTCCCGGCTTCCATACTTGTCGTTTTGGGCATATGGCCCAAAGACGCTGGATAGTAACACTTTGGCACGGGTCCCGAGCGGGTGGGCCAATGGTGCAGTATTCATAATCTATTTCCTGAATTTTTAAAGGGATATGACCGAAAACGGTCATTTTTCAAAGGTCTCAATACATGGTTTGATATAATAGGGATGATTGAAAAATTACAGGGGTCTTTTTTGGTTTTACAAAAGTTTTACAAAGTGTAGATAAATTTGTTATATAAGTTTTTTAGTAAATAACCGGGGAAAGTTTTATTCAAATCAATTTGCCCAAAGATATTTTCATTAAAAAACGGTTAGTGACGCAATGGAACAAGCAATAACTCGAACAAAATGGTTTTTTCACCCCATTTTTATCTTTATTTTTTCCATCGTAGCGTTGGCCACATCCCTTGTATTGTACATCTACTGGTATATGGAGGTCAGCACAGGGCTCAAGGAGGTTGCGGAAAAATTCAATCTGGACCATGGGCAGTTATTGGAATCCGAAACCTGGGTGGTTATTCTGATTCTTTCGATTCTTGTTGGAATCATTCTGGTAGGGATTTTTATTATTTTTGTGTACAATCAGAAAATAATACAGCTCTACCGATTGCAATACAACTTTATAAATAATTTTACACACGAGCTCAAAACCCCGGTTACGTCGTTAAAACTCTATCTGGAAACATTTATGAAACATGAGTTTTCACGTGATGATCAGCTAGCGTATCTTGATTACATGGTTCAGGATGTGGGACGGCTTTCGGAAAATATCAACCGCATCCTGAATCTCGCCAGAATTGAGAGTAAGATTTACGGTGAGGAATTCGTTGTAGCGGATCTTTTGGCCACGGTTGAGCAATTTATTACAGATAATGACCATCTTTTTCGCAATTGCAAAATCAATATTCATAATTCTTCAGGACGCTCCTTTGCATATCGTATTAACTTGTCTTTATTTGAAATGCTCTTGATGAATCTTATGACCAATGCGGTTAAGTATAATGAATCGGAAGAACCAAGAATAGATATTATTTTTAAGTTGTATCATCGCAGATTGCATATACGATTTGAGGACAACGGGATCGGAATTGAAAAGACGGAGCTCAAAAAAATTTTCAAGAAATTTTATCAGTCAGGCCGGGCGGATGATATGACAGCCATGGGGAGCGGACTCGGGTTGCATCTGGTGCAGAATATTGCACGGATTCATAAAGGAAAAGTCGTCGCTCAAAGCAAAGGACGCGGAGAAGGGTCGGTGTTTACCGTGATGCTTCCTTTTAAATCTTGACGGTTTCGTAAAAAGTCGCTTTTCTTGCTTGTTACGAGACCGTCGAGCGTTTAAAGATGTAACATCATGACTACTATTAATTTTTTTTGGGAAATAATGCCCAAGGCGGATAAAATTTGTGAATAACGGCTTGAGGTACTTGTGAAAAAGATTGAAAAAAAACGCATTTTGGTCATAGAAGATGAGAATCATATCGCCGAAGGTTTGAAACTGAACCTGACGCTTCAAGGGTATGATGTAATGATAGCTCTGGACGGGGTTTCAGGCCTTAATCAATGGAAGAAATGGCAGCCCGACCTGATCATACTCGATATAATGCTTCCCGGTATTGATGGATTTTCGGTACTTCAAAGCATACGTCTTGAAGATGAACAGGTTCCGGTTTTAATATTGTCTGCCAAAAGCGCTTCAGATGATAAGGTTAAAGGGCTTTCCTACGGTGTAGATGATTATATTGTAAAACCCTTTGACCTTGAGGAGCTTTTGCTGAGGGTAGAACGTCTTTTGACCCACGCATCTTGGTATCGCAAGAATGGCGATCCGGACGAAAACTATCCTTCTTCATTAAAAAAGACCTATATGTTTGGCGGAAACCGGATCGATTTTGAATTGTCTGTTGCCCATTGCAAATGCGGACAAATATGTCTCACTGAACAGGAGGTCAAGCTTTTGAAGCTGTTTATCGTCAATAAGGGGAAACCGATTTCAAGGAGCAAACTCTTAGGAATCGGCTGGGGATATACAGGGAGTATGACCACACGGACGGTGGACAATTTTATGGTTAGGTTTCGGAAGTATTTTGAGGACGATCCAAAAAAACCGGTCTATTTTAAAAGCCTTCGATCGCTGGGCTATATTTTTGATCATAATTAGAAGTGGTTTCCAAACCTCCCCTCAGTGTACGGGGGTGTTAAAACCCTAAATGAGCGTAAACAAAACCGAAAACGATTATAATATATTTATTTCAAGAACAATTTTGATGATTCGATGACATTTTAATATCTCTTCTATCAGTGAGATATGAATTCTGTTATTTTATATCGGTTTTGTTTACCCTTCGGGAAAGTCGATGATACCCCATCTTCGGCGTTGTCACGGGTTTGCAGTAGTTCATTACGGCTTCACCCGTGACGCCTTGAATCTGGGGCATCCTCGACTTTCGCTCAATTAGGGTAAAACTAAAGCCCAAAATTGTTATAACTTGCCGGCAAAAATGCCGACAAAAGATTTACAATGGGTTTACAACACCCAAAATGTGGGTTTTATCAAAGTTGTTTTGATAAAATTTTTTATGAATTTTTTGTGCCAAATTTAGTGAATTATTTATGGTGCCACCAGGCGCCGATGAAAAACGATATCACAACTATAAAACCGACTTCAAATTTCAAAATAAATTGCAGTTAGATGAAATTAGGGTTTCTTACTGCTCGGTTGGAGTTATACTGAACGTCATAAATAGTTGCGCACAATATTTCGTCGTATAACTGTTAAACGCTTATTTTATGAAACTGATGAGCATTTACCTTGGACGCTGTGTATAGCACATGGATTAAAACAGGCCAGATTCGTGTGCTCTCCATTACTGATCAAACGGTTGGTTCTTTTTGATCATATCGAGAAATGTCAAAGATACATAACGGTTGGCATAATATTTAACCTAAAACCTGCAATTAAGCTTATATAATATATTTACAATTAATTGTAACCA
>CAZBOB010000036.1:0-35526 GCA_964492995.1 uncultured Desulfobacteraceae bacterium | reverse complement strand
AACATGCAATCAATTCCGCCCTTGAGGCCGGAGTAAAAAAAATCGTTCTTTTTCACCATGACCCTCCACGAACAGATCAGGAACTGTTTGCACTTGAAAAACGTTACCACGAATGTATGGCGAATCAATCTGCACTTGAAATCGTAGTGGCAAGAGAAGGAATGGAAATTCTACTTTGAGACCTTTGCAAAACGCCCCTTTTTGCTCAATTTCTGCGTCAGGCTCAAATTTTAATCCTCGAAATACTCAATGTATTCCTGTGGTTAAAATTTTCGCCTTTCTTGAACTTAAACAAAAATTGGCATTTTTCAAAGGTCTCACTTTGATTTCCGAACGAATATATCTTTCAGAATCATCCTAAGTCGATATTTTTGAAAAATCTGCTATAGTTTCAAATAGATCTGCTATGTGCTTGAGCAAACAAAGTCTGTTGCTGCGTATTTTTGTCTCTTTTGCCATGACCAAAACACCATCAAAAAAAGCGTCTACCGCATCCCGGAGGGAAGCGATCTCATGCAGAGCCTGTGGCAGATCTCCTTTGTCAAGACTGTCTGAAACCTTTTTTTCGACTTTTTTATAGTCCGAATAAAGAACAGACTCAGAATCATGTTGAAAAAGACTTTCATTTACTGATGTTGCCTTAAACGCCTTGGCCTTTTTTATGATATTGACGATTCGCTTGAAAGCAACGGCCAGCGGTTCAAAATCCGGTGCGGTCTTAAGATCCTGTAACGCTTGCACCCGGTTCCATACATCAGGAACATTATCCACCGATACACTTGTAACAGCAGCGATGACATCTTTTGAAAATCCTTCTTCAGCCAATTGATGTGTCATTCGGTTATACAAAAAGGTGTTTACGATGTCAGCAATCTCCCGAATTTTCTTAGCGCCCTTTATGCCGAAAAGCTTTATGCTCTTTTCAATCATACCCCTTAAAGAAAATGAAAAACCTTTATCAATCATGATGTGAACAATACCGATGCCTTGCCTCCGAAGCGCGTATGGATCAGAAGCGCCGGTGGGAATAAGTCCCACGGAAAAAAATCCGCAGATATTATCGATCTTGTCGGCAATGGCAAGAATTGCGCCTGCCGTAGTTTCAGGAAGTTTTCCCCCTGAATAAATCGGCCGGTAATGTTCTTCTATTGCTGTAGCCACACCAACGGGTTCTTTTTTAACAGAAGCGTAAACCCTGCCCATAATCCCCTGCAGTTTGGGAAATTCAACCACAACATTGCTAACAAGATCAGCCTTGCACAACCAGGCAGCCCGGGTAACATGCTTTTTCAAATCCGAACCCTCTTCAACGTTATCTCCCAGAAATCCTACCATTTTTTGAAGACGCTCAACCTTTTCATACATGGACCCGAGTTTGGCCTGAAAAAGAACGCCTTTTAGTTTTTCAACCCTATCTTTAGAGGAATACTCCAGATCACTTTTGTAAAAGAATTGAGCATCCGCAAGTCGGGCTTTCAGCACCCATTCATGCCCGGTTGCCACCAGGTTCATATCTTTAGTACGGGTATTGTTTACCGCCACAAAGCAGGGCATAAGATCTCCTTTACTGTCTATCACGGCAAAATATTTTTGGTGTTCTCGCATGGCGGTAATCAGTATTTCACCGGGGACTTCCAGAAATTCTTTATCAAATTTGCCGACCGTAGCCACAGGATATTCGACAAGGTTTTTTACAATCTCCACCAGTTCATCATCAGGCAAGATCTTACCGCCTACTTTTTTTGCAGCCTTATCGATCTCTTTCTCAAGACTTTTTTTGCGTCCTTGAAGATCGACGAGTACTTTTGCGGAATGCAGAGTCTTAATATAGTCCTTGGGGTTGGAAATCTTTACTTTGGTATTATTCATAAAATAATGTCCATAAGTGTATCTTCCGCTTTTTATGTCTCCCAGGGTAAAAGGAATTACTTTCTCTCCCAAAAGAGCTACAATCGAATGTATGGGCCTGGCAAATTCAATGTCAAGTTCAGCCCATTTCATGGTCTTGGGAAAGGGTGTGGCAAGAATCACTTCCGGCAGGATGTTTTTTAACAACGTCCGGGTTGGAAGCCCTTGCTCCGCAACTTTTGCACACAAGTAACGACCCTTGTTCGTATCCTTTACTATTAAAGCATTTACCGAAACTCCAACTTTTTCAGCAAATTTTTTCGCCGCCACAGTGGGTTGGCCCTTTTCATTAAATCCGACTTTTTCAGGAGGCCCCACAACTTCTGAAATTAAGGATTTTTGTTTGGCTACAACTTTTTTTACTTCCACTGCAAGCCGTCTCGGAGTTGCAAAAATCCTGGCACTGCCGTGGTCGATACGGGCATCGGTCATTTTTTTCAGCAGCATTGATGATATTGCATTTAGCGCAGGTTCAATGTAACCTGCCGGTATCTCTTCCGTCCCTATCTCAAGCAATAAAGTTTCCATATCCACCTCTGTTTTTATTTAATCTGATGCAAACTTTAAATTAGAGTATTCACGAGTCATGCGTCATTGATCTTACATCATCCATTAAACATCATCTTATAAACGGTACAGCCTTTAATATCATTTCTCCTTCTTGATCAGGGGATACCCCATCTCCTTTCTTTGCTCCAGATATGCTTCCGCACAGGCTCTGGCAAGGTTTCTTATACGTCCGATATAACTGGTTCTCTCCATAACGCTGATGGCGCCGCGAGCATCCAGAAGGTTAAATGTATGCGAACATTTCAGGCAGTATTCATAAGAAGGAAGAACCAACTTTTCCTTAATCATTCGGTCGGCTTCAGCCTCGTATTTATCAAAAAATTCGAGCAGCATTCCTACATCTGCCTTCTCAAAATTATAGGTTGACTGCTCCACTTCCTGCCGATGATGGACATGACCATAAGTTACATCATCGTTCCATTTCAGATCATAAACGTTGTCAACGCCTTGCAGATACATGGCAATACGTTCCAATCCGTAAGTGAGTTCCACAGATATGGGAAACAATTCAACACTGCCGCAGAGCTGAAAATAGGTAAACTGGGTAATTTCCATACCATCCAGCCAAACTTCCCATCCAAGGCCGGACGCACCGAGGGTTGGCGATTCCCAGTCGTCTTCCACAAACCTTATGTCATGTTCAAGGGGATCGATCCCAAGCACCTTAAGGCTATGCAAATACTGCTGCTGCACATCATAAGGAGAAGGTTTCAGTATTACCTGATACTGATAGTAATGCTGCAATCGATTCGGGTTATCACCGTAGCGACCGTCTGTGGGCCGCCGGGAAGGCTGGACATAAGCTACATTCCAAGGCTCAGGGCCAAGTGCCCTCAGTAGAGTGGCTGGATGAAATGTTCCGGCGCCAACTTCAATATCATAAGGTTGGGCCACAACACACCCTTTCTGAGCCCAGAACTTCTCTAACGACATAATAACATCCTGAAAATTCATTTCTTTTACCTCATTAACTCGTTGTTATTCAGTGCCCGAACGAAAACTAGGATTTTTCGTTGAGATCAAGGAAGACGAAAATTTTAACCACAGTAATACTGTTAGTATTTCGAGGATTAAAATTTGAGTCTGACGTAGATATTAGCGAAAAAGACCGTTTTCGTTCAGGCACTATTTATGAATGTTGCACAATAACCCTTCTGAATCTATCGTTACATCCAACAGACGGGCGTCCTTTCTACTTGAAAGAACTTTTTCCCATATCCCCTTTAATTTGTCAATATCCTCGATTTCACCCAGCGCCCAAATACAGCCGCCACCCCCGGCACCTGTGAATCGCGCACCACAGCTGTTTTTCACGGCAGAATCTAAAAGTTCTTCTCCAACATCATCAAGCACCTCGGGGGTCATTTTTCTCCTGATGGCCGCTTCCCGGTTCATTAAGGCCGAAGCATCTTTAAAATCCAGGGCATTTAAAGCTTCGGCAAACTTTTGTGTGCATACAACAATTTCAGCCCAAAGCTCACGATTTCTTCCTTCAAGAAACTGCCGGACCCACTTTTTGTTAATATCCTTTGACTCGTGTGGCACACCGCAGTATGCCAGCAGCAGGTGAGATTTAAGATCATTAAAAGATTCCTTCCTTACAATGACCTTTTTTCTAAAATATGGCTTTCCAACGCCTTCTTGCCAGGTCCAGGCATGAACACCGCCATATACAGCTGCGAGCTGGTCCTGAAGTCCGCACGGTACGCCGGCTACGCTTGCTTCTAAGGCCTGGGCAAGCAGTGCAACCTGAAGCCTGGAAAGCGGCTTAACACCGGTTTGCTCAAAAATATATGAAAAGGCCCCGACAAGCGCCACTGCCGCTGCGGATGATCCTCCTAAAGCACTGCGTGGCGGTGATGAAGAGTTAATATCAATTTGCACACCTTCGGCCCTGAAATAGGCTGCAATTGCAAACATCAGCCCCAGAGGATGATCAAAAGGAGATTCATCGAGAGGATATTCCGCACTGGTAAAACCTTTTGAAGATATTTTTACCATACCTTTGTCATAG
This sequence comes from uncultured Desulfobacteraceae bacterium, assembly GCA_964492995.1. Taxonomy (GTDB): domain Bacteria; phylum Desulfobacterota; class Desulfobacteria; order Desulfobacterales; family UBA11574; genus S5133MH16. The sequence continues at coordinate 31,034 of CAZBOB010000036.1, read as the reverse complement.
GGAAGAAATCGTATCCGTGTTCTCAAATCAATTGCCATGTTAACGGTGCATGGGGAAAGATGCCTGAGCGGATAATAAAACGTACTGATATCCAGCGTCCCGCCCATGTCGATCCTACAAGGGGCCGATGCTTCAATTTGATGCGATTCAATGATGCTTTTTAAGGTGTGTGTTGCGCGTTGGGTGTTGCGTGATAGGTGCTGAATTTCCATTCTGTCTTTCAATTTTTACCCTCTATTCTCTGTCATCTGACTTCCGGTCATTCCCTTATCTGCCGTAAAAATTTCAAACTCCGGGGTTCTTTCCCTAAATGATACGGCACAAATGCCTCTAAAAACTCCAGACTTTCCATTAAAGCCTGGGAAGCAAATCTGATTCGAACGGCCCTTGTTAAATCCCCCCTTTGGATCCACAAAAGATGTTTAATGGTTCCCTTTGAAAGAAATATCTTCTGTAAAGCTCCGGAAGCACACCCATCACATATAATCCCTCCCTTTGAAAGATCGAATTTAATCCTGGCTTCTTTCATCTTCTCAATTTCTGTCTGGCAGATGCTGCACTGTTTTAAATTTGGACCCAGTCCGGCTATTGTCATAAATCTTATTTGAAACAGGATGGAAAGCGCCTCTTCGGATGTATGGCCCAGATCGAGTTCTCTTAGAACATGTCGAAACAGGTGAAAAAGCTGAACCTGTTTTTGACCTTCTTCCATCCATTGATTGATCAATTCAGCCCAGTAGCTGGCATAAGCTGTTTTTATTATTTTGGACCTGATATTGGGAAAAGCATGCTTTAATGTCGCTTCCTGAAGAATAGGCAGCCCTTTGCCTCGCCCGATACTGCATACCGCGTCCAATACCGAAAAGAGTTCAAGTGTGCCTGCAAATCGTTTTGTGCTTTTTTTGGCGGACTTTGCAATTACTGAAATTTTACCTTTATTTAAAGTAAAAAACGTAACAATTAGATCATAATCTCCAAAATCGATCCGGCGAAGCATGATGGCAGGCGTTGAAAAGCTTGACATCTTTTCATATACCAAGAAGTGTTGTGGCGATTATAAAATAGAAAGCTACACTTATAATGTCGATGGCTGTGGTTACAAAAGGACCTGAGGCTATAGCAGGATCGATATTTATCTTTGCAAATCCCATGGGCACCAAAGAACCGACCAGGGCAGCAATAGACATGGAACTGATTACGGCGAGTCCAACGGATATGGCAACTTGAAACATACTGTATCGAAGCTGGGCCACCGAACCGACCAGAAATCCATAAACCATACCCAGTAAAAAACCGATGGCAAATTCCTTGAAGACGACAGACCAAGTATCTCTAATGTTAAGGCGTCCAGTTGCAAGACCCCGAACCACAATAGTGGAAGTCTGGGTGCCGATATTGCCGCCCATTCCCATGATGACCGGAATAAAGGCTGCAAGATATACAAGCTTGCTCAAACTTCCTTCAAAATGGCCTATAATAAAAAATGCAACAATGCCACCGATACAGCTTGCAGACAGCCACGGCAGGCGAATCCTTGTGCTTCTAAAAACAGACTGTGTTTCGACAAACTCCTCGCCGCCCAAACCGGCCATTTTTAAAATATCTTCTGTAGCCTCTTCTCCGATGATATCGATAATATCATCTACTGTGACAATACCCACTAACTGGTTTGTATCATCTACTACCGGTACCGCAAGAATATCATAACGGGCAACTATTTTTGCCACCTCTTCCTGGTCCATATCGGTTTTGACTGTAAAAACGTCTGTTGTCATAAAATCTTTAAGAGGCGTCTCAGGGGGAACGACCACCAATTGCCTTAAAGAACTGACGCCTATTAATTTGCCGTTTGAATCAACCACATAAAGATAAAACGGCATCTCCACATCCAGATGTTCTTTCTGAAGCGACTCGATGGCTTCCCTGGCAGTTGTATTTTCTCGCAAGGCAATAAAATCAGGAACCATGATCCCGCCGGCAGTATCATCGCCATAGTGAAGCAGACCTTCAACCTCTTCGGAACTTTCCTTTTTCATCCGTTCTATAATGGCGTCAGACCTTTCCCCGGGCAAACGTCCTAACAGGTCGGCCACATCATCGGTGGGCATGTGTTCAAAAATCTCGACCACCTCATCAAGTTCAATGCCTTCATTAAGCGCAAAAAAAGTATCTTCATCCAGTTCACTGAAGAGGGCGCCCTTTTGCTCAGTCCTCTCTATCATTTCAAAGAGCTTATGCTGGTTGGGAAGTGACAACGAACGGAACACCACAGACAAATCTGCCGCATGTGTCTTGTCAACAATCTTTCGGAGATGGGTTAAAGCATTTCGTCTCAGCAATCTCTTGATGCTGTCAATAAGTATTTTAGTGCGGTCACTTGTCATTGTCATAGGATAATATGGAACTATTTAATAATTTTTATAACAGACTGATTACGTAAATCCCCAAGCCATGATTGAAATTTTTTTTCAACAATTTCATTAAATAGTATTCTTTCGATCTCAGGTGATACCTCTTCCAGAGGCTTTCCCGAAGTTTGCACAATCTCTTTAACAAAAAAAATCTGGAATCCCTGGTCTGTATCAAGCACAGGGGTAAACTCACCTGCCTTCATCTCTTTTATGGTATTTCGCAACTGTGGAGAAAGCTCCTCAAGCTGGAACAAACCCAGATCACCGCCCGCAACATCCAGAGATGATTCAGAATAGCTCTTGGCCACGCTTTCAAAAGATTTCCTCGCGTTTAATTCTGTTAAAATCACATTCATTCGTGCTTTAATCTTCAGCTTTTCCTTTTCGTCGGCAAATAGTGGAACTTTTGAAATTATGTTGTACAGATGATATTTTTTCTTCCCTCCATACTTATCTTGGTGGTTTTCGTAATAAGCCGTTATGTCCTCTTTTGTAATCACAATTTTGGACTTTACTTTAAGGTTGATCAACTTTGTCCTGAGCATCTGTTCCTTTATCCGTTCACGATACTCTTCCATTGTTAATCCTTCCTTAGCCAATGCACCTCTTAGATCTTCATCCGTATAAAAATTTGTTTCTTTTATTCGTTCAATGGTTTGATCTATCTCTTGTTCACCTATTTTAATTCTAAAGCGTTCTATCTCCTGATCTTTAAGTTTTTGATCGATGAGTTGGTTGAGCATATCCTCCCGAACCTTGAAGAGCATCTTATGCTCCTTGTCGGTTGAATAAGCTTGTTCGCGGATTCTCTCCGCATAGGGTTTAAACGATCGATTCAGCTCGAAAAGTGTAATAATGTCGTCATTAACTACCGCTACAATTCGGTCAACAACTTCCGCACTTTCTGCTTTAGCAACGAAGGGAAAGCCGAAGGTAGAAAAATAAATACTGTATATTATGCAATAAACCAAACACGTAAAACGGTTGCACATCATTATAATAACCCGCAAATTAGTTTGCTTCGCTCATCCCGCTATATATCGGGATAAAATTTTAAAGCGGTTAAATTCGTTTACGAACCGATGATTTTCTTCCACTGTGTTTTATTTATTTCAATGATATATTCTTTTTGAAGCTTTTCTATCCAAGGTTTATACGCTTCTTCTATCTTTTTCCTGCGCAAATTTTTTATTATGGTCTCATTTATATCTTTTGACACCTCTTTCATATCCGGTGTCAAATTGTCGTTTTTGTGATGCGCTTCATAATACTTGGATACATCATCGGGTGTTACTACGATCTGATCACCCAACTCTTTGGCAACAACCTTCTCCATGAGCAAACGGGTCTCTAATCCCTTTTCCCATGATTGGTAAGGCACAGCATACTCGAGTAATATCTGATCGAATACATTTTCGGGATAATCCCGTTTTATATCTTCAATAGCCTTTTTTACTTCTGCATCAGTCATTTTAATGCCGATATCTTTGGCCCTTTCCAGCAGAATCATCTCCTCGGTCATCTGTTTAACAAACCGCAATTGAGCTTCTCTAAGAGCCGCAGGTTGCTGCATTGCACTATGTGAATAAGAGGCTTTGGCAATCTCAAAAGCTCTGTTAAAATCAAAAACTGTTATAACACTGTCTCCGACCCGGATAAAATATTCATCACCGTCTTTAGATTCAGAATCAGCACACCCGGCTAAAGTGTAAATGATCGATAAAAATCCGATTAGAACCATAAACGTGCTAAAATATTTTATCATTGAAAAAGCATGTTTTAGCATCAAAGCCACTTAAATTTTTGATTGTTAACATGTTGCACGATTTCTTTCAAGATATTTTTAGTTCGAGTTAACAGACCGGCTCTATTTGTTTTTGAAAGTTCGGCTGTTAGCACATGGTTTCTGGTGAACTCAAATCGCCTGCCTCCGGAAACAATAATATCGAGGATTCCCGCAGGATTTTTTTGGTGAGCTTCCGAAAAATAAAGGGAAAGCCGCGATCCTCTCAGATCAAGCCGTTTCACGCCTGCCTTTATGGCCAATACCCTGAGCATGATTTTTAAAAGTAGATTTGAAGCCTCAACCGGCAAAGCACCGAAGCGATCCAACAGCTCTATTTTAAAATCAGCAATTTCATTTACCTCCGTTATCTTCGTCAAACGACGGTATGCTGAAAGACGCTGGTCGATATCTTGTATATACGATTCAGGTATTGAAGCAGGCAGAGCAATGTTAATTTCCGGTTCCAGACTTTCTTGAATTTCCTCCCCTTTTAACTCTGCCATTGAGTTCTCCATCAGTTTTAGAAACATATCATAACCTACTGCGGCAATATGGCCGGACTGGGAAGCTCCCAGAATTGTCCCTCCTCCTCTTATTTGCAAATCACTCATGGCAATTTGAAAGCCGGAGCCTAAATCACTGTGTTCCATCAATACCTTCAGACGTTTTCTGGCATCGTTACTCAATGTGCTTTCGTTGGGTATAAATAGATATGCATAGGCCTGTTCATCAAGCCGCCCCACACGACCCCGTAATTGGTAAATTTGCGCCAGTCCGAATCTATCCGCTCGATTGATTAATATTGTGTTGGCGGAAGAAATATCAAGACCTGACTCTATTATAGAGGTGCAGACCAATAAATCTATCTCTTTGTTCATAAAACGAAGCATTACATACTCCAGTACATCATCATCCAGACGACCGTGGGCCACATCAAGCCTGACACCGGGCGCCAGTTCCTGCAAATGCTTTGCCATCGCCCATATACTATGAATGTTGTTATGAACAAAAAATATCTGGCCGTTTCTGTTTAACTCATTGAGTATAGCTTCTGAAATAACGGCATCATCTATTTCAGAAATATATGTGATAATAGATTTGCGATGTTCAGGCGGAGTTGAAATTACACTGATGTCCCGTATTCCCATCAAAGACATGTGGAGCGTTCTTGGAATTGGAGTCGCTGTTAAGGCAAGAACATCCATTGTACTTTTTATTTTTTTTAGCTTCTCCTTATGTTTGACGCCGAAACGCTGCTCTTCATCCAGCACGAGAAGTCCCAGGTCTTTAAATTCTACATCTTTCTGAAGCAGCCTGTGAGTTCCAATGACAATATCTATCTTACCTGCTTTCAGATCACCGATAATCTTACGCTGCTCCCGTATGGAACGGAATCTGTTCAAACATGCAACATTAACCGGGTAGCGCTCAAAACGGCCGGAAAACGTTGCAAAATGTTGTTCTGCAAGCACAGTGGTCGGCACAAGTACGGCAACCTGTTTACCGTCACTGACGGCCATAAGCGATGCGCGCAAAGCGACTTCAGTCTTACCATATCCCACATCACCACATACCAGTCTGTCCATTGGAATGGATACTTTCATATCATTGAGAACGTCTTCAATGGCGTTAAGCTGATCTGATGTCTCCTCGTAAGGAAAACCGGCTGCAAAATCGAAAAAATCAGTATCTACTTCCCTGAAAGCATGGCCATGCTTAATCTTGCGCTCGGCGTAAAGTTTCAAGAGTTCTCCGGCGATCTTCTCCGCCGATTTTTTTACCCTGGCTTTGATCCGATCCCATGATTTGCCGCCCATTTTATCAAGAACAGGCTCGATACCATCCACACCTATGTATTTCTGAACCATGCTCATGCGATCCACAGGTAGGTAGAGCTTGTCATCATTTTTATAGACAATCAAAAGAAAATCATTGATTGACCCGTTCAGTCTTAATTTTACCAGACCGTTATATTGCCCTATTCCGTGTTCAACGTGAACGACAAGGTCCCCTTTTTTTAAATCTTCGAATGCGAGCAGCTCAGTTTCAACCTTTTGTATCTGTTTTCTTCTATGGCGATGTTTTGACCCGAATATTTCAGTGTCTGTAATGATAGCCAGAGATTCAGCAGGCCATACAAAACCTGAAGAAACCTGGCCTGTGCACACATATACCTGGTTTTCGCCGGGTTCAACATCAGGAAAACCGTCAATAAACCTGAGATGGATACCGTATGGGACTAAAAGTGATTTCAGTCTTTCGGCCTGGACTCTGGTTTTGCAAACGAGAAGTGTGGCACATCCGGATCTTTTTTGATCATTGATCCAGTTTGCAAGGGGCGAAAAAAGAGCCTTTTCCCTGCGGCGCTTAAGTTCCAGGCTGATACCCATGTTGTCTTTAACGGTAAAATTAAATATCCGGGAGGCCTGCCCGTTATAAAAAAAGCCTTTTGACACGGAAAGTTTTTTAACCGTCAGCAACTTTTTATGCTTAAAGATATTTTTGGCATCTGACCACTTGAGATAAAGTCGATCCGGTTCAACACAGAGTCTGGTATTATTGCACGCGGAAACAAAACAATTTGATGCCTGTTGTTGTGATTGATCAGCAGCCTTTTCCAGTTCAGCCGGTTCTGTCAGAATAAAAAGTACATCGCCCGGCATATAATCAAAGAACGTGTGAAGATCCGGATAAATGAGTGGAATCAGGCCTTCAATCCCAGGGAACACCCGCTCATTCCTGATCTGATCAATCAGGCTTCTGACCTTTGTTACCGGAAAATCCAACCGAGAGGCCTGCTCCCGTATCCGTCCTATGATCTGTTCGATACATTCCATCTTTAATACAGCCTCTCGGGCCGGAAGTATAACTCCCTCCTGAATATTTTTGATTGTCCTCTGGTTTGCGGCCGAGAAGAACCTTAGAGATTCCACAGTATCTCCGAACAATTCGATTCTAAGCGGATTTGAATAACGTGTTGAAAAAATGTCCAGAATACCACCCCTTACACAAAAATCTCCGGGTTCCTCCACTATTGTTGATCGAACATAACCGCCTGAAATCAGTTTCTCGACCAATAGATCCCGATCGATCTCTTCTCCCACCATAATAAGTTCGGCATAATCACATATTTCCTGTTTTGGGATGATCCGTTGCAGTAAAGCTTTTACGGTTGTCACCACAATTTTCGGGACATCCTCCACTACCAAACGGTACAGAGATCTGATCCGCTTGGCTGCTGTTTCGTTGTGGTAGGAAAGATGTTGAAAAGGTAAAATATTATACGGAGGAAAATAAACCAGGGAGGATTTGTTTTTTCCTAAAAAAAATCTCAGGTCCTCCAAATACTTTTCTGCATCTTTTGTTGAAGGAACGATCACAACAACAGACCCTCTATGTGCCATGTTTAAGCTGGACACAAAATATGCCTGCTCAGATCCGGACAGTCCCGTACAATCAAGGCGATAATCGCTGTCGGGAATAATATCAATCAATTGTCCAGGTGATATTTTTCCTTGATTTTGATTCATAAACAAAGTAGGTGTTTTTTTACTGTGCCGGCGTAGCTCAGTTGGTAGAGCAGCTGATTCGTAATCAGCAGGTAGGCGGTTCGAATCCGCCCGTCGGCTCCAAATTCAGGCCATAACTTATTCAAGAGAAATTTTTTCTTCATGCCTTTCCAATAAGGCTTTTTGTAAACCGCTATAGCTTAATTCGGATCATTGTGCAACCGGCGTTTATACCCTGGTAAACTCGTGCCCAGCACTATTGAAAAGTGACCGGATAGAAACATAATGAATTTGTAAAAGGTATATTCATGAGACCTTTGAAAAATGTCAATTTTTGTTTAAGCTCAAGGCAATTCTGCAGGATAGCAGAATTGGACAGCTGTCAAGCTGCCCGCAAGGGCGAGGGGCATGGACGCCCCGAGTCAACGCGAAAATTTTAACCGCCCCAGTACGATCTGCCGGACCTACGGGGCAGGCGCAGAAATTGAGCAAAAAAGGCGTTTTGCAAAGGTCTCTCATCACGTGTTTGGTGCTTAGTGTTTTGCGTGAAATATATACTGACGACTCAGCAGGTTATACCCCTTAAAACAACGAACGTCCAATTTTCGTACAAAGCAGTATATCTATATAATAACAACCATTCAACTATTTAACTGTTTAACAAGGTTCGAAAATTAAAGGAGTGATTGTGAGTTATAAAATAGGATTTGCCGGAACCGACGGAAGAACCCTTCTAAGTGCTGTGGTCACTTCAACCGCAACAAGTGAGAACTATCAGGATGATTTTCAGGGGGTGGTGATTAGAGGAATGCCGGCCATGCCTCCGTTTGCGATGTCAATGCAATGGCCGGTAAAATTTATTCCCACAGCAGATAATTCCAAAAAAGCATATGCCTCTGCTATTATTAACGCCCTTAAAAACGGTTCGATTGATTGTGTTGTTCCGATGCCTGAAGATTTATTGCTTGATGGTCTGTTAGACAAACTGGAGGAGGTCGGTCTTTTAGATCATATTATTGGATTCACTCGAAAAAATTCATTCGTTGAAGGCGACAAAATAGCCTGTAAACGTCTTTGTCATGAATATAATATTCCTGTGGCAGATAAGTGGTATGCCGTGGATGCCAGAAATTATGACGAAATTTTGAGGACTTGTCTAATTCTATTAGATTTATATGGCGGGGCTGTTCTGAAGTATCCTTATAGTGCCGGAGGAAAGGGCTCCCGTATCATTTTAAATTCCTGGGAGATAAAAGAGGTATATGACATCTTGATAAAAGATTATGGTAAGAGCTATAAACGACGGTTCGGGAAAAAATCAGAATGGCCGCTCCTGATAGAATCCAGAATGTCAGGAGTCGAAATTTCTTTTATTATTCTTATTGATAAAAACGGCAATTTTCAAATTCTTCCCACCTCCATGGATTATCCGGAACGTTTTCCGGGACCTGCCAGCAAGGACAATCCGATTACCGGTGGAATGGGGAGCATATCACCGCATCCCATGGAAACGCCCGACCTGTTTGAAATGGCGGCCAGCGATATTGTTAAACCTCTGATAAAAGCCTTGAGAGAAAAAAATATGTTACGTCCGTGTCTGGTATACCCAGGCTGCTTTTTATCTTTTGACCACAATATGACTCCGACAAGAATTCGAGTCTGTGAAATCAATATTCGGCCTCCTGAACCAGAATGGCAGCCGATTATCCGCAGAATAAGGAACCTCGGGGCCTTAATTAAAGCTACAATTGAAGGAAATCTGGATGAGGTAACCCCGGAAGTACGATCCGATCAAATTTCTATCTGCATCGCCCTAGTTACCGGTTCCGGAGGCCCTCAAAGCCAAAAAGGGTATCCCTGGTCCTGCACTAAAGGAGAATTGGTCGATATTGATCTCGGCTACTTGAAGAAAAAAAAGATACAGGTTATCCCATCTGCCATGACGTATTCAGTTGAAAAAGAAATTTTTAAATCAGATGGCAGCCGTGTGGTATATTGTAATGTTAATTCAACCGTTAAACCTGGAGAAAGTAGAGCAAAAGCAGCAAAACGTCTTCGTCAAAAAATATTGGCCGCCTTTGAAAATGGCAAAATTAGGGTAATTCCTCGTGAAAACCCAGAAGGAAACCGGTTGGATTTTCGAAGGGATATCGGCAATCATTTCGATATCGCCGAAGGATTACTTCCGACAATAGAATAAATAATTTTTACATTAATCATCTTGACATACATATCCATTTTAGCATAGCGATGATATAAAATAGATTTTAATTGTTAAGGTCTTTTTTTGGAGAAATCTACATGAATGATCCCGATGACACAAAGTTAAAAGCTAAAATTGATGAGATTATGAAAAACATCAATAACATAATTAAAAAAATCGAAAACCTTGATCCTGTAAAGAGCGAAAGGTCAAGACAAAATGAAGACTGATGTTCGTTAATATAACAGGAAATTAAACCAGATAAAAACGAAAAACATTACTTAAGGAGGCGCCATGGCATTAACTAAAAATGATATTGTCACGAGAGTACACAAACTGGGCTTTACAAAGAAAAAATCCGTTGAGATCATCGAAACTCTATTGGAAATTATTAAAAGTACGCTGGAAAAGAGTGAAGATGTCCTTCTTTCAGGATTTGGAAAATTTTGTGTAAAGCAAAAGAAAAAGCGAAGGGGGCGAAACCCTGCTACCGGTGATGACTTGATATTGAAGGAACGAAAAGTTGTCACATTTAAATGTTCCGGGAAGTTAAGGGATAAAATTAACGGCCAAGGATAATTTGATTCCTTAACGGTCAATATTTGGCCATAAATGCGGGTTAGGCGCTCATTAAAGCAATATGGATAACATGTTGTCGATGTTTAAATGCCCGATATCCAATGATCAATGCCCAACTGAAAAATTCTTGAAAATATGCATGAATTCATTAAGCAGGAAGAAAAAAATATTCTCAAAGGTATAGCAAAACCTCCCAGGGGAGCCCTCGGAAAAATACTGGCGGAATTTGATCCTGAAATAATTATCGGCCACCCTACTTTTCATTGCGAATATAATATTGGCAGCCTGGTATACCGGGATTTGGAAGGCATTCGGAAGGTTTTTAACGACAATCGAGTAGCTGTTATAATAGCGGACGGCACATATAACGACAAGAGCAACGATACTTGTAATATTGAGGCTGCAATAGCAGGTGCAAAAAAAGCTCTGGATAATTTTACTGAGCAAGAAAGAAAAAATGTACTGGTTTATACCGGTCCCCACGAAGGATACGACAGCGCTCATTTTTCGCCGGGCAAAGGTAATGCTTTTAAAATGATCTTTGAAGAAATGGAGCCCACCAAAGCAAAGGCCATCCTTCTGCTGGACGGTGATTTGCGTAATGATATGACTCCGTGGCAACGAGTTTACAAAAAAGTGATTGAGCATCATGAAAAACATTACCCCGGCGAAAATTTTTTTGTAACAGCCCGCTACGCGCGCCACATTGTGGATGCTTCCCTTACACGCAATGTGGTTGGGCCGCTTACAACGCTTATGGGAAGTTACGTGCCCGGAGGTATTTCCGGTGACATTATGCTAAGTGCTGGTGCTGTGGCTAAAGAGCGCATTGCAAACTGGAATGATGCCCGTCGAAATTACGGCACGGATATCGCCACCACGTTTGATAATATCGCCGATCCTAATACCCGAATATATGAAGTTTATCTGGGTGCCAAACTACATGACGTTACTGATGACGCCAAACTCAGCATTATGCCTGGGCAGGTAATCGGTGCAGCCCTGGAAAGAATACTTTATTATGAAGATTTAGATAGAAGAATTACCCATCGCCTCGAAAATGATGTTCCACTAAAGAAAATCGTTGTTTGGGATTCCGATCGGACAAATATCGATTTTATTAATCCGGGAACCACAAATGTGTTTAATATTGATGTAAAGAGAGAAGCCCTGGCCACTAGGCTTGATGATTTCAAGAGTGATATAGAAAAGGTGCTCCGGCCTTCTTCCTATGAGGAAATTATCAGCAACCACAAAATCCTGACTGACCACATAAATGCAAAGACTGATGAAATTGTTCTGATGTCGATCTCGCAGCAACGCTGGATAGAGCTTTTATACGAAGTGATGGGTTACGTTATGGTAACCCAGGATATCGAAAGTAGCAAAAAAGCGCTGAATTATCTGTATACCGCAGCTTTTGTCGAATTTTGCTCAGAGAAGCTTAAAGATCTGGGATATACCACGCTTTCTGCGGTACGCGGCATACAGGAAAATCTCGGCCTGGGGGACAGCAAAGCCAAAGCTTTTTATTCAGAAAAGGTGGATAAGGTTGTAAAAACCCTTGCCTTGAATTTCTACCAAGGCCGATCCCGGATTATAGATAGAATGAAAGAATTAAATTGAGATATTGTAAGTTATAACGCTATAGATTAATATTTCCAATAGGTTATAATGAATTAACCGTGCTCGGGTGCGCGGGGGGTGCATTTGGGTGCATTGCATCATCCAGACCGTCAACCTCTGATTTTTTCTTACCTGGAAACCAATGATAATAACAGTCCATCGTGAATTTAACCGAATGATGCCCCAGTTGTTTTGAAACATCGGCAACATTATCACCTTTTGAAATTCTCAGGCTGGCATAGGTGTGTCTGATGTCATGTATCCGTATCTTTTTGACTCCAGACGCCCTGACAGCCTTGTGAAAAACCTTTTTACGCCACGGGGATAGATCAATGAGTCCTCCCCGGGGACCGGTGAAAACAAACTCAGGCGCTTCTCCCAGGCCAAGAGCAAGACCTTTCCTTTTGCAGTTTGTTTCATGCATCTTTAGGGTTTCCGCAAGCTGCAGGCTCATATCGACCAATCTCGTCTTTCCGTTTTTTGGTCTTGTAATTCTCGCACGATAATAGCTTCTGCAAATCTCTATGGTCCTGCTGTTAAAATCAAGGTCCTGCCACTTCAAACCTAAAGCTTCTCCAATCCTCATGCCGGTCCTGGATAGTGCCAGAAAGAAAGGATAATGTTCTGAAAAATCCCTTTCAACCGTATCCAATAGCTGTTTCAACTCTTCTGATGTCAAAACATCGATAGTTTTCTTTTTGTCTTTTTCCTTCAAAAAGCCCTTGCCTAATTGTAAAGCGGGATTAGCCGGTATGGCTTCATCATCAACCGCAACATTCAAGACGCCTGAGATAACGCCCTTCAACTGTCCGCAAAGGCTTTTACTGTATCCCGCATTAAACTTTTCCAGCAGAAAACTTTTGACTGTTCTCTTGTTAATGTCTGTAACCCTTAGATTCCCAAATTCTGGAAGAATATGTCTTCTCAGAAATCCCCTGTAATTTTCTGCTGTGGACTTTTTGCAATTGGCTTTTAAGTCTGTTTTAAGCCAAATGTTTGCATATTCTTTAAAAGTGGGTACCGGCTTTTGTTCTTCAAAACCGAATTCCCCGAGCTGCAGCTTTGCCCGAATCGTGCTGGCCACGGTCTCAGCCGCTTTTTTATCGCCAACTTTCCGGGACGTTCGCCGCCCATTGTGGGTTACGAACACCCACCATGGGTTACCCTTGCCTTTGGTTTTTTGTCTGACTCGTACTCCCATATAAACCTCCTTTCATGGTTTTTTTATCATCTTTTTAGCTTTTTGTAATTCACGGTGAAGTTTTAATTGAGATCGTTTTAATTCAATCATCTCAGGAGTGATGTCTACTGTTTTAAGGCCCATTTCACGGGAACTAACTGTATTAAGTATCGCTTTTTTCACATATCTATCTGTCAAATTTTCTGCTTGTTTCTTTTCCCATGCTCTTTTTCTCGCTTTAACCATAAACCCCCTCACTTTCTCCCTGAGTTTATCCACGGGCAGGGTCCAGGGAAGACCTTTTCAGCCGTACGCGCTTAGCCCGTGAATTGGTTAATGGTTTACTGTCTGGCAACATGAGAACGTCCGGCCTCGGCGCTCTCACGAAGTCAATTAATCCTTATCAATGCCCTTGACCGCGAATAGCCAAGAGCATCAATCAAAATTAATACCATTTCACTAAGCGGCCTTAGAAGATCGTCCATTGTCGGTGCTCTGAGCGCTTCTCTGCTTAGTTAAGAAGTCCAGCAGGCCCACCAAGGTCAATATTTTTCTCCTGAGAATAAGTAAGTAGATCACAAAGCTCTTTAGTTAAGTTCATAAAATCCCAAATATCAAAGCCTTTTTCTTGAAGCTCTGCCAGCAGAAGAATAAAATCTTTGTTCTTATCAATCCATACTCTTTCTTTATTACTCAGCATAACAACCCCCCCCTTTAAAGATATCTTATTTAAGTTTGTTGATTCTCGCCTTTCTCAGCGTCTCTCTTTTTGAGTATTTCATGAAATAATGCCACAACATCGGCGCTGTCTTCACGTTCAGCTAATTTAAGAACAAAGCCTTTGTGTTTATCAACCCACGCCCTCATTTTCCGTTCATTTACCGTCTCGACCTTTTTGATATGCTTGAAAAAATCATCTTGCCAGTTTTTCCATTGAGCCAAAAAAACGAACATCATTTGTTCAACCAGGCTTGCAGAATTAAGCAGATTCTCATCTGACATAAGATAATACATAGCCTGTAAGTGTGTGAAAAAAACCATGTCGATTTCTTCCACGACAATCCACGGGTCCGGCATTTCGCCGGGGTCTATCGGATGTGAAATAAATTCCATGATTATGCCCCCTTTTCATCAAGATACCGCATCAAATCTTCTAACCGTTCTATTGCGGTATAAAGGGTACTGGTAACAGCCCCTTTGGTGTCCGGGAAGTCAAGAAAATCTTCCTCCCTCAATCCTATAAACAACTCATAGACAAGCCGAAATTGCGGGATAACCGTCAAGTCTATTTCCTCTAAAATCTCGACCGTTGTCGGACTCTCGACAAGTTTCCCCCCCGAACTTATGAGTACCAGCGGCGGTTTTTCCTTTCGCTTTAGCCTTGTCTGGACTTCAATGGCTTTATCATTCTCTTGATTTGTTTCTGCCTCTTGTGATATCGGTATTTCGGTCATGATAGCCTCCTTTACCGGGATGAGTTATTGTGACCTGGGCTGTCCATGATGATGGGAATTCCCTGTCAAATTCCTCCTTCCGGGCAGCCCGTTCTTTTTGAATCACCCTTGCCGATATTCAACCCCCTTTCTGCAAAAAACAAAAGCGCCTGAAGGTTTTCCCTCGGCCCACGATAATAAGCCGCCTGCAACGTCACCGCTGCAGGTACCTTCAAGCGCAATGTTTTTTAATTTGGTTTTCATTTTACCGTGGTTTCGGGTTTGTTATTGACTTCTCACTTATACTTTAATATACTTACTTATAAAGTAATGTCAAATCTTTTTTCTTTTATTTTAAAAAAAAATATTATATAGGGAGATATGGAAAAAATGAGTCTTTCATTTAAAGTTGATCCAAGACTTAAAAAAGCCCTTGAAGGCCTTGCAGTTAAAGAAAACAGGTCTTTAAGTAATTATGTTATAACCCTTCTTATGAAACATCTTGATGACAAAGGTATTAACTGGAAAACTGAACAAGAATAAATTATCTCACTTTTTATGGCCCGGTATAAACACTTGCATACTGCCTCAGCGTTCGGTTGCCGATGGAGAGCTATTATCTCTTACAAAATCAACCTGGCGCCGAAAACACCCTTTTAGGTGTCATAGCTAAAATTAAACGCCTTTCAACGGGTATTTTATTTTTTTTACCAGGCAATGGACATCGCCTTCTTGGTAACATGCTATGAGATGCGATTTTATATAATAAAAAATAGTGTGAATGCTGGGCCTTCAAAAATTCTTTCTTGGCCATGATATAGACTGGCGTAAGGAAGGTGCCGAAGAATCTAAATGATCGTTCCTCGAAACTCCCTACAACCTTATAAAAGAAGAAACATATTTTATAACGCTTCTTTGGAGAGGAAAAGTGCAAATAATAAAAGCATTTATCGCAGCAATGGTTGGCGCTTTTGTTGTACAACTTCCCTGTTATTGGACATCTCCGGAATCAAACATAGAACTTAATCAAATCGTATATCCTGAGTTTTTTGTTGTTTTACTTAACGCTTTTGTTGGAGCATTTTTACTCTGTATTGTTCATCAAATTCTAAAAATGCTTGAGAAAGATTTAACATATTAACTAATTGATATCTTAGCTCTGTTTTGTTCAACCTCAAAAAAGTGAGTAAACCTGCAAAATAAAGGGAAAGAAGAATATGAATTCTGATAGATTTTTTAAGATATGTATAATTATAATCTGTGTAACACTTTTAATAATAGCCTTTAATTTATCGAAAATGAATCGTTATCGAATTTATAAAGGTAGTCTAATAAAAGGTAGAGTGTTAGGAATATATATTTTAGACACACATTCGGGACAATATGTTTTTTTGCGCCGCGGCACACTAATAAACAGAGGGTCATTCAAACACCCATATAAAAAAAATAAAACAAACACTGTAGTTGAGGACAACAAAAATAAATCCTTATCACAAGAGGTTCCTGAAGGAAGAAATTACAATCCCGAAGATCGGGAGCCAATAGATAAAGGGCAATCTTCAGGTGTAATTTATTATGACCCTGATGAGTGGGAACCTTATATCCCTCAAAAATAGAATATCAGTATCAATATATAGCGGTAGACAGGATAAGGAGGTAAAAACCGCTTACCCATACAATTACATTCGCTAAAAAAATACTTTCGGTACTCATACAGTAATCGCCGGTAGTCGTATAGCCGTTGTGTTGTCTTTATCCCTGTATGCTTCAATCTGAACCCCTATTTAAAATAATCCGTTTACTGGCTATGAAGTCCAAAACGTCCCGGACAAGATATATTCGATTTGTGTTTGAAACTTTGCAAAACGGCAATTGCTGTTTATACCGCAACTCGTTTAATGCGCTCTTTTTGATTCCTAACAGATTTAATAATTCCGTCTCTGTTAGAATATCGTCCACGCTTTTTAGATTTAGGTTTTCGCTGCTCATTAATTCCCTCCGGTGTTATAAATGATTCAAGCGCCGATACCTTCCTTGAATACCCTTCATTTAATGCCTTTTGATAAGCTTTCTTTAAATCGGTTTTCCCTGCATTTGCCAGCAGGACCGTACAACTGCTACAAATAAATTCAACATTCGGCCTGGGCTTATAGCCAGTTTCGGGTTTTTCGCAAAATAAGCAGTGTGCTTTTGTCATGAGCCTGTTTTTATGGGTTACTGCCATGTTTTATGGTTTTAAATTCTGGAAGTGCGACCACTCATTAGTAGCCGCCTCAGATCCAAAACTCGTGGAGGTATGGCTCCTCGATCTTGGCCATAGGTTAGGTTTCGGTGAAATTCTCGAATCCCAACTGCTGGACTATCGCTGCCATAGGTTTTAACCCCGGCGCCTTCTTGATTTGGGATACGAAGTCCGGGACTTTCTCCGTAACTTTCCCCAGCGAGGGGCCCCATGTCGCTTTCCATTTGCCGGGTAATTTCGCTTCGAATTTGCCTCTTAATGTCGTCTTCAATATGCTTGCGGATTTTTTCCTTTAAATGACTCTGCATATTCAAGAATGCTGTTCGTTGCTCTGGGGTTAGATTTTTAGTGGCCAAAGTCTTATCTATCTGGGCTACCATATGCTGAAGTTTATATGCTTCGTCCATTTTATCTCCTTTTTAGTTTTTGGTTTTTAATCAATTGTATCTTTTGTCGCAAAATCAATGACATGCTCTGTCCTCTCCCCAAACCGATTTTCCATCATTCTCTCAAACTCCCGGTCACACCCTTCTTGCTCTTTCGCCATTTCCACATAAAACTGATCTTCAGGTGTCCCTTTTTCAAGGTAATCAATTCGTAATTCGGCCATGGTTTTGATCTTTTTAGGCTCTTTGAGTGACATTGGTCTAAACATACACAACTGACAGGCAGAATCATAACAATGATCTTCACCATCAGTGTTAATATCTTCTGGTTTATGTTCATCAGCCTTCAAAGTGGGTATGGTTCTTATAAACTGTTTACAGGTGTCGTAAACTTGAAGCATCGGGGAATCGTCATCAGGAATCCTCAATCTCTCTCTAAACTGTCTTATCTTTAGGGACCTATTTGAATCTGCTTTGGTTAAATAAATACCATGCTTCGCAAACACTTCTGCCGTACTTGGACCCTGGCCACCGCCTTTATAGTCCGGCTTTTTGTTCCAGCAGTCATGGCCGGCAAGACGGACACGGATATTACCACGCTCAATATCCATTTTTAATTCACGTTCAATGATACCCTCAGCTATTTCAGAATCAGTTAATCTTAAACCCACATCCGGGTCACCATTCCAGCCATACCATTCGTCAAACATATAAAAACGACCGTCCGCATCAATCCACCACCATTGAAATGAAAAGGGCTTCCCATACCCCCAATCGAACGTTGTATAAATGGGTGCATTGTCTGGAATTAACATGGGCTTAATAACGTGGTGCATCTTAGAAAACGGCAATCCAAGGCCACTGCCCTCGAACGCTTCCTCTGGGGTGCTTGGATATTCCTGTTTCATCAAAAAGCCCATAGTTTCTCTTTTTTTTACATACCAAGCTTTTTGTTGGATTGATAACTTGAGAGGTTTTCCATCAATTGTCTCCCCAATTGTCTCTAATTCTTTAAAGTATTTTTTATCTTCTTCTGTTAATTCAACCTCATCACATTCGAACAGTTGATTTTTAAAGTCCCAATACCAAGGAAAAAAATGGAACTTGTAATCTAATTTTGTTAATTCTTTACCCATATTCCCCTGTGCGGTTTGGCAGAATTCATAAAAATCACCGGATGGTTGCATAGCCGTTGATTCGATCCAGACAATACCACCAGGATGGATAGCATTTAAAGATCCCGTTTTAATCTCCTCGGCCTTCTCGGGATATTTATAACAAATCCTGCCATGCTCTGAGATATGCAGCCTTTGAACTGTTCCGGAGCGAATAGATGTCGCCACGTATATGCTCGATCCATTAGAAAATAATAATTCCTGTTTGGTTTCAGTAATTAATTTTCTTTGGGACCTGAGACCATCAGGTAAATTATCATATGGGTATTTAACTTTTCTTCGGAATATTTTTGCTGCGTCGTCTCTATTATGAGCAATAATTCCAGCCTCAATGTTATCAAAAAACAGGCAGTCATCCAGAAAATATATGTCTATAAAAGTAGTTCCTCCGAATTGTCGGGCTTTTAAAAGTACGTTCATATACCAAAAATCTTGGTAGAGCTTTTCCTGTAGCTCATTACAAACAAACTTTACCCTAAAACCATGTTCATTAATAATCCAGTACAGATTATTCAAACGCCACCATTTGTCATGTATTTGATTTACAACCTCAATCATACTTTCTCACCTTCACGATCCGGCAATACCGATGGGTCAGAGTTGCGATTGATTGATTTTAATATTAACGCCCAGGCTGCTGCTGCATCACCATCAAAATCTATGTTCAAATTTGTAGTGTCTTGATATAGTTTTAAATGTTTTCCAAGCCTTTCCAGGGCTCGGCCTTTATCCCAAAAACGATATTTGTATTTAATCTCTTTCTCTTTTTCCTTTCCCGGGATGATTCGTTCGACAATTTCGATACCAGAAATCGCCCTTCTGATGTCCTCTGGTAGTTCGTCGGGCGATATCAATGTCTCGCCATTGAAAATTTCAGCGATGTCTGCAAATGCGATTCTGGCTTCTTCCTTCAACACTCTTTCAGCACTTACCTGGGTCTTTTTAACAGCTTGCGCAATGGCTTTATCATATTCGGCTTTAAAGTCAGGGTTAGTCAGCAATCTTGAGGCGTTAGCTTTTGCTGCCTTTCCTCTTGCCTTATAACCCGCTGCTATATAAGCTTCAGCTTGGTTGTATTTTTTAGACAAGAGATTATTAAGAAATCTCCTTTGTAATCTTGAGAGTTGTTTTCCCTTTTTTGTCTTTGTCATTTCTAAATTCCTTTCGATAACTTTTGCTAATATTTCAGGCTGTCCATAACACCATCGACAATATTGTTAAGATCCTGGCTTTTGTTAATCCGATAACGTTCAAGCCAAGCGTCGAATTCCGACCGTTTGACCAAAATTTTTCCT
The DNA here is from genome assembly GCA_964492995.1 of uncultured Desulfobacteraceae bacterium. Lineage (GTDB taxonomy): Bacteria > Desulfobacterota > Desulfobacteria > Desulfobacterales > UBA11574 > S5133MH16. The sequence continues at coordinate 11,209 of CAZBOB010000036.1, read as the reverse complement.
TTACACTTAAACGCCGGGAGATCCCCGGATCTGATATGATCCCGTAGCGTAGGCACTTTCAGCGAACAATATTTTGCAAGTCCTGAAAGATCAAAATAGCCGTCTTTAAGGCTGATTGCGGTTTCTATAATGTTGCTCGGGAGTTCCATGTTATTTCGTGTCTGTGTCCCCTTGCCTGATTGCTATTCCTTCCTTGGCATAGCCTACCAAGATGTTAACGTGTTCAATCTCAGCCTGTAGGTCCCGCCGTTGTTTTTCCCGGCGCTTATGTTGCTTAAGCGGAAGATAACCCTCTGGTAATGCGGCAAGCTCAGCCTGTGCCGTTTGGATCCTAGCCCGAAACTCGGCAATATCCCGCTGTATGTCCTCAATCGTTATATTCATTAAAATAGTATTTCGTTGCTTTCTGGTTCTTTAACACCGCTTATCTTCCAACATTCTTTTCTAAGCGCCTCGTTACATTCGTTATCGTCCAGTTGCAGACAATGAAGCGATTGACCGTCTTTTGTGTATTCAAGTGCTTTTCCAAAACATTTCAAGGTACCGTCTTCGTTATGCCATCTACTTTTATTATCCCGTGGTATATCCACTTTGAAATGGTTTGCATATGCCTCGATTCTGATGTCCTTATAACCAGCATCATGCAAAACCTGCCAAATTTTTCGCCCATCCTCTTGACTCTTTTTCTCTTCCCTCATCGTTTCTTTTCCTTTTTGCACTGTTACGCAAAAATCTCAAAAATGAGATTGCAGATATAAAGCTCCGTTTCCCCATACCAGGCTGCAATCGCTCTTTCGCCACAGATAGCGCATTTTGCAAAGTTGTGATCTCCTTTAAGTTCAATTCGCATTTTCTTCCCTGCATTTTTTAGTTTCGGTGATATTTCCCCTCAAGAATGTTGATGAAGTTTTGTTTTTTCATAAGCCATTCTAAATTAGACAAAAATCGGTTCTTTCCCGGTGATGGGTCAACCCGTCCCATAAGGAAGTCTGAAGTTCGAATATAATCAAAGTAACCGGCCCACCATTCGAGTGAATTGCTCTTTATGCCGTTTTTATTCGAAACCGCCTCGTTCCACCTGGCACGGAGCACGGCCTGTCTTTGTTCAGACCAAACTTTGACCTTGGGTAACTCCGGTAATTTCTCATGATAAAGGTCCACAATTTCTTTTTGTGGACATAAGTTTTTCTTGTTATCATTGTTATCATTGTTGTTCTGGTACCGTTTGTGGCCCGTCTGTGGCCCGTTTTGTGGCCCGTTTTCTTGATACCTCTCATAATTTATTATGGAATAATGGGACGTTACGTTTTTATTTTGTGGCCCGTTTTGTGGTATCATTTTTGGCTTTTTTGAAAAACATAACTCGGAAAAAAACCGCTTCACTTTCCCTCGTGACCATTTCCATCTTTTGGCTAATTCCCTTTCAGACCAGCCCACGTCCCCGCGTTTCAAATCAATCCTAATTCCCCTTTTTCTAATATGCCCGTCTTTATGATTTGCGAGCAGAAGCAGATCGACCCACGCCTGGGCTCTGGTGAATGGTTCAGACAGCCATATTGGGTCATCCATGATCTTTCGATGCAAGCAAATCCAGCCTTTATTTTTCATCGTCAGCCTCAAACATTTCGTCATTTCGTCTGAACATTTCTCTTATCAATTTTGAAAACCCCCCGGGGCTTATTTCCAGCATAGGAAAATCATCCCGGATTAAAATGTATTCCTTTGAAATCCCAATTTTAAAATAAGATTCAAAATCAAAATCATTCTCGGAGATCATTAGTAACCCTCCGCCGGTTTTTTCTCTTTGGGTTTATACGGCTCAGCGTCAGCGCCGATCTGAAGCGTTTGAGGTATCAGGTCTAATTTCCACCGGCTCCCGACCGGGCCTTTCCGGTTTTTTAAGATTTTACAAATCAAATCTTTTTCCCCGGTCTCATTTTCGACCTGCCATAATCCCAAAACGAAGTCACCGGCTTCCTCGATAGCCCCGGAACCTCGTCCCATATCTAAGGAGATTTCACTTGTGCCGCCGCCACCTTTACGGCTTGTCTGAGCAAGTACAATAACGGGAATATTCAACAGTTTAGCAGTTGATTTAAGACCCGTGGACAACCTGGAAATAATTTCATACTCATTCACCCCTGGCCCTTCCATTAATCCCATATAGTCAATACCGATAACCCCGATTTTGATATTTTTTTCACGTTCAATTAGTTGCACATAAGCCGCTATATCGGATAATGAGACCCTGGTAGGGACTATGAATAGACGTTCAAGGTCTTTAATGAATTGTTCTGTTGCGGCCTGCCTTATACCTGCTTGTGATTCATCCCGAAACATAGTCTCAACTTCTTTGCCCGTTGCGCTGTCCAGGATTTCAAGATAACGCTCTGTAAGACTTGCAACCGGCATTTCGATTGAGAAAAAACCCGCCGCCCATGCTGAATGTTGGATATAATTTTTGAGAAGATTTTGAAGCATGGCGGTTTTGAATGATCCCGACCGGGCTATGATAGTTAAAACTTCGCCCCCGGCCACACCACGAATGCGCTTATCAATTTCGTTAATTCCGGTGATAAAACGATTTTGTTTAAGGTTTTTGATGTACTCTTGATATGCCTCAATCATTCGCGCTGAGTCATAAACATTTGATATGTCAACACGGTTCTTTAGTGAAAGTTCCGGGTTGTACCGTGAAACTGATTTTACAATGGTTTGAAGTTCTTTTTCGTCTAAAGGTGGCTTATTGTTCAGGTTCCATGATTTTAGTATGGTTAAAACATCATAGGCCGGCAGCTTATTAATGAAATAGCCAGCTATCTTGGTTCCTGTATCGTTCCGGGACGTTCCGGGAGATTCTCCCTTATTAATCCCCTGCATGGCGACGGTAAGCCATTCAGGATCTTTCACGTTATTTGAAGATGCGGTTTCCTTTGATTCTTTACTTTGATGAGTTGATTCAGGCAGGATCTCTAAAAAATCGTTAAGCGTATAATAAAAATCATTTTGCTGCGTGATTTCGCATAATGGTGCCGGGTTATATTCAGGTTTCCGGTTTTTTGTGCCTGGGACTCTTAACACTCTTGCAGCGTCACAAGCGCCGTGGTCACCGCCCAACTGATCGACTATGCGATGATTTACGTCCTCAATGGCGCTAATTTCAGCTTTTTCAGCCGGTTCTTTTAGGAACCAATACAGATGTATGCCCCCGCCAGATTTTACGATTATAGAAGGCTTGAAGGGAAATTCTTTAAAATTCTGAAGGGCAACTTCATAAGGAGTGTTTTTATAATCGACATCACACCAAACACACGGTATATGGACAATGTTTTCTTTACAGCCACCCTTACCGTCCCGTGTCGCAACACCAAAATATAAGTTTGACTTTTGGTATTCAGAACAATGCGCTTTTATACCGGCCACGTCTTCAATATCAAAAAACCTTTGCTTACCCGGCAATGGTCTTATTTCGATCAGTCCTTTTGAAAACTGGAATAATTTATTTAAAAATGTTTCCATATTGCTATTCTTCAATGATCAAAAGCAGTCGATCCACAACCCGACTTCGTTTAGTTGTGTATGATAGCCGGGTTAAAAACGTTGCAATCAAAGCCGCAATCCATTTTTTTACCTTTGTTATACTCATTTTCCCTTATTCCACATTTTCACGTTTTAATCTGGTATAGATTCAACAATGGCGCTCTTAAAAAGATCATTGATGGTAGATTCGGGAATCAGGACACGCCTACCAATTTTAAGATACCGAATTTCCTTTAGCAGAATTTTCCGTCGCCACCACGCAACCGACATTTTCGATAAATCCGAGGCCTCATCTATTGAAAAGATTTTTTCCATAACCAAACTCCTATTTAATTAGATTAAACCTATTTATTAATAAATAATACAGGCCGATGTTCATTAAGTCAAGTAGTGTTCGTTAACTATTGACAAATAATTCTACATTAACTATGATAGATAATATTTTATTAAAACCGTTAACAAAAAGAGGTGTGGTGTGGATAAAAAATTAAAGAAAAGTCTTTTAAATTGGTACATTGACTTCATTAATACCGATTTAGATGATTTGTCCGATGCTGATGAAATTAAGTTGGCCTTTGAAATCGGCGTACAGGTGGGAATTCGTCCTTTGCATAAATTTGGCTCTAAACCAGGTTCAATTAGAGATGATTTATTTAAATCAATGGGATCTAATCTTCTCAAAAGAACGGATTTACATTCCTTACAGAAAAGCCTCAAAGATTTTTTTGACTTTATGATGTTGAATATAGAACGGGTGTTAAATTACCCCTCTGAGGGGTGGACTCCAGAAGGATCAACGGACTTTAATCCAGAGGCAAATCGCTTTAGTGCTGAAATAGATGCCCGATTAGTTATTGATGGTATCAAATATGAAGATAAAGAGAAAAGAAATGACCAGGGCGAAATAGAGCGTTATTTCAAGGCTGAAGATGATGTGGTGAAAAATGCCACGATAGCATTACACTATGGATCTTTGCGGAATAAAAAAGAGGAAATTTTAGAATTTAATTTTGCAAGACTGTTGGAGGGTATTCCGTTAAAAGCATTTTGCCAATGCAAAGAAAATAAATGTGGAAATTATTTTATAAATATCAGTGAACGGAAAAAAGATTTTTGTTCCAATAAATGTGCGGCTCGATTTGGTGTTCGAGAAAAGAGAAGCAAGAAAAAAAAGGAAAATCCTAAAGAGTATGAGAAAGAGTTGAAAACAAATGCAAAGCGATCTCGGAAATCCTACGAAAAAAAGGTCCGAAAAAAACATCCCAAAGCAATGCCGGAACGTCGTCCTTACAAACATAAACCAGAATAAAAGATTAAAATTCTAACGGAATTTAAATGATTTGTTCGGGCAATAAAAAACCCGGGCCGAAGCGCCGGGTTGGATTTCTTTGCGGGAAATGGATTATTTAGGCAGAAATCGTACATTCAATTTCTGACTGGGGCCACGAAATTATATAGTCTGGCATATCTTTTTGTTTTGGCTCTATTTCTTTAAAATCTTCTTCGATAAGATGCTTAATTTTATCTGTTGGTATACCTTTAATATTTGAATATACTAACTTCAACAGACGATCATGAGGCTTAGTTATAGTTTGTTTTCCGTTTTCCCATCGAGAAATAGTCGCATTTTCAACACCAATGATTTTAGAAAGCTTTATTGCAGTTAATCCCATATTTTTACGCAAGAACCTGATTTCTTGCCCATTTAGAAGGGCTTTCTTTTTTATTAAAGTTAAACCGATTAGGCTGTGAAGTTGTGGCATAGCAGGGATAATTACAAATTTTTCTCCACAAGAGCATTTACAAACATCAATACTTTCAAGAAAAACATAATCCAGACCGCATTCTGTATAATGATGTTTGTCTTTAGTACAAACCGTCTCGGAATTGCAATTAGGACATATCATATTAACCTCCCTTTTTAATAAACTGTTATGACAATTGTCCTTTCATCCTCATTTACGGCTGCCTGTACTGTCAATTGATCATCATCAAGATCCTGTCCTTCAACTTCAATCTTCCAATTATTATGCTTAGTATTTTTTTCAATTTTTTTAATATTTCCCCACATTAAAACATGAAGAATATCATCCATGATAACATTTCGTTTTTCCATTTGGGCGCGACAATGATTTGAAATAATAATACACCCTTGTCTTGCAAGTCTTCTTAAAACCTCTCTTGCTTGATTGATATCCATAATATCCGCAGATAATAATTTTAGTCAAGTAGTTTTTTGATGTGACATCAAAATAATTTTAACTACTAACTCTATCACACTACATACTGTGGTTTAAATTTTTTCTGGCCACAATAAAACATGTGAGATTTATTTTTTTACCCAGGAAGAAGTAAAGCAAAATTGAAATCGGACCGATTTGTTAGCACAAACAATCCAATATACTGTTACAATAAAAGATCATCCAAGGCAAGGCTGAATTTTTTATTATAGAATTGAATATCAAATATTTAGAAAATAATAGGCTGAGTCATACAACCCCGCCTCTTTTGTGCCAAAATGTGACATAAATTGATTTTTACCTATTTTCAATTTTGGTCAAGAAATGGTCAAAAAAAGCCAAAAATACCACCTGTTTTCACAAGGTATCCCTCAACAGCCTAAAAAGAAAAAGGGCTATGGCATCTACCATAACCCTTATTTTTTGGGTGCACATAGAGTGCACTTACCCCCTTACGATTTCATACAATCCATTACAATCCATTAAACGTAACACCCTGTAAACACTGTAACCGACTGAAATCATTTTCCCTCTGACTAAATTGAGATATTGTAAGTCTTGATTTTGCTTAACAATGAAGGATGACTTATTTCAAGCATCCTGGCAGCTTTGGTGCGGTTGCCGGCGGTTGCCCTAAGTGATCGGGTAATCAGTTTTTTTTCCAGAATCTTCTGGGCAGCCTTCAGGGAATATCCTTCGAATAAATCGTCCACATTATTTGTATCAGATTCCGCCCCAATTTCAGGCGGAAAGTGTTCCGGCAAAAGAATCGTATCTTCTGCGAGCACTACAGCCCTTTCGATTATATTTTCCAGTTCCCTGACATTTCCCGGCCAACTGTGCTTAAGCAGAAGGGACATGGCAGCAGGTGTTATCCCTTTTATTCCCTTTTCCAAACTTATATTGAACCGGTCAATAAAATGTTGACATAAAAGAGGGATATCCTCCGGCCGGCTGCTGAGTGGCGGCAGCTTGATCGGTAACACGTTCAGTCTGAAAAACAAATCTTCGCGAAATATACCCTTATTGACCTCCTCTTCAAGATGTTTGGCGGTTGCAGCAATTACCCGAACATCTATTTTCTTTGTTTTTGAATCACCCACCGCTCTGATTTCATTTTCCTGCAACACCCGCAGGAGTTTAACCTGTAAAGACAGGGGCAATTCACCAATCTCGTCAAGAAAGATTGTTCCGCCGTCCGCTTCTTCAAAAAGACCTTTTCTATCTCCGTCCGCACCGGTAAAAGCACCCTTTTTATAGCCAAAAAGTTCACTTTCAAGTAAATTTTCAGGTATGCCCCCACAGTTAACGGGGACCAGAGGTTTTTTTGCTCTTTGCCCCGCAAAATGAATACCCCTTGCGATCAGCTCTTTCCCGGTTCCGCTGTCGCCATAGATTAACACCGTGGTATTGTATTGGGACACCTTCTCAGCCAGCTTGAATACATCCAGCATGGCATTGCTTTTGGAGACCATGCTGCCAAAACAATAATTTTCTTGAATTTTCCGAATTCGTTCTTTTAACCAAAGATTCTCTCTTTTTAGACTTTCCCGCTCTTCAGCCTTTTTAAGGGTAAGGAGAACTTCATCAGGCTTAAACGGTTTCGATATAAAATCATATGCTCCCTTTTTCATGGCTTCAACAGCTGTATCGATGTTGCCATACGCTGACATCATAATTACAGTCGAGGCCCATAGCTTATCCCTTGCAGTTTCAAAAAATTCCATTCCATTCATATTGGGCATCTTAAGATCACAGAGGATGAAATCGTATAATGTCTGGTCAACCTTCTCAAGAGCATCCGCGCCATCAGATGCTGTATCGACACGGTAACCGGATTTATTGAGTAGAGATGACAGCATGTGACGCATGTTCTCTTCATCATCTATGATCAGCAAACGTTTTGGGGAAGATTTACTCTCATTGGTAATTTTATTATCCATCATTCACATCCGAATTTTCTTTGCCCGTTTCTCCATTCGCTACTTGGGTGGTCAAGGGAAGGTATATGTTTATGGTCGAACCCTTGCCTTCTTCACTGCTTGCTTGGATTTTTCCGCCGATTCCTCGGATGATCATAAAACAGACCGAAAGACCTAATCCTGTCCCCTTCCCAGGTTCCTTGGTGGTATAAAAAGGATCAAAAATATTCCCAAGATTCTCCTTTGAAATCCCGGAGCCATTGTCAATATAGCTTATTTTCAACATGTTCAGATGGTCTGCCGATTCAGCTTGGACAATCGGTACGACCTCGCTAGTTATCAATATTTTACCTTTAAGATGATCCTCAATGGATAATATAGCATCGCCGGCATTTATAAGCAAATTTAAAAAGACCTGTCTCAATTGATTCGGATCAGCCATTACCCTATCGTTTTCTGCAATGAAATTGAGATTTAATTCAATATCGGACATCAACGGCTGAAATTTAAAAGCATCAACAGTTTCTCCGATGATTGAGTGCACTGAAACCGCTTTCAGACCTTCACTTGAAGGCCTTGAAAAATCAAGGAGTTTTTTGATAATAGTATTTACTCTATTTATTTCATTTTCTGTACGAAGAATAAATTCTTTTTTATCTTCCTCTGAAATATCGTTCTGTTTAAGCAATTCAAGATAGCCATTTACGATACCTATCGGGTTCCCGATTTCGTGGGCAATTCCTGAAGATAACCTGCCGACAGATGCCAATTTTTCCGCTTGGATAATCTCTTTTTGAGCCTGTTTTAAATCAATATTTGCCTGCTCAAGAGACATAACCGTGGTCCGAAGTCTTTCTTTGTCATCGGCAATCTGTTTCAACATACTGTTCAACGCCTTGGACAATTTATTGAATTCATTGCCCTTCTTTTCATAAAGGAAAAACATCTCATCATCTTCTCGATATTCTTCGGCCCTTTTTACCAGACTTTGCAAAGGTTTAACGATAATCCTCGACAACCGGTAATAACCAATAAAGGAAAAAACAAATACATTTATGAAGATATATATCAATAATATATATTGCGTCCGTCTCAACGTTTCATAAATCCCTTTAAGGGGTAAAACAAGGCTTACTCCTGCAACGGCACTTCCATTCCTGAGCAAGGGCGCTGATATGATCAGATTCCGGCTTTGCTTCCCTAAAACCCCCCAACTTGAACCAAAAAATCGGGAGGTTTTATCTCCTGACCGAATTGTTTGTCTTGTCAGTATCTCAATTTCATCTTGCAAGGTACAATTTTCCCCATCGAAATATACTCGATTTTTCTTAGCGTCCATAACTATTGCGCAAGAAAAGCCTGCATCTTTTAACAATCTGCCAAAATCATCCTGAAAATCTGAGTTCGCTGCGATATTGTCCGATTCCGGAAAAAACATTTTATTTGCTTGGATTCCTGATATGAAAATATATCCTCTTGAAATTTCAGATCTAAGAAGGTCCCTTCGTGTGGTTATAATCATTACGAAATCTAATAAGATCATTGCCAGCAATAAAAGGACTGATAGTTGAATCGCAATATTTGTTTTTAAACCATGAAAAAACACATCAAACCTTTTAACATTCTGGAATTTCTAAAACTCATGGAAATCAAATTTTAAATGCCGTCGGCTTATGGTATCCACGTTGTGGAAAACAGGCGAAGTCTTTTTAAGATTTTACGTGAAAGTTCCATATAAGTCAAATTGCGTTTACACAAAGAATCACATTCAGGCAGTTGTACTAAAATATCTCTGAGAGCTTTCGTTATGGGCCGCCTTCTGTACCCTTACTTAGTACTTTACATGTACTATTTTTTGTCAAAAAATCGAACAATTTTTGTCACAGTTTCATGGCAAGATCGTAAAACATTCCTGTAAAATCATTTAAGACCACTTCAACAAATAAGTTTTTTGCAAAATTATTTTTAATAACATACTGTTTTTTTTATATTTTATATATTGAATAAAGGGCTATTAAATACAGACCGGTTCTTAAACCCGTCTCATATAACAAAGGCACATTATTTGCATGTATTCGATCAGGATCAACAACGGTTAAATAGGCTTTACCCCGATGAAAAAGACTCAACATTTCATAGGGTCATAGGGCGGGTAAGATACTCAGAATATTAACTTAATTCTGTTTATCTTGTCTGAAATTAAAAATATATTTTTATTAAGAATTTTAAACAGTTTAATAGATTAATTTTAAAATTTCCTCTCGACATTGGATAACACTACAGAGCGAAAGGGCAAACCTGTTGAAAAGCAGGGACGCAAAGCCACGGGTCTAAAGCTGGAAAGCCAGGACAGCCGGGCTGCCGAATACCTGTAGAAGTCACCACATTTGAAGCATAAGACATTCTACCTTTAACTATTTTGGCGCCTTTCTCTATATGAAGTTATCCATCATAGAGAAAAAGAGGCGCCTGTTATGGATAGAAGTTTAAGTAGTAAATGTTTATTCAACATAATATGTTGTGCTTTCATAAGTGTTATATCCATCTTAACCCTATTTTTCCCGCCTTCAATATATGCAGCACAATCAACAGATGTCACTCTGGCGTGGAGTAGCAACAGTGAACCGGATCTCGGCGGCTATTATATTTACTATAAGACCGGTTCTTCCGGTGCCCCATACAACGGCACAGGAGCTGTTGAAGGCAACTCACCGATCCAAGTGCCTTTAGCAGATTTCGACAACCCCGCATACCCTGAATACACAATCCATGGATTGAGTGACACTGAAACCACCTATTTTGTGCTGACGGCCTACGACACAGACGGCAATGAAAGTGGCTACTCAAATGAAGTATCTTACCACCCCCCATCAGTCGCAACTCTCAGCAGTCTGTCCATCAGTGGTAACAATTCAGTAAACGAGAACAGCAGTACCGGGTACACGGCTACCGCCACCTTCAGCGATGGGAGCACTCAGACGGTAACGGGCAGCGCCGATTGGACCGAAGACTCTCTCTTTGCATCCATCAACGGCAGTGGCGTGCTGACTGTCTCTGAAGTATCAGACGATGTGGCAGTGACCATCCAGGCCAGCTACACCATCGGTGAAGTGATAAAAATGGTTACGAAAGCAGTTACAATAGTAGATGTGCCTCCAACAAACCTGCCGCCAAGTATGCCAATCATCGCGTATCCTGAGAATGGTCAGGATGAAATCGATGTTCCATTAGATATAACAACTGAACCCTTTTCAGACCCAAACAATGATTCTCACAGCCAAAGCCGGTGGCAAATCAGCGACCAGAGCGATTTCTCATCCCTTGTTGTCGATGTTACCAGCAACACCTATCTGACCATGTTTTCAGTGCCCCACATGGTGCTGATATCAAACCAGAAATATTATGTGCGTGTCCGATTTTATGATTTCTATTCTGTGGCGTCAGATTGGTCGGGTTCTGTTGAATTCACCACCACTAGCTTTGTCGAGGATCTTAACTCAAACGGCA
>CAZBOB010000035.1:0-36867 GCA_964492995.1 uncultured Desulfobacteraceae bacterium | reverse complement strand
AAACGAGCGAGAACGCCGCCGGGGGCCGAAAGATGCCGTTTATGGATGGACACTAACTAAAATGCTCCCAACTGGCAGTGTTTTATCTTGACCCCCATGGCTTCGCAGGCACCGCTGACTTTCATTTTGTGCATTTTAAATCGGGATGCGATATCCCATGCGCTCTTGCATGGGAGTATTCCCTGGACCAGCGCGTCAGAAATGGCATTTTTTAAATCCTCAGTTACTTTATTTTGAGGCTTCACAATCTTTTTTTTCGGCTGATACCCAAACAATCCCAGTTGGCATTTTACCAGCCTATAATTAATCAGGTCAACGGTCATACCCACCGCATCTGCTGACACTTGCAGCTCTTTTGCTATTTCAAAAGCAACTGCACAAGGAATTTCATTTTTATTAGTCCTTTTTAAAATTTCATTTTTAATTAAACTGTCCGGTTTTGCATCCGGCCCGTGTTTTTCCACAAATCTTTTACCATTTTGCCGGTCCATTACATTTCTCCTTTTATAATTTATGTCTCGGAAATTTTACAAAAGAATTGAGTTGCCTATGAATAATTAAGGCGAAGCCCCTAAATTTTTATACTACCATATTTTTTATAAGCCAAATACAAAATCTGTATTTTTCTTGAACTTAAAAGATCTGTCTGCTAATTATAGGTCTTGCTAAAATTTTATAAAAGCATGTTTGATAAACACGTAAAACAAATTTTGCGAGCAAATCATACGGGTTGCGATACTATTATATATTAATAACAGACCGTTATGCCTTTTTTAATAAAACGAAAAAATACATGCCCAATTAAGGTGGGAAGTGTAACGGTGGGCGGCAATGCTCCTATTGCAGTCCAGTCCATGACAAATACATTTACTCAAAACGTTCCGGCAACTGTTTCACAAATTCAGCGCCTGGAAACGGCTGGATGTGAAATTGTAAGGGTGGCCGTGCCTGACCAAGAGGCTGCCAAGGCTATTTCTTCAATAAAGGAAAAAGTATCTATTCCGATAATAGCTGACATACATTTTGACTACCGCCTGGCCATAGCCGCGGTAAAGGCAGGTGCTGACGGACTGAGGCTAAATCCCGGTAATATCGGTAGTAATAAAAAAATAAAAGCGGTTGTTGACTGTGCAAAGACTTTTAATATCCCGATTAGAATCGGAGTTAATTCGGGCTCCCTTGAAAAAGACATCCTGAAGAAATATAGTAGGGTATGTGCAGAAGGCATGGTTGAAAGTGCCATGCGGCATATTGATTTAATAAAGTCATTGGATTTTCACAATATAAAAATCTCAATTAAGGCCTCTGATGTGCATCGTACCGTAGAGGCTTACAGGCTCCTTTCCTCAAAAACTGATTTGCCGCTTCATGTGGGTGTAACAGAGGCGGGAGGGCTTTATTCAGGAATCGTCAAGTCATCCCTCGGTATAGGAATGCTTCTTGCAGAGGGTATCGGAGATACGATCCGTGTCTCTTTAACACGGGATCCGGTTGAAGAGGTTAGGGTTGGATATGAAATTCTGAAAGCACTTGATATCCGACGGTATGGGCCCGACATTATATCATGCCCGACCTGCGGGCGCTGTAAAATCGATCTCTTTAATATTGTGGAACGTATTGAAAAAGCTTTATTGTTAAATCCCTTGCCGATCAAACTTGCCATCATGGGCTGCGTTGTAAACGGGCCGGGAGAAGCCAAGGAAGCTGATATCGGTATTGCTGGCGGTGATGGCACAGGGATTCTGTTCAAGAAAGGAAAGGTCATAAAAAAATTTCCTGAAGAGAAACTTGTCGAGGTTTTACTGGCTGAGGTTGAAAAATTTGATAATTATGGGAATTCAGAATGGGAAAACAAAACAAAACTGCCATAACACCTACTCGAGCTGAAGATTATCCTGAATGGTACCAGCAGGTGGTCAAGGCGTCTGAAATGGCAGACCAATCCCCAGTGAGAGGATGTATGGTGATAAAACCCTGGGGGTATGCGCTTTGGGAAAATATAATGCGCGTACTCAATAATATGTTCAAAGAGACAGGGGTTAAAAATGCGTATTTCCCTCTTTTTATACCGCTTTCTTTTCTTGAAAAAGAAGCTGAACATGTGGAAGGCTTTTCAAAGGAATGTGCAATTGTTACACATCACAGACTTGAAAAAGGGGTCAACGGTGGTCTTGAGCCTGCAGGAATGCTCAATGAGCCTTTAATTGTTCGACCGACTTCTGAAACCATAATTGGAGATTCATTTTCCAAGTGGGTTTCAAGTTATCGCGATCTTCCGCTCCTTATAAACCAATGGGCAAATGTTGTCAGATGGGAAATGCGAACCCGTGTATTTTTAAGGACCAGTGAATTTCTGTGGCAAGAAGGGCACACAGTCCATGCCACAGCAGAAGAAGCCATTGAACGGACCCAACTGATGCTCGATGTTTATTCCAGGCTTGCCGAAGAATACCTGGCCATGCCGGTAATCAAGGGGAAAAAGACTGCAGCAGAAAGATTTCCCGGAGCAGTAGACACCTTTTGCATCGAAGCAATGATGCAGGACAGAAAAGGTCTACAGGCCGGCACCTCACACTTTTTGGGGCAGAATTTTGCCAAAGCTTCTGAAATAAAGTTCCAGTCTTCCATAGAAAAAGAGGAATATGCCTGGACCACTTCATGGGGAGCGTCCACTCGCCTTATCGGTGGACTTATAATGACCCATGGTGATGATGATGGTATCATTCTTCCGCCCAGGGTTGCATCTTCACATGTGGTTCTGATGCCCATAATCCGAAACCCTGAGGACAGGATGACCGTTATGACCTATGTTGAAAGCCTGGCAAAAGAACTGAAAGATAAATTTTATCACCACCGCCGTTTTGAAGTGGAAATTGATGATCGCGAGATCGGGGGCGCCAGAGGATGGGAATGGATTAAAAAAGGAATACCGCTGCGGGTTGAAATCGGTCCCAGAGACATTGCCGACAATTCCGTATATGTTGGAAGGAGAGATAAGGGGCACAGAAACAGGACATCGATAGAAAGGAATCGTTTTGTTGGGGAAATAACACATATCCTGGATGAAATACAGCAGACTCTTTTTGATCGTGCCCTTTTGTTTAGAAAAACACATTCCATAACCCTAGACGATAAAAAAGAATTTTACAAATTTTTCACCCCGGAAAACCCCGAACAGCCTGAGATTCATGGTGGATTCGCATTGTCACACTGGTGCGGGGAAAATCATTGCGAATCGAAAATAAAAGAAGATCTAAGTGTGACGATTAGATGCATCCCTCTGTCCGGCCCATCGGAAAAAGGTGAGTGTATTTATTGCGGCGGACCGAGCAGCGGGCGGGTTGTATTTGCAAAGGCATATTAATCTATACGATGATCCGTATCAATGACATAATTGATAAAATTACCGGATATTATCCGGATGCGGATCTGGACATCATAGACCGTGCCTATATTTACACGGCCAGGGTCCACGATGGTCAGGTGCGTCTGTCCGGAGAACCCTATCTTTCTCACCCCCTGGAAGTCGCCGGCATTCTGGCTGACATGAAACTCGATGTTATCAGCGTTGCATCCGGCCTGTTGCACGATGTGGTCGAAGATACCCATGCCACCCCGGAAGAAATAAATGCCATGTTCGGCGAGGAAATTACACATATCGTCTCGGGGGTAACCAAGTTGAGTGCTCTTCCCTTTAGTAGCGGCTCTCAGGCACGCCAGGCCGAAAGTATCAGAAAGATGATTCTTGCCATGGCGGACGATATCCGGGTCATACTGATCAAACTTGCGGACCGGCTTCACAATATGAGAACACTTGAGTTTCAATCGGAGAAAAAAAGGAGAAAAATAGCGCAGGAAACCATTGATATCTATGCTCCTATTGCAGCCCGTCTCGGTATTTACTGGATAAAAAAGGAGCTGGAAGACACCTCTTTTAAGTATCTTCAACCGGAAGAATATTCTAAAATAGAAAGTTATGTCAACCAAGACAGGGAAGAAGGCGAAAAATATATCCAAACCGTTAAAAGCTTCATTCAGAAAAAAATGGATGAGCATAATTTGAAATGCGAAGTTCTGGGAAGATATAAGAATTTTTACAGCATCTATAAAAAAATGGTTTCCCAGAACCTTGAATTTGAAGAAGTGTACGATATTATTGCCTTCAGGATAATCCTCGATACAATACCTCAGTGCTATGAAGTTCTTGGTTCGATACATTCCCTCTGGAAACCGGTTGCCAAAAAGTTCAAAGATTATATCGGTGTTCCAAAAGCCAATATGTACCAATCCTTACACACAACAGTTATTGGGCCTTTTGGTGAACGAATAGAGATACAGATACGAACCCGAGAAATGGATACGGTCGCCAAATCCGGCATTGCCGCTCACTGGAGCTACAAGGAAGGTCGCCGTTTTGATGAAAAGATGACCAATACATTTTCCTGGATTCAAAACCTTGTGGAACACCAGGAAGATTTCAGAGATCCGGATGAATTTCTGGAAAATGTTCGAATCGATCTCTTTCCTGATGAAGTTTACGTTTATACTCCCCGAGGAGAAATAAAATCCTTACCCAGAGGCGCCACACCTGTCGATTTCGCTTTTCTAATTCATACAGAAGTCGGAAATCAATGCGCCGGAGCCAAGGTAAACGGCCGTATTGTTCCCCTTCAATATGAATTAAAAACAGGAGACACTGTTGAAATTTTTACATCAAAGAAGGGCCATCCGAGCAAGGACTGGTTAAATTTTGTCAAGACGGTCAAGGCCCGTTCCAGAATAAGACAGTGGATCAAAATCCAGGAAAAAGAACGGAGCATTTCCCTTGGCCGGGAGATGTGCGAAAAGGCTTTTCGCAAATACCGCCTTAATTTTAATACGCTTTTGAAATCAGAAGACATGGATAAGGTTGTTGAGCATTTTGGCTTTAAGTATATCGATGATCTAATTGCAAGTGTCGGTTACGGTAAAATTACCCCTTTACAGATCGTACGAAAAATTACCCCCAAACCCGAGCAAGAAAAAGAGCACGAATCGTTCTTTAACAAAATCGTAGGCCGTGTACGGAAGAAAAAGCCGAGAGAAGGTGTCGTTGTAAAGGGTGTTGATGATATCCTGATAAAGTTCGGCAAGTGCTGCCAGCCGGTTCCCGGAGATCCGATTACAGGGTACATCACCAGGGGTTACGGAGTTACCGTTCACAGAACCAGCTGTGTCAACGCTCTGAAAATGAGCCCCGAACGGCAAATAGACGTAGAATGGAACATAGATATTGCAGATACATATCCTGTAAAGATTCGAATTCGATCTTACGACAGAGTGGGATTGCTGGCTGATATTACTTCCAATATCAGCAAAAATGGTTCGAATATACTAAGCGCACATACGGAAACCCGGGAAAGTAAAATCGTTGACATCTATTTTACCCTAGCCGTTAAAAATACCGAACATCTAGCAAGAGTTCTAACGGCCATCAGGAAGATAAAACACATACAAGAAGTAAAGAGAATAGACGCGTAGCTCCTTAATTTAAATTTCGTGCGTTTTCGTTTCGGCTCGTTAGACCTATGGCGCTTTAACGATATGGCCTGATTTTATACAGTTGGTGCAGACCATTATCCTTTTGACCCTGCCGTTATACACTGCCCGTATCCTCTGAAGGTTTGGATTAAATCGACGTTTTGTCACATTGTGGGCGTGGCTTATATTATTTCCAACAAGCGGTTTTTTTCCGCATATTTCACACATTTTGGCCATTATTATTTCTCCTTATATCTTTCCGAACCGGGTTAAGTACATCTTAATAATCAGTATGTAAAGTATTTTTCCTAACGTCTGCATTGAGTTTAGTTTATTTTCTATTGAGAGACCTTTTCCCCTTCCTGTTCTTTTATTAATGCCTCACAGGTGGCAATATGCTGCAAAGCCATTTGGTGGACGCCCACATCAGAGTATTTGGTGAGGATTGATTTGAAACGATGCAAAGCGGCTTTGTAATGTTTGCTCTTTAAATAAAAAAGTCCAACATAAAGTTCATTCCCGGTAAGGCTTTTCAAACATTTTTTGATATGTTCTTCGGCTTTGATCGCATATAAATCTCCCGGAAACTGTTTTTTAATACGATTGAACGTATCAAGCGCCTTTTTAGCCGTAGTCTGATCTCTGTCTATAGTATCTATCTGCTGGAAATAACAGAGCCCGATCTTATATATAACATATGGTATGGCTTCATTACGGGGATGAAGACTTTCAAACTCTTCATATGCTGCGATCGCTTCTTCATACTCTTGAATATTATAATTGGCATCGGCTATTTTCAATTCCGCAAAAGGCACAAATTTACTGAAAGGATACCAGTCTTTGAGTTTCTCAAAGGATGCTATCGATTTGGTATATTTTCCTCGGTTGAATTGATCCATTCCATCACTTGCAAGTTCCTGTGCCGTTTTTTCTTCTTTGGGCTCGAACCATGCACAACCCGAAACTAAAAGCAACGAAATGAGGCCGAACACTATGATACGTTTCATTTTTTTACGTTTTCGATATAATTTTCTGCAGAAATAGCTGCGATGGCGCCGTCGCCAACCGCAGTTGCGATCTGGCGCAAAGGGGTATTTCTGACATCACCTGCGGCAAATACTCCGGGTACTGATGTCTCCGCATCTAAACCTGCAATAATAAAACCGTGTTCATCCAGTTTTACACTATCTGCCAGGAATTGAGTGTTGGGAATTGTACCTACCCATATAAAGCATCCATCAACGGAAAGTTTTGTTTTATCACCTGTTTTGACATTTTGCACGGTAATATTTTCAACATTAGTTAAACCGCTGATATCGGTCAACACAGAATCCCATATCATTTCTATTTTTTCATTGGCCAATGCACGTTTCTGAAGAATTGCCGCAGCACGCAGTTTGTCTCTCCGATGAATGAGGTATACTTTTCTTACAAATTTGGTTAAAAATAAACTTTCCTGTACGGCGGTATCGCCACCGCCCACAGCAGCAACCATACCGTCTTTGAAAAACGGACCATCACAGGTAGCACATGAAGAGATACCTCTGCCGTAAAAAATATCTTCTCCGGGAACCCCCAGCTTTTTCGGTGAAGCACCGGTTGCTATAATTATTGTATGGCTTGTGATGGTTTTGTCGTTTAAGGTGATTTTCTTAACCAGTTCGGAAAAATCTACGGAAACGACCTCATTGTTTTCTATATTCAGATCAAATTGTTTGACCTGCTCGGTCATCTTCTGAACCAGATCGGGTCCGCTGATTCCTTCCGGAAATCCCGGATAATTTTCAATCCAGTCGGTAATAATGACCTGCCCGCCGGGCACAATCTTTTCGATCAGGATTACATTTAATCCGCCCCGAGCCGCATAAAGACCGGCGGTAAGCCCAGCAGGGCCACCGCCGATAATGACAAGCTCGTAATCGACGCTTTTCATTGCATATTTTCCTGTTAAACCTTAGTTATAATTTCTTCAAGTTTTGATTTAGGAACGATACCGACAATCTTATCAAGAACTTTTCCCTCTTTAAAGAAAATAAGGGTGGGAATAGATTTTATCCCGTATTTAGTCGGTGTAACCGGGTTTTCATCAACATTACATCTCGTAAATTTGAATTTGTCGCCAAAAGCCTCGGCAAGCTCTTCAACAAGCGGTTCTATTGCCCTGCACGGACCGCACCAGGGGGCCCAAAAATCAACCAATACCGGTTTTTCAGACTGCAACACCTCGTCATCAAAGCTGCTGTCAGCTATTTCCATAATACCTTTCGTCATAAGAGTATTTCCTTTCATAAATTTTTCTTAATAAAATTAAAATATACTGCTGTGAATATGCATTGTCAACCTTCGAAAATCTATACAACACTATATTTGGCCGAACATCTATATTATATTAAAATTATTAATCGAAGTGCCTTATTTGAATACTATATTCCCTTAAACGATCCCGTCTCTTATCGTAGTCAGGAATAATTGCACCGACCTTTTTCCAGAATTGATCTGAGTGATGTGGATATATAAGGTGGCAGAGTTCGTGGACGAGAACATAATCTAAGACGGTTACAGGTGCCATTACAATCTTCCAGTTAAATCGAACCACTCCATTCCGGGAGCAGCTTCCCCAGCGTTTTTTGTGATTTTTTATCTCAATTTTTTCAGGCTGTTTTCCTAACCGTTTAATATATATATTAACTCTCTCGGGGATCTTTTCTTCCGCGCGCTTAAAATACCAATCTGATAAAGCTTTTTTTACATGTTCTTTTGCTTTTTCCCCATTTAAGTGATGACTGATTGTAACGACAAATCTGCCGCCAACGAGTTTACATTTCTTATTTTTTTCAGAGTCAGATCTTATAACTTTTAAACGATATTGTCTACCCAGATAAGAAAAGGCCTCTCCACTGACGAATTCTTTAGCCGGTTCAAAAAAACTAGTATTTTTTAATAGTTCTTGCTTTTCTATGACCCATCTGGCGCGTTTTTTGAGAATTTCTTTTATATTATCAGACGTTAAAAATGAAGGGGAGTAAACAACCACATTCCCTCCCCGTTTGATTTGAATGCCAACCGTTTTCCTGCGGTTTGTTCGTTCAATGTCGTAAAAAATCTTTCTATTACCGTACTGGATATGGCTCATTTTATTAGTCTTTTAACTGAATTCGGGCCAGGCTCAAAATCTCTCTGGCCAAAGGCTCGATTTGATCTCCCGGGCAGGCATTTGATCTTAACAGCTTTTTGATTTCCCTTCGCATTTCTTTTTGAATATTTTCTTTGTCTGTCCAGTCAATTACAATTTTGTTTTTAACGACTTTAATGATTTCTTTGGTAAAGGCAACCTGTCTTTCATCAGAATCTGTAAACATTGCTTCTCTAAAAGGATACAGCAGCCCGTAAAACGAAAACTCCCCGGCATCAGCCAGTCCCAAAGATTTGGCAAAGAACTCCCGCTGCTTTTCGCGGTTTCCAAGTGCAATCAGATCTTTTAAAAGCCGGGCCTCGTCTTTCCGCTCTTTCCGGTCCTCCTCAATGATTTTTTCCAATTGTTCTTTTAAGGAGCCATAGAAAGCAGGATCCGTGGCGGCCTTTTCGGTGACTGTCTGCCGGATGGCGTATTCAACATGACTGGCCTTGGCTCTGGTGCTTCCTTTTATTTCCAGTTTTTCATGAAAATCAGGCGCCGTGATGCGAATCGGTTCTAGAACATTCTCAATTCCGGTGCTGGTAATATGAGCATGGATCAGCTTTTCCACCTTTTTGCTGCAATCCTTGAGACTCAAACTTTCATCGCGGTAAAGGTTTTTGGCTCCTTCCCTGACGGTGCCCAGAAGCTTAAAGTCCTCAAGATAAGGATCAACCATCGGGTCCGGCATTAGAAAATCCATACTCCTTGAAAGTTGCCGGAATGCAACATCGAATTCAGCCCGGATATCCTCAGGTTTAAGAATTTCCATACATTTTTGAAGGATATCCTCGGGTTTGCCTTTTCTAAGGACTATTTTACGAAAAAAGCCGAGGACCTTCTTATGCCAGAAGTCCAGATTAGCCAGTTCCTTTTTAATATCTTCAACTCCGAAGATGCCTTCAAGGTCCTCTTTATCAAATACAGCCAGGGCTTTGGCCAGATCCCTACCCACACCGACATAATCCACTATCAATCCGAAATTTTTCCTCGGATAGGTTCGGTTTGTTCTGGCAATGGCCTGGAGAAGAGTATGTTCCTTCAAACTATGATCCATATACATGACCTGCTCAATGGGTGCATCAAATCCGGTAAGAAGTTTGTCACACACAATCAGAAACTCCAGGGAATCCTCCTTATCGTTAAAGGCCTCTTTTATATGGTTTTCCTGTTCGCGGGTTCGCCTGTAGTTTTCTTTCCAGCCCTGGGGATCGTCAGCGCCCACAGTGATGACCACCTCAGATCTTTCGGGATCGATCAGTTTGTCTAACTCCTGTTTATATTGTATTGCCCTAGCCCGATCCGCTGCGACCAACTGGGCCTTGAATCCATTGGGCCGAATCTTTTGGTTAAAGTGTTCCACAATATCCCGGGCAATCAATTCAATTCTTCGTGCTGCCTTGGAAAGCGTCGGTATGTTACCGTATCTTTTTTTCAGCAGAGCCTTTTCATCTTCTGTTTTATCGTGGAAAAGGTCCTCAAACAGTTGATCCAGGGTTTTTCCAACAACTTGCAATCGAGCCAGTCTGCTCTCATACTTGACCGGCACGATTTGGCCGTCATCTTCTGCATTTTGAATGGTATAGAAATCCAGATATCTCTCCCCCTGAGGACTGAAGTGTCGATAGGTGTTGCGGTCTCTTTTATCAAGGGGGGTTCCGGTAAAGGCAAAGAAAGATGCATTTGGCAGGGCTCGGCGCAGGTTTAAGGCGTAAAATCCGTACTGGGTGCGATGGGCTTCGTCGGTTAGAACAATAATATTTTCAGCCTCTGACAGCGGTTTGTCCAGCGGTTTTCTGAAAAGGAAGATCGTGGTCAACAGGGTTTGGCCGACACCTCGGTCCAAAAGCTCATACAGTCTGCGGTGGGTGCCGCCTTTTTCTCGAATCTGAATCGGGTTTGGGAAATTACAATTAAGAAAGGTTTTGCTGATCTGGTCATCGAGATCTATTCTGTCCGTCACGATTAATATAATGGGATTTTTGAGCGTCTTTTCCTCCCGTCTGAGCTTCACCGCAGCAAACAGCATGGTCAGCGATTTTCCCGACCCCTGCCAGTGCCAGATAATTCCCCGTTTCTCATCTTCAGTGGTGACTCGTTTAAGGATCTTATTAACGGATGTGAATTGCTGATAGCGGCATACCTTCTTGACCGTTCTGGATCTTTCCTGCTCAAAAACAATGAAATTTTGGAGAATATCAAGCAGGTTCCTTTTGTTGAGGATGCCGGCAATTAAAACTTCCTGGGCCGTAGGACTGTCCGAAAGATCTTTCTGGTCGATCAACTCAAGCTTCAGCATTCCCCGAACCGCCGGATGGTCGGCCATATTGGGGAATGTTTCATTCCCCTGATTTTTCCATTCATGATAAAATTCTTCGTCGCAAAGAATGGTGCCGTATCTGGCGCAGAACAGATTCAAAGCAACACAAATTTGATTGTAATAAAATAGTTGAGAAATTTCCTCCTGATACCTTTTTAGTTGAACAACGGCATTACTGATGCCGGTTTGTTTGGCCACCGGACTCTTGCACTCAATGACCACCAGCGGGATTCCATTAACGAAAAGGACGATATCGGGCCGGTCGGTTTGTTTGGGCCCTTTAACCCAGAATTGATTGACTGCCAGAAACTCGTTTTTTTCGGGCTCATCAAAATCGATGAATCGAACCGTCTGCTTTTGTCTTCTGGCGCCGATATCCTGATCAATGGAGATTCCCGCAATCAGATCCTGGTGGAATTTCTGGTTGGCCTCCATCAAGCTTTCGGCCTGGATGTGGGTTATTCGTCTTATGGCCTTGTCGATACTGTCTTCAGTCAGGTGAGGATTGATTTCAGAAAGCTTCTGTTTGAGCCGGTGGATTAAAACAACTTCCCGCCGGGAGGAACGCTCGCAATCATCTTTCAACTCCGGATCTAAGTTTTCCCGTGGATATACTCATATTAAAGGCGTTTAAGCTGTTCAATGGCGGGCTGTTCGGAAAGGGTGTCTTCGCTGAACTTCGGTTTCATTTTATCCACGTGTTGGGGATGGATTGAAATTAAAAAGTTACACGCAATTTGCCGGTTAATAATACCTGCATTAAACCTTTTTTCAATAGTTTTAATTGTTCCAGGTGGTTTGATTCTTTTTCGATTTGATCATCAATTAAAGATAAAGCTTTTACAATTTCTTTTTGTTCTCCAAAGGAAGGAATCACTATATCTAAATCTTGCAATGTATTTTGACTAATATTTGTAATAGCAGCATGACCTGCTCCTGAAATTAGACGCCCCCTTACTCTATCACTCCGCAAAAAATATGTTAAAAATTCTGGAGAAATATTGGTTTTTAGTAATCTTGCTCTAATTAAAAAACCGCAAAAAGTTGCC
Organism: uncultured Desulfobacteraceae bacterium; assembly: GCA_964492995.1. Taxonomy (GTDB): domain Bacteria; phylum Desulfobacterota; class Desulfobacteria; order Desulfobacterales; family UBA11574; genus S5133MH16. The sequence goes on along the minus strand of CAZBOB010000035.1, from coordinate 24,803 downwards.
TGTTCATTAAAGGGTTTGAACAAACAAGCCCATCCAACCCCTTCTTTTTTTACAGATGAACGTACAAATAAAATGTCTCCTTCTCTCAAAATATAATCTTTTTTATTCATGAGATTGATGTTAACACGGTACAAACTAGTTGGTTCTATAAATATGCTCGAAGAATACATATTTAAAACATCAATCGTTAAAATACCCCGCTGCCCTTTTTGCTCTTTTCTAAAATTGATTCCGTTTTTAAGTTCGGAAACCTGTCCCAATTTCTTGACTTCCCACTCTACCGGCATCTTACCTAATATTGTCTTCTTGGATTTCTTATGCCCAATACCGCTAGTGAAAAGTGTTTGCATCAGGCCTTTTTTGAGCTCTTTTGCCTTTTCGATAACCTGGATTGTTTTTTCAATAGCCTTATCCATTGATGTTAAAATGTCGGCAATCTTTTTTTGTTCGGGGTAAGGGGGAACCGGCACTAAAATAGAATGTGCTTCTTCCCGATTTAATCCAGGAATACCAGTTGTAATATTTAACCGCTCAAAATTATGATTTGAAAGAAAATAAAACAGCCACTTCAAATATTCTTTGCTTTGTTTTTTCGAAATATAATAAGTTGTATCTATAGGCCAAAAGTTTTTGTCAGCCCAATTTACAGATCCAACCGTTCCTTTACGACCAACAATTATTCCCGGTCTATCTATTAATGCTTTGCTATGAAAGCCCGCTATTCCACTAGATCCATAAACTGGAACCTCTCCTTTTTCGCGTTTTCTATCTGGTAATGATGCTCCGTATTCAAGATGTGCAATTTTTCCTAAGGATGCTACCTTCCAATCCACCGGAACCTTACCAACTGGTGTATCTTTATACTTGACGCATGTCTTTAAGCTGCTGATCTGTTCCACCATTATCTTGCTCCAAAGACATTGACGATAAATGCCTCAAATGCTTTTTCGTACTGATCCGGTTTTACATCACTGCCGGGAACCGGAGGAATGTCCAGCCCGCTTTTGGCAAATTCGACGCCGATTATTTCCATGGAATTCCTGAGTTTTGAGCTTCGCATATAATCTGTTATTCCTTCTTTACCGATTTCGTTCAAGGTAGACCATATTATGGAAAGCGCCGAAAAAAGAGCAATCCAGTCGATCCAGATAGGTTTTTTGATTTCGGTAATACTGCCTTTAGATAAAAACTCCCACCATCTCTCGTGGGAAAGCCAGTACTCGATCTTGCGCTTGCCTTTCACCCTGGTAAGTACAAGGCCCGATTTGGAAAGTTCTATCAGGGCGTCCTGTGTTCCCCGAACGGAAAGACCGATTGCTCCGGCAACTTCTGAAGGATGACTCCCATCGTGTGTGAGCAGAAAAACCAAGCATTCCGATCTTGATCCCAGACCCATAAGTGCTCTTAATAAAAAACGAAGCGTGTTGTGTGAGGTAATCGGGACCTTTCGTGTCATCCGCCGTGTTTCCAATTGGGGACGGTTAAACCCAAAAAAAAGGAACTCCGGGTCCGGGTTTTTAGAAAATGGGTGTGCCTTTCCGTTTTTTCCATAAAAAAGTGGTTCGATGTTATTCTGACTTACTTGATCCTGTGATCGGCAGTGCTTGTTTAGATTTTTCCATTTGCGTTCATTGCCTGCTTTTACAAGAAATGAGGACACTGCACCCATTAAGTTCATAACGGCTTGATTTTTCCCTCGCAAAATTCCCCGCAGCCGCTGGATATCAATCCATTTGCCGTTAACAACCAGCCAGTCCATGACTTCATCAAAAAGTCTCGGTTCATAACGGCCCATTTCCAGGGTAAAAAGAAGCATCGGTTCGGGATCGAGCACCCATGGATCTCCGGTTCTGGCCTCACCCAGCACGCCCAGTGCTGACCACTGGCGCCAGAGAAAGTTCAGGACATTTTTCAGGAACAGATCTCTAAAGTCTCTCTGCGACATCTTTATATCCCATATGATTCAATAAATCTTTTAGTACCTGCCGATAACCTTCGGATTCATCATGGGTCATGCTCCAGCGGACAGCCTCCTCCAGTTCATCGGCTGTGGGGTCTAATGCCAGAAGGTCGTCAAAGTGTTTCCCGGCTCCCTGATCCACAGATGCATACAGCTTAAAATGGATTTGATCGTAACGGCCTAAAAAGTGAATGGTCAGTTTATGGCCATACTTTTTGGTCGCAACTCGTTCCATAATCCCTTCCGGCAGTCCAAAATCGACGGCAGAGGCCGGCCCCGCATTAATCCAGTTGTCCGGCAAGTTAAAATCTCCGGCCACCTTCCCGGCGGCCTCAACCAATTGGTCGTCTAAAGGTTTGGCGTTAATGAACTCGATATCTCCTGATGCGGTCTTTTTAACGTAAGCAAGGATATCAACATCTTTGGTGGCCCGTTGCACAAAGTCCAAAACAATCAGGGCCGAACCACCGCACACCAGCAGTTCAACAGGCTCGTCGGTTAAACTTTCTAAGTGTTCGCCCAGGGCGCTCAATCGATTTTCTATGTCTCTTTTATCTTGAAACATGCTTAATCCTGACGGCTTCGTAAAAAGTCCGATTTCTGCGTTGTGCTTCATTCCGTGTTCACTGCGGCGTACATAAGTACGCCTCATTCCACGAAATTCGCGACGCCTTGAACTCGAACTTTTTACTTTGCCGCCTCAATTTTGACTTTTTACGAGTTCATCATTCCTGAAAAGGTTCATGAGAAATGCGGGTTAAACTTGAAACCCCAGCTCTTTTAGATAACCATTCATCTTTTTTTCTACATCGGATCGTTCCTTTTTTAAGACTTTTAATTGGGAAATAACATCCTGTACATCGATCGGCTCTTCTTCCTCAGTAATATCAATGTACCGGGTAATGTTCAGGTTGTAATCATTAGCCCGAATCTCATCCAAAGATACGGGCATGCAATATTTTTCGATGGTTCGATATTCCCTGCAGGCATTAACGATTTTTTCAATATCTTCTTTACGCAGCTTATTCTGATTCTTTCCTTCTAAGTAATTATGGGCGCCGTAAAGAAAAAAAACCTTGCCTTTGCGTTTTTTGGGCTTGTTTTTATTGATTATAAAGAGACAGGCAGGAATAGGGGTTCCGAAAAAAAGTTTCTTTGGAAGACCGATAACCGCCTCCAGCAAATCCTCTTCCAAAATCCCTTTTCTTATTTTTCCCTCTGCGCCCCCCCGGAATAAAACACCATGGGGAAGCACCACACCGGCGCGGCCTTTGGGGTTCAGCGTCGAAATCATGTGCTGAACAAACGCATAATCTCCGTAACTTTTTGGCGGAATCCCGAAGCGAAAACGCCTATGAGGATCTTTCTGAGCTTCATCATAACCCCAGTTTTTTAAAGAAAAGGGCGGATTGGCAATAACGATGTCGAATTCCATCAGTTTGCCTGGTTTCCTAATTAATTTGGGGCTTCTCAGGGTATCTCCTTTTTCAAGCCTGGCACTTAATAACCCGTGGAGCAACATATTCATTTTGCAAATCGCCCATGTACCCAGATTTCTCTCCTGGCCGAATAGAGAAATATTTCTGGAGTCTTGCCCTGATTCTCTGAGGTGACATACTGATTGAACCAGCATGCCGCCGGATCCGCAGGCCGGATCACAGATGCGCATCTTTTCCTTGGGGTCCAGGATTTCGACCAAAAGCGTTACGACCTCTTTGGGAGTGTAGAATTCACCGCCCTTTTTGCCCGCATCATCGGCAAACTGGGCGATCAGGTACTCATAAGCATCTCCCAGCACATCAGGGTTTTCCAAGTTTTGATTGGCAAGCAAAATTTTTGTAAAATGGGCAATCAATGCAGATAAGGTAACATCGGGCAGGCGGTCTTTATCGTTGAAATCGACTGTGGAAAGCACACCTTCCAGCATTTCCGGATTGTTTTCTTCGAGTGCTTCATTGGCTTTGTTGATATGCTCACCAAGATTCTGGGTTAGTGATTTTAAATATGACCAATGTGCTTTTGACGGCACATAGAAGCTGTAATTATCCGGATCCTCCAAATCCACATACCTTTCCTTTTTTAGTTTTTCCGATTCCTCGTCAAAAACGTCAGAGAGCCGCTTTAAAAATAACATGCCAAAAATATAATTCTTGTAATCGGATGCATCGATGCCTCCCCTAAGGATATTGGCAGACTCCCACAAATGTGATTTCAATGTTTCCAGATCTATTTTGCTCATGGCAGTTACCTCCGACTTAATTTTGATAAATCATGATTACAGAACAATATATATTAGAGGGAATTAAAATGTCAACATTAATTTTCAGTTATTATAGTTTAACATCAATAGATGTAATGACAAACTATAATTTTAAGTAAATATCAACAATCAAGTTTCATCTTTAAATGAAATATATCCGGCAGGACCTATAATCAGATGATCAAGGGGGGTTAAGTCTACAGTACGGCAGGCGTTATTTAATTTTTCTTTGAGCGACAAATCAGATCGGCTTGGCTTTAAATCTCCTGAAGGGTGATTGTGGATAAAAATGAGACCTGAAGCATTCAGTTCAAAGGCTCTTTTAATGATATCTCTTGGAAAAACAGCGGTTTGATCGACAGTGCCCTCAAACAGATCCTCAGCAGCCAATACAACGTTGGCGCTGTTCAGATAAATTATCTTAAAAACCTCTTTTTTCAGATTTGACATGGATAAGGAAAGGTATTCGATAACATCTTCCGGTCCGTTAATGAGGGTTTTACCAATAATATCTTCTTTCAACTGCCGTTTGGCAATCTCAGTGGCGGCAAGCAGTTGGGCAATCTTGGCCGTCCCCAATCCTTTTATTATTTCTAAATCCTTTTTGCTGGCGCTCAAAAGACCCCTGAGACCACCAAAATGCTTCAGGAGCTCTCTTCCGAGCGTAACCGCGTCTTTACCTTTCAATCCGGTCCTAAGAAGAATAGCCACCTATCCAGCGTCGGATACATATTCAGGCCCTTTTTCCAGTAATAGTTCCCGGGGCCTCTCAAGTTTCGGCCAATTCTTTATTCCTTGATATTTCGAGTTATTATTCATCTGCTTAAAATACAATGAGTTACAGTTTCTCTTCCATCATTCCAATTGTCAGCGAAGTCAAATCAGTTAATGTTTTAGCGAATATAGGAAATGTACAGATAGGTGTCAATGTAGAATCCTCTCTCATGCATAGTTTATAAGAATTACAACTGGTTGACACATCAAGCCGGTTCTGCTACCTGACCCCTATTGTTTTTTATATGAGGAGGATATCTGTGAGCAACAATTACGCTAAAATTGTACAGGATAATCTTAAAAGACTTTATGAAAATTTCCCGGAAAATCTGGCACGGGTTTTACCCTCGGAACGGGATGGAGATTCCTTTTTATTTGATGCTTTTGGTGAGAAATGTGAGCTTCGACCCGATGGAATCTTTCTGGACGAAGTCCAACAAACCGGCGTGATCGGGATTCTGATTTCCCTGTATGCGCTCCATGCCGGGCCAGAGCCAAGCATGTTGGAGCCGTTAAAAGCCTTTAAGGATTTTCCAAACAGCATGCCCTATGCCGGGGCTTTCGTCACCCATACTCAACAGATTCTGGTGCCACACGTTGATAAAATCCAAAAAGCAAGAAACCAAATTATGGCAAACCTCCTCGGATGTAAGGCTCCGGCAAGTGTGAAAGGCGATTTTTCATTTATTGTCTACCCGTTGCCCAAAATAGCCCTTTGCTATATTTTCTATGAAGCCGATGACGATTTTTCGGCTTCGGTCACCTGCCTTTATTCAAATAATGCCCTATCGTTTTTGCCCATAGACGCTCTGGCGGATGTGGGAGAATACACATCACGGAAAATGCTTGACCTTATCCATGAGTCTGTTGATCATCAAATAAGATTACCCGTAACATCTCAATAAATTATGGAGTCGGGTTAATACGATCATTTAATACATCGGAACTTATTGAGAAGTTATGACTACCCCGTTCATCCCATGGATATTTTGGGTAATAATACGTTTCATGACGCGACAGTCAATTTATCTTCAGCAAGGGAAAGATCCGGGATAATTTCGATTGATTTGATTTGAAATTTTCTTTTCAGGCTTTCCACGTTCTTATTTTTTAACCCCCTCATTTTTGAAATGCTTCGGGGGTGAACTTTTATGGTAATTTTGTCACAAGAGCCCTTCTCAGCTTCCATGAGTGATGTGGCCATATCAAGAAAGATTTTAGAATGGACCATATGTCCGAAAGCCGGATGGTAGGGCCCTGCTAAAATTGTCGTCTCTTTTGAAAGATGCTCCGAGGCCTGAAGCCCCATACGAATGACCGGTATCTTTTTGCTTTTGAAAAAAAGGTAAAGGTTTTTCACAAGGGGTACGCATCGCGAAAGAGACCAGGGTGTATATTCTCCTTTTTTATACCATACGGCAAGACGGCTGCTTGCAAGTACAACCGTAGGATAAATCCTCACAAAATCAGGAGAAAGTGATGCAATTTTTTGTGCGGTAATAAGGGATTTGGTTTCGTCATCACCCGGTAGTGCGACCATCATCTGCATGCCGACTTCATAGTTCCGCTCCTTTAGCATGGCCGCCGCTTTTTCCGTATCCAAGGCGGTGTGTCCCCGTTTAGCCATAGCCAGCACCTGATTATCCATTGACTGAACACCGATTTCAATGGTCGAAACGGGATAATCCTTAATAATATCAAGCTGTTCAACGCCTATAGTATCCGGCCTGGTAGAAAACCGAATACTGTCAACTCTTTTGTTTTTTACAAATTTTGTTGTTTCATCAAGTAGAAGCCTGATGTAATCTTTTTTCAGGCCCAGAAAATTCCCGCCGTAGAAAGCCACCTGAACAGACCGTCTATCTTTCTCTTTATATTGAAGAAACTCATTTATCAGAAAACAAAGTGTTTCCGGAGAAATAGTGTCACGCGTTACACCGGTGATGGATGTCTGGTTGCAGAAAGCGCACTGATGCGGACACCCGACATTGGGTAAAAAAATCGGAATGACAAAAGGGGTGTTTTTCTTTTTAAGCAATGCAATCTTTTTCCAAATTATTACAATTGATGAATTCGTAACAAGACAAATTCATTACGTTTTAGGTTTTAAGATCTAAACGACTCGACCGCTTAACCCGGTCTGGATTTTAAAATATCAAGGCCTTTTCTGGCAGCATCCTGTTCGGCGGCCTTCTTGCTCTTTCCGATTCCTTCTGCATGGACCTCACCAACTTTCAACTGAACCCGAAAGGTTTTGTCGTGATCCGGACCGCTTTCATAAACGACTCTGTAAATCGGTACGGATCTGTATTCCATCTGGACAAGTTCCTGAATCTGGCTTTTGAAATCATGATTGGCATTAGGTGTGGTTACGGAATTAATCAAAAACGAAAAATGGTCGTCAATAATATTAAAAACCGCATCAAAACCGCCATCTATATAAACCGCTGCAATTACAGCTTCAAACGTGTCTGCCAGTATCGATTGCTTATTCCAGCCTTCTGATTGGACTTCCCCCTTGCCGAGTTGTATATAGGAACCAAGATCTATTCCGCGGGCAATGGATGCAAGTTCAGATTCATTAACCAGATTGGCCCTCATCCTGGATAAATCGCCCTCCTTTAACTCCGGATATCTTTGCATGAGGATGTGCCCCACGACAAGATTTAAAACAGCGTCCCCAAGAAATTCAAGGCGCTCGTTATCCTGAAGGTCTGTGCCGAGTTGTTCATTTACAAATGAACTGTGTCTTAAGGATTCAACAAGAAGATCCGTATTCTTAAATTCATAATTAAGTTTACGGGTTAATTCAGACAGATCTGTTTGTATCATTTAATTCCTTGATTGCAAATTTCGTGTTCTTTATGAAAAATATTTTGCAACTTCTCAATAAATTATGGAGCCGGGTCAATATCATCAATTAATACACCAAAATTTTTTGGGATTTTACAATATTTTCATACAATTCATAGGGAACGGAGAAATTTCCTCTGCCCGACCCCATTTTAATTTCAGGCTTAATAGAACCGTGGAAATCTGTACCGCCTGTAATTAATAATCCGTTCCGGTTTGCTATCTCGGTATATCGGGCAATAAGATCCGGCGTGTGTTCAGGATAATAGGCTTCTATTCCTTTAAGGCCCATTTCCTTTAAACGGGTAACCAGCGTTTCAAGGACATCATCATTTTTGATTTTGAGAAGAACGGGATGGGCCAGAACAGGAATTCCCCCGGCATTGAGTATGACTTCAATTGCTCTGTCACAGTCAATACGATATTTATCTACATATGCCGGTTGACCTTTTGCCAGATAGTTGTCAAATGCCTCTGCAACCGATTGAACAAAACCTTTTTTTACCATTTGCTTTGCAATATGAGGTCTTCCAAGCTGACACTCTCCGGCATCTTTCTGTATTTCGTTCAACGTAAGTTCGAACCCTATTCGATTCAGCAGTTCAATAATCCGGGGGTTTCTATTATTTCTCGCCTCCTGGAGTGTAACAAGTGTTTGATTTAATACAAAATCATCAACATTAATAGCATAACCCAAAATATGAAAGCTTCCCGGAAAGGAAAAAGGCGGTGGTGGAACCGCGCTGATTTCAACACCGGTTAAAAAATTAACAGAAGGAGGTATCCCAATGGCAAGGGCTTCTTTTGTTCCATCGATGGTGTCATGATCTGTAATGGATATGGCCCCGAGGTTGAGGTTTTGAGCCATATTGAGGATTTCTAATGGCGAAAGTGATCCATCAGAAGCTGTTGAATGAATATGAAGGTCTATATTCACATTTTTTGTTCACATTCTTATTATAATCCAAGGGCTTTTTCAAAAGCCTCTTCTTTGGTCTTACAATCAATACATAAGGTAGTAACCGGTCTGGCCTTAAGGCGACTCGCTGAAATATCTTCACCGCACTTTTCACAGACTCCGAAGGTGCCGTCGTCAATACGGTCTAGGGCTTTTTTAATCTTCTTGATAAGTTTGTTTTCTCTATCCCTTATGCGAAGCATAAAATTCCGGTCCGCTTCAAGAGAAGCACGGTCCGCTGGATCCGGAAAATTCTCTTTTGGGGTGGTCATGCCTGAGACAGTATTGTCCGCATGACTTAAAAGTTCTTCTAATCGGTTGGTTAGAAACTCTTTAAAATATTCGATATCATTCTTTTTCTCGATATCATTCTTTTTCTCGATATCATTCTTTTTCTCGATATCATTCTCTTTCATGGTAAAACCTTTGAAATAATAAATAACGTCGGATTTTTTAAAAATATTTAACCTACATCAACTAAATGTCTATGTAAAGAATAAAATTTATTTTTTTGTTATTTTTAAAAATTAGTTCGACAATCTTATAAAAAGCTCTCTTTTCTTAGGTTTCACGAAAAATTAAGTTTACAATTTTGGTAAACATGCAAACAGTCGAGACCTTTGAAAAACGTTCAATTTTGTTCAAGACCAAGAAAGGCGAAAATTTTAACCACAGGAATACATGGAGTATTTTGAGGATTAACCCACCAAAGTTCGGTGGCGGGTTAAAATTTGAGCCTGACGCTGGGATTGTGCAAAAGGGGGCGTTTTGCAAAGGTCTCGGTCTTTTACTATCGATATTGAATCCCATTGTAACCAAAGAAAAAGATTCATGTAACGATGAACTTTATTATCAGGAAAAATCAAGTTGTTTCTTTCAAGAATCGCTCCAGCTGCTTCATGCTGTTTACCGTATATATTTTACAGGGATAATCCTTAGGTAAAATTTTTTTTATCAAGCCAGTAAGGACCTTTCCCGGGCCCACTTCAACAAAGACCGCCACGTTTTCTTCCATAAGCCTGCAGACTGAGTCATACCATTTTACAGGGTTGCAAAGCTGCCGGGCCATGATCGATTTGATTTCATCGGTGTCTTTTGCATAGTCAGCCGTTACATTAAAAAGCACGGGGCTGTCCGGTGTGCTAAAATGTATTGATTCCATAAAGTCACTAAACTTTTCCTGGGCGCCTTTTATCAATTCACTATGCCATGCCCCGCTAACTTTCAACGGGATGGCTTTGGCGCCCCGGGAGGCTGCCAGGGAAGAAACCCTCTTAACCATATCCGGCGCTCCGGTTATTACAATTTGCTGTTCGGTGTTGTGATTTGCCACGGCAACAATTCCCTCTTTTTGTACCTCGGCGACGAGTTCTTCGACGGTATTTATAGGCAACCCGATAATTGCATACATGGCCCCTTTATACCGGGTTGCTTCACGGTGCATCAGTTCACCTCTTTTAAAAACGAGTCTGATGGTATCTTCTTTTGATATGATGTTTGATGCATGCATTGCGCTGTATTCGCCCAGACTATGGCCGGCGGATATATCAGGCCTGACACCCTCTTTTTCAATTGCAAAAAGGCAGGCCAGATTTACAGCGGTTACTATAGGCTGAAGATTCACCGTTTGGGTAAGCTCGTCGAAAGGGCCTTTGAAACACAGTCTGGATATATTGATTCGGGTTATCTCTTCCGCCATGTCAAAAATTTCCCTGACACTGACGTATTCCTGATAAAAATCAAGACCCATACCCACAGATTGTGATCCCTGACCGGGAAAAAGGAATGCTGTTTTTGTCAACGTCGTCCTCCATTTACTCATCAAGTTTAAAAAGTTTTCGGGTAATGTCGAGGTAGCCGGATTTGTTTTGATGATATCCATTGCTTTTTAATAACAGTGTAGGATCATGCAGGATCTTATTTATCATAGCGCTCGTCATTCGGGCAATGGCTTGGCGATCATCATCTGAGAGATGTTTTAAAGCGTGCAATGTTTTTTTTATTTCCGCTTTGGCAATGCCGTCCATTTTGTTCCTTAAAGCAACAATTGTGGGTAGCACATCCAAATTGTCGTACCACTGCCTGAAACCGATGACAGCCTCGTCAACGATTCTTTCCCCTTTAATGGCCTCCTTTTTGCGATTTTCAATACTTTCGTCGATGACCCCTTTCAGGTCATCGATGTCATAAACATATGAATTGGTCAGACGGTTTATTTCCGGATCGATATCTCGGGGTACCGCGATATCAATAAAAAAAATAGGACGATTCCGGCGGCGGCGTATGATCGCCTTTACCTGTTCGCGGGTAACAACGTAATCGGTTGAACCGGTAGAACTGATAACAATATCAACACGCTGTAAGCTGTCTGCAATCTCTTCAAACCGGATCGCTTCGCCCTTGAATCTTTTGGCAAGTTTAACACCGTTTTCAAACGTTCTGTTAGCAACCAGAATATCCCCGACTTTATTTCTAATCAAATGTTCAACCGCCAGTTCAGCCATTTCCCCGGCTCCGATAAGAAGCACCTTTTTTCCTTCAAAGGCGCCGAATATTTTGCGCCCCAGCTCAATAGCCGCGTAACTGATGGATACCGCATGATCTCCGATCCCGGTTTCACTACGAATACGTTTTGCCACGAAAAAGGTTCGATGAAACAACTTGTTCAGAATAACACCGGATGTTTTTTTTAACGTAGCCATTTTATAAGCTTCTTTTATCTGACCCAGTATCTGTGGCTCTCCAACAACCATGGAGTCAAGACTTGAGGCAACTCTGAACATATGCCGGACAGCATCATCACCCTTATGGATATAAAGGGATTTTTCAAATTCGGAAGCAGGTAGCTTTTTAAATTCGGATAGAAACATTTTAGCAGCCCTAACCGCATTGGCTTTGTCCTCGGTGGCCATGAGAATTTCTACACGGTTGCAGGTTGAAACAAGAACTCCTTCACTGATCACCGGTGATTCTTGAAAAGCTCTCAGCACAGCGGATGTCTCGTCTGGCGAGAAGGCGAGGCACTCCCTCAACGCCACCGGTGCTGTTTTATGATTCAATCCCAATAAGACGATTTCTAACATATTTCTTAATAAACACATTCATAAATACGATTGTGTATTTTAATTGGTCTATTCATTCCATTTAAAAGTTTGAAGTGCCTAAAGTGATCTAAAGTGCCTAAAGTTTTGGTATTCTATCATTTTTAAATTGACTGCGCTGAAAGCGCATTCCTTAACCCTGGCCCAGACCGATCACCAATACTCTATATTCAAAAAAGCAGGTTTGCAATGATGTTTAGCCGATATCAATATATATGAACGAGTCGCACCAGGGCGGGCTTTAGTTCACTTTAGCTCGCTTCGACCTTTAGGCACTTTTGGCATCGCAACATAAAATACGTCATCGAATTTACGAAATAGGGCAATTAGCTCCCCATTTACAATCTTGTAAATTCTCCGTGATGGCCTTGCAATAGAAAGTTAACACCAAAAAAAGTAAATAAAATGACTGCAAAACCGATAATTGCCATAATTGCCGCCCTCCGCCCCCGCCATCCTACCGTGAGGCGCTGGTGGAGCAAGGCTGCATACAAAAGCCAGGTTATACCTGACCAAACCTCTTTGGGGTCCCAGCTCCAGAACCTTCCCCAGACCGATTTGGCATAGATGAAACCGGTTATAAGTCCCAAGGTGAGCATTGTGAATCCTGCAACAATACATGCATATCCGGTTGTATCTAGAAGTTCCAAAGACGGAAGTCGTTTAAAAAAAAATCCATGATTTTTGGACTTTATCGTGTGTTCCTGCATAAGATATAAAAACCCCACCCCGCAGGCCAGAGCAAATGACGCCTCGCCGATAAAGATGGTAATGACATGAGCAACAAGCCATATATTGTTTAAAATACTGTCGGCCTTATGCGGCGCATTTGGCAACCGGGATGCTATGACCATCACAAGGGTGACCAGGGGAGCGGTAAATATCCCCAGAATCTTAAGATGGAACCTGTAGTGAAAAAGCAGGAAAACACCGGCAATGGTCCACCCTGCTATGGAAAGTGTCTGGTGAAGATTATCTACGGGAAAATGTCCGGATTGAACAAACCCATAACCGATCGATACCGTATGACATAAAAATCCGGCTGAAATCAGATAAAAACCGGTCTGTTGAAGGTAATTTTTCTGCAGGAAAAGATAGGCAACGTATCCCGCCGTGCTCAGCATGTAAAAGAAAATGGTTATAAATATCAAAATTTCCACTGATTGCACCTATGCATTTTTCAAAACCAGGTTGGATGTCGGTTATTTTGCCATTAATTCGTCGAATGTATATCCTTCACCAAGAATTTCAAAAAGCAAGGAATTAACAGCCGCAATATCGCGGTCTTTTATCATTTTAACAAGGTCTCGTTGTATCAACTTTTCAAAAAGAGGCTTATGAGCCTCGGGTTCGTGATCTTGACTTAAAAGTTTGTTACGGATTCCACCCATAAGTTTGAGAAATTCGGCATATTCGGTTCCAAATTCCTTTTCAAGATCTTTTCGCATCTTTTTTGCAAAAGCAGGACTTTTCCCGGAAGTCGAGATGGCGATTATCAAATCTCCCCGGTTTACAATGGCCGGGAGAATAAAATTACAAACTTCGGGGCGATCTGCGATATTGCACAGCATGCCGAGCCGTTCTGCTGCGGTATGAATCTGTCGGTTTAATTCCGGGTTGTCTGTCGCACCGATGGCGAGAAACATTTTGTCAAGATCAGAAATTTGAAAGGGTCGTTTTTTCAAAACGATTGAGCCGTTGTCGGCAAGCTCAAACAGCTGCCGGGTAACTTCATTGCTGACAACGGATACTTTTGCGCCACAGTCGAGCAACGTCATTACCTTGCGTGTGCCCACGGCACCACCACCGACGACTAAACATTTTCGATTTCGTACATCAAGATTGACCGGATAATATCTCATAGCGTATCAAAGCAAATACTATAACATTTGCCACCCCGGCACAAAAGACACGAAGCATTTTATTTTGTTATTCTTTTTTTGAGTGAGCCCTTGTTGTCTTGTTGGCGAAAATAAAAAAGTTTTGCCACAAAAAGCACAAAATTCACAATTAATAAACTAAAATAACATTTTCATATCAAAATAGCCATTCTAAAAAAAAATACAAACTATATCCAAGACTTTTATTGTAATTTCAACCCATTGTCCTGGTCCGGTCCCGGACCTATAATGACAATTTGATCCGCACACCGAAGTTATACGTTTTTGACCATCATTCCATCATTTTTACCCCGCCTGCCCCGTAGGTCTGGCAGATCGTACTGGGGTAAAACTTTTTTCTATTTCACTGGGGCCATGGAAGCGGTATGAACCAGGAGCCATTAAAAACTCCATAATTTTCCCGAAACATTTTTTCAATATACGGTAGATATCGACGGGAACGTTTCAGCCAAAGAATCACCTGAGGTCGATCCCAAATTGAAAGCAAAAGTTCTTTTTCAAATCGTTCCTGAACATCTCGATCTTCAAGGGGGGCCCGCTCCCCGCAAAACTCCTCAACCTTTAGGATACTAAAGTCGCATCTTTTAGCAATCAATCCATTTCAAAATCTAAGCTTTTTAGCAATGCCTGTACGCGTTGAAACGCGTCTTGTTGCAAAAATGCCTTATAATCCGGATCTCTCGTTCCTTCTTCTGATACAACATCTTTTGGCCCTCGGGCCTTAATAGATTCAAAATATCTAGACAGCAAAGTTAGTGCATTTTTTACACTGGCTTTTTTTAAATGTGAAAGAAACTCCTGCGCCACGATGTCAACCCCATCTGGGTGGTTGGCCAGACAGAACCAGATATCATATGCATCTTTTGTTTTGTTTCGAATGTTCATTGCATGAGCTTTCATAACAATTAGAGCCATAATTCCGGCGGATTTGATTTCCGTCGAATACGGCTTCCCATTCGGAAGCACACCTTCAACTCTTACTTTCTTGTTAACGTCAAAACCAAGCTCGCAACCCGGTGCGGCGATAGCACTGATTCCGGTAATATCGAAAAATTCATTTTTGGGTATGCAACTTTGTTCACTGGTGAAAAAGTCAACAGGCACACTTATCAACTGCTCATCAATAATTATTTGTCTCATATATCGACCCGGTTCTGCACCTTGCCGATATCCATTGGATAATAGAATCTCTTCCATAGTTGCAGAACCGGTTTCGAAAAGAGTCCTGTCGTTTATGGCCAAGTCCACATCGATGGTACCTACATGTTTGTCTTCAGCATCCGGGATAATCATAATCGGCACCCAGCCCCCAACCAGAATAAGACTTTCTTTAAATTTTTCTAAAAGCTGAAAAACTTCAAGTAGAACCTGACGAGTGGCTCTGATGACTCGATCGCCGTACCCAGTCATTTTATTTTTCCCATTTTGGTTCTATGACTTCATTATAAATGAAATCGGCAGCTTCTTTTCCCCGATCAGATAAAGTATTTAAATCGAGATAAAGCTGTATCGGGGAAACCAGATGTACCCCTTCAATGCGCTGTGTATAATAAAACACTCCGTCATCGGAAGGATTCATGAAAATTATGTTTTCCCCACTGGTCACCGATTTAAGATCCAGACTCTTTACCAAATCATCAATGCTGTTTTCCACGTAACAATGGATTCTATGGTAGCGGACAAAAGGCGCCAACCGGGTTGCGCCGGCGAAACCCGAAAGTGCATATCGCATTTTTCGTTTACTGCAAAACTCTTCTATTTGTTTTTCCAATTGGACCATTTTTGAAAGCGAATAAAAGTTTTGAAATTGGGTGCCTTCGAATTGATAATTGTTGCACCATTCTTGTAGGAGACTTTTTGGCTCACTTAATCTCATCCCTCTATTGTCGACGACAGCCAACTCACGATTGAGCAATTCCTCTTTGACATTATACACATGCCCGACACTTACTTTGGCTTCTTTCGCCAATGGTGCAATTTTCCAATACCTGTTTGGATTGAACAATAATACTCGCAGGACGCGGGATGCTTTTATTTTGAATAAGGAATTGAATTTGCGCCGGTTCAAATATGGATTTTTTTTGCCTTCTTTTTGTATGTAAAGACCACCAAATGAAATGAAACAGTTTCCAGCCAGGTCGAGAAATCCCATACCGGCGTTGCGTAACATTTCAGCCGTTTTTTCAGATAGGTAAGGCGCAACAAACATCCAGTAAATCTTGGCGTCTTCAGTCAGAAGGTTCACCTTTTCGATTAGGATACGTGCAAAACGGGGCTGGCCGCTTGCACTTATTTCGACATAAATTGATTTCCGCCCAAAAGGAGTTTCTAAGTGAAGAATGTAATCCGGACCTGCGTCATTCAACAAAGTTTCACTTTTGATCACCTTAATAAACGGAATATCATTCAGACAGTCTTTGACGGCCTTGCCGGCAGATAGTCTCAAAGTTTTATATTTCATTATTTTCATCCTTTTCAACAATTGTTGAAAATATTTTAAACAATGAAAATATGATCTGTCAATAGGTATTTTCAATAAAAAATAAGTTTTCAACAATTGTTGAAAACTTATAGATCAGTGAATCTGTCAAATGACCATGTTGAGAACTTTTTTAAGGAAGAAGTTAATGGCCCGCGTTTCGGTGGATAGAGCAATGGATCCTTAAGCTAAATTCAGCAAAATCAATATGTCATGTATCTAATTTGTCATGCCTTGGCGATGAGAAAGTTATTGATGAACCACCAGAGTGATAGAGAAATAGTCGCCATATGGTAAGGCTTATGAAGGTTCTGCACGATCGTTATATATTTCTTTTGTCCCAGATTACTCTATGGGGTCGAAGTGCACTTTCGGCAATGGCCAGATATTTGAGATCGTCCGGCATTCGGTTTTCCTTCAACATTTTTTCAATATACGGCAGGTATCGACGGGAACGTTTCAGCCAAAGAATCACCTGAGGTCGATCCCAAATTGAAAGCAGAAGTTCTTTTTCAAATCGTTCCTGAATGTCTTGATTCTCAAGGGGGACCCGCTCCCCGCAAAATGACAGGGCATCCATAGTTTTAACGGAAGACACCAGTGACGGCAGATCAACCGGTGTGATCGAAGCACCGTAACTCTGAACAGCCAACAAAAATGGTATTGCCAGAATCAGTAATATCTTTGTTTTCATGCGTATGACCTCTTACCTAAACGGAGCGTTTTAAATTGTGACACAATGTTGACGGTCTCGTAAAAAGTCCAACTTCTGCGTTGTGCTGCATTTCGTAACCATTCAACGTACGAAAAGTACGCCTCATGATTACAAAATTTGCACGCCTTGAATTTGAACTTTTTACGAGACCGTCCAAATCGAACTTTTTACGAGTTCATCAATGTTAATAATGATGTTAAATCGTAATCATTTTAGCTGTCGAAAGTCAAATATTGACTATTCATCGATAATATGCAAAGTTAAGCCGATCTTTAATTAGGCCAAAAGCACAATCAAAACAAAATATAGTTTCATCTCTTTATATTCCAGCACTTTCATAGTTTTAGACTCATTTTCAATATCCCTAGAGGCTTTGTATATGAAAGCCTCCGACTCGTGCAAAATTCAGCCACTGTATTTAACAAAAACTGCTATGGGGCAAAACAGCCGCGTATTGCCGAGTTGAGCGGAACCCCGGTTCGCGCACGTTGGCCAGCAAAATAAAAAATAAAGGGTAAATGAAAAAAAATGACTGACCTAATTGATAATATTGGAAAACACATTTCCGGCGCAGTTTCTCATTACTGGCAGACACGCAAAGCCCAAAGAGAAAAACAGAAAAAAAGAGGGGTTGCTGATGCAGGATTAAGGGGCGCAGTGACCGGCGGGGCTCAAATGGATGGTTTTATCGATCTTTTTACGAAAATAATTGTTGATGCCGGTATGGATGAAAGATATATTTTCAGAAAAAGGCGGCTTGAATTGCCGGGTTTCTTTCGCCCCACCAAAGAATGGGATCTGGTTGTAGTCAAAGATGGTCATTTGATTACAGCAGTTGAAGCAAAATCCCAAGTTGGCCCTTCCTTCGGAAACAATTTTAACAATAGGACCGAGGAAGCCATGGGAAGTGCTCTTGATCTTTGGACGGCATTCAGAGAAGGAGCTTTTAATGTAGGAGCTCAGCCGTTTCTCGGGTATTTCTTTATGCTTGATGACTGTGATGCTTCAAATCGACCGGTAAGGGTTAGAGAACCCCATTTCAAAGTGTTTCAAGAGTTTGTAGGGGCTTCATATATGAAAAGGTACGAGCTGTTTTGCCGCAAGCTCGTTCTTGAACGTCATTATACATCGGCATCATTCATAACGTCAGATAGCGAAACAGGTCTTTTGGGCTCCTATAAAAAACCTGCATCTGATCTTTCGTTTCTAATTTTCGCCAAATCGCTTGTTTCTCATGTTGGAGCATTCATTTGAAGAAAAAAGCAACTCATACCTATCAAAGATTAATTAATGGAGATGCAAGAGATTTGTCCTTCTTAGAAGATGAATCCATACATCTCGTTGTTACCTCACCTCCATACTGGAATCTGAAACGTTATAACGAAAATATAAATCAATTAGGCCACATTAATGATTATGAATCCTTTTTATCTGAGATTGAAAAGGTTTGGCGTGAGGTGTTTCGTATATTAGTGCCAGGCGGTAGGCTTGTATGCATTGTAGGTGACGTATGCGTTTCAAGGCGAAAATTTGGCCGTCATCTTGTTTTCCCATTACATTCAGATATTTGTGTTCTATGCCGGAAAATAGGCTTTGACAATTTAAATCCAATTATTTGGCATAAAATTTCAAATGCCAGCTTTGAAGTCGAAAATGGATCTAAGTTTTTAGGAAAACCCTATGAACCTAATGCCATTATTAAAAATGATATGGAATTTATTTTAATGCAAAGAAAGCCGGGAGGATATCGAAAGCCTACTCAAGAACAGAGAAAGCTTAGCAAAATCGACAAAAAAGATTTTAATCGTTGGTTCCAGCAAATTTGGAATATTACCGGTGCATCTACTCGAAAACATCCAGCCCCCTTCCCTCTTGAACTTGCCTCACGTTTGGTTAGAATGTTCTCTTTCCATGATGATACAGTTCTTGATCCATTTTGCGGTACCGGAACCACAATGAT
The DNA here is from genome assembly GCA_964492995.1 of uncultured Desulfobacteraceae bacterium. Taxonomy (GTDB): domain Bacteria; phylum Desulfobacterota; class Desulfobacteria; order Desulfobacterales; family UBA11574; genus S5133MH16. Next base: position 5,842 of record CAZBOB010000035.1, on the reverse strand, counting down.
TGCTGCTTTGAGATACGGGAGGAACAGTATTGGAATAGATATTGATCCTGAATATTGTCGCATGGCTGCACAATATCTTAAAAAAGAGAGCAGCAACCTGTTTATAAGTGCTGAATTGATATTTGAAAAAATGATCGCCGACAATTCAGGTCAACTTCAAGTCTGTGAAGCCCAAGCCCTTTACGAAGTTAGATCTGCCAGAAAAACAATGGAATAGGCAAAGCTAATTCATTGGAAATATGCTGCATCTTAACCGTATTTTACATTTCAATATAAAACAACGGTGAATACTAACACGTTATATTGTTTATCCTTTTTAATTTTGTGGCGGCAATTAGTCGTACTTAACTACGGTTATTAGACCGCCTACTCAATGTTGGCACATATTCATGGAATTGGAGGAATCGGGATTCCCCACGCATTGGGCTTTGTTGCTCGTTATGTATTGTGCGTAGGGTGACCCCGAGGCCTCCCTGAAAGCCTTCGCGGGAGAGTTACTAACCGATGGTGGATAGCAAACCGACATGGAAGCTCGACGCCGACCCCAACCGGCAGGCCACAGATTCCCTGCGTGGTTATGTGTATCAAGCCTGGCAGGCGCTCCATGCGTGGCTTGAGCTGAGAAACGATCAGGTGCTGTACCTGGAAGGCGCAGAGGACTTTGACGTTCTTGACCCCCAATCTGGCGTCCCTGTTCAGGTTAAGGACACGTGTGGAAATATAACACTTCGGACCAAAAGCGTCACGGACGCCATCGCCAGCTTCTGGCACCTCCGCCAAACACACCCAGGCAAGACCATCAAGTTCACCTACCTGACGCGTTCCACCATTGGGACGGAACAGAGGAACCCGTTTGGCAAAGGAAGCAAGGGACTGGCTGTTTGGCAGGAGTGTCGCGGCAACGAGGAAACGGTCAAGAAGCTGGCTGAGTTCCTGAGTGACGACGCTGTGGTAGCGCAGAGGCTTCCGACGGATCTGGTCGAATTTCTCAAAGTCGCTGAGGTTTCCGATATTTATGATTGCCTGATATCTCCTATGCAGTGGCTCACTGAAGCCCCTCCCGTGGAAGCCGTGACGGCTGCAATCGACCGTAAACTGATCACGTATGGTGACAAGCTGGGAGTTTTCCCCTCTGAATGTACAAAAGTCACTGACCGTTTGCTGCGTGAAGTTCTGACCGTTGCTTCTCGGAAGGAATACGGAGACCGCCAGCTTGACTATGCTCGGTTTGCCCTGATCTTTGAGGAGGTGACCAGCGTTCGCATACCGAGGCGAAATTTTCAGCAATTGCAGGCCATCCAAGGGATTGGAGCCCAAATGGTAGCTGTACTTCCTTCAGGTGTGTCGGTATCTTTCCAGCCGTTGGTACATGTGCTCTCTCCCGGATTACCGCCCCCGCTACCTCCGGAGGTGGCACCACGGCAGACGCTATTGGATAGCTGTCAATCCATTCTTCAACGAGATGGCATTCTGTTCATAACTGCCTCAACCGGAATGGGCAAGACAACACTCGCTAAGCTCACGGCACGGGCACAAGGAGGAGACTGGGCTTGGTTCACCTTCTCGCCGTTTCACGGAGAACGCTTCACATGGGCTCTGGTACAAGTGTCTTTGTTGATCGACGACCTGCCACTCAACTGTAACGTAGTGCTGGACGACCTTCCGTTCGAGCCAGGGGTTGTCAGAGAATGGGAGCAAGTCTTTGCAGGCTTGACATACACAGCAAAAGCACGACAGATTTCCGTGGTCACGACGAGTCGGAAAAATGTTCCCTCCCGCGTGCGGAATCTTTTGGGATCTTTGATCCCTTCTGAATTATTAGTGCCCGATTTCGACAAGAATGAGATAGAGCAACTGTGCGCGCAGATAGGCTGCCCTACAGAGCAAGCGGAAATCCAAGCGAAGGTTGCCTACCTTCACACGTCGGGTCATCCCCAGCTCGTGCATGCGCGTCTCATCACTCTCTCGAGACAGGGATGGCCAACAGCCTCGGCCGATTCCATGCTCAAAACTCCGGAGGATGTCAGAGAACAGCAGCAACAGGCGAGGCAGTTGCTAGACGCTCTCGCCCCCGAGGAGACGGATCTCCTGTACCGTGCCAGCGTGGCGTTGACTCCTTTCCGCCGAGAACACATCGTCCTACTTGGTGAGAACGCGAATTTGCCTCACCCAGGTGACCTCTTCGACCGTTTGGTAGGACCATGGATAGAGAGGGCGTCCGGCAATCGTTTCGAACTCTCACCGTTGTTGAAGAACGCTGCAACGGATGTATGGTCTCGAAGTACAATCGAAAGCATCCATTTCCAGTTGGCTGACGCTATCCTGACGGTAAAGGAGTTGTCGATCACAGAATGTTCCCATGCGCTCTTCCATGCATTCTTCGGCAAGAACAAGCAAGCCCTTACGGGGCTGGGGATTTCGCTGGTGACCAAGGCACCTGAGGAAGTCCTGAAGGCCTTGGGAGAAATTGCTTTTTGGTTTTTAATGGTATGCGTTGAGGAGGGAAGCGGGCCGATCTTCGAAAGCGATCAGTTTTTGAGCTTGCTTCTTCGCTCGATACAGTTTCGTCTGTGTGCCGCCGCTGAACCAAAGAAAGCTCACCATGTTCTGGACGCATGGGAGCGAGAAATAACTCAGATCGACCAGAGCCCGGGAAGTCTTGTCTCCAGGATGCTCTTTTGCATCAGTGGCTTGATCTATGCTCAGGCCCCGATCCCGCTACGTCGTGTTTTGCGGCTTTTCAAGGAGTTTGACACTGTTCGGCAGGCGATGATGGCCCCTAAGTATAGGAAACTTTTCGACTCCCTGCCGCTCACGCAGATCAACATGGAAGGAATAACGGTCAATACCTTGGCCAATTTGTTTGGCATAAATGGGATGAGATGTCAGAGCATGGAGGACCTCGAAGAGTGTCTCCAAGGCCTCTCTGAATTGACCGAGGAACTCCGGCAGGAGTTGCTGGGGGCCTTCGATATGCCTGAAGGCTACGCTTCCGTATATGTAGACAACGCGTTCCTCAATGAGTTCAGGGCCGAGAAGCCTGATTGGAATGATAGCTTGTCAGTGCTCCGCAAGGCCATGGACTTTGCGACCGAGTGGGAATCACCATCCCTCGGGGCTTATGCCGCACGGACATCCTCAATAATTTTGGATGAACATCTCGACCGACGTGACGATGCGCTCGCTATTCTTGATGAAGCGGCAAAGCGCTTTTCTTCGCATTCCTGGATTATAGAGGAGCAGCGAGGGACAGTCTTTCTGAATTGCGAACGGTACAACGAGGCAGTGGCGGTCTTCGACCGTGCATTGGAGGGGCGGGACGATGGTAAGCTCGGGATACTGCACGCGCCATTTTTTTCATTCCGCAATGCAGGAATAGCTGCGGCACGTACCGACCGATGGGATCTCGCTGCTGAGTTCTTTCAGCGAGGGCACAATTGTGCGGCGGCCTTGGATGATTCCGTCTTCGCGGCTGCATTCCTGACGGATGCAGCATATGCCTACTGGGAGGCAGGACGTTCCCAAGAGATGCTGGAATCACTCAGGAGCTCGATAGCACTGATTGACGCTATGGAGAGGAGCAAGAGCGATCTAGGTCAGTTCTGGGTCTTCCGCGTAACTGCGCACACAATCAGTTGGATCCGCAATGTTGTTGAAAATAGCCAACCTCCGCCTGAACTCACGAAGCCTTTTGCCGGGATGTGCAGCAATCCAAAACGCAGTGAAGAAATCCTAACGCTCCCGGATGTCCCCTTCGAACTGACGTTGTACTTCCTCATACGTATAGAGCATGCCCTCAAAGCAAAGCCACTCGCTCTCGCGAAGTATGGAGCAAGGCTGGATAAGATGAAGGTACCGGTCATCGCGATGTTCATGAGCCTGCTGCGAATCAAGGAAACCTTCTCGTCCGAATCACTTGGTCGCCTTCCAGGCCTCATCGACAAGATGGTTCGAGCCTACGTGGCATCGAAAACGGTGATGGCTAATGGGAAGCCGCCCTGGAGCACCGCCGACCAGCTTATGTCTGAAGAGCAAGTGAGGCAAACTCTCTTGGACGAAGATTTTCTGGATGGGCCGTTCCTGGCTGCCCTTTTATTGTCTTGTGTGGCAGGGACTTCCAGCGCCTGCTCTAAGTATATCGAGCAATGGCGGAGCTCAGTTGCCAATTTGTCCTGGGCCGAAGAACTGGTGATGTACCTATACACCGCTGAAGCGCTTAGGCGCTCTTCAGTTTCCGAGTTGCGCATAGTTTTACAAAACAACGAAGCCAGCCCACGGGACCGACAGCTTGCATCCCTATTCATTTCACAGAGACCGTCAGATGTCGGGTTCCCGGACCTCCTCCAGGCGCATGTATTCCTCCTCGATCGGTTTTCCCAGAGTAGCTTCTGGGGTCAGCACGTCGAGGAGGCATTGTCAAGGATGATCGCTTCTGCGTGGGCACAGAAGGCCCAAGCGCGGTTCGCGCTATGCACGCCGAACGTCTCAGGCCCAGCACTCGAAGCGGCCTGCTCCATGGAATCAGAGTGTTTCGGCAAATCGGCAGCGATTCTTCTGGCGGCGGCAGACGCTATTGGAATCAGGTTGCCGCAGCCGTTGGCTACTCGGTATCGTCAACTCCGTGACGGCATAGCGGGCGGGGCACAGACGTGAGTTGGTTTCGCATGGCCCAAGAGGTCAACCATGGATTGTCCACGAAGCCCCTAATGGACCGGCCCCGCACGGAGGCCATTCGCCGAACGAATATGCAGGAACATACGCTGAGGGGAAAGGCTTCGCCAACCAGTTACAGCTCCTGAACGGAGAATCGCGCTGCTTCGCTCTGCGCTCCCCGGCAGGAGAGCACATCGTTGGCTGGCAATCAACTTAAACATGGAGGTTACAGTGATAAAGAAGAATAAAAAATCAAAATTATTGTATCAAATCAAAGTTACCTTATTAGGAAGCAAGCCTCCAATATGGAGAAGATTGATTGTCAAAGACAACATCAGATTAGATCAACTACATTCTGTTTTGCAGGTAGCAATGGGATGGTTTAATTGTCATTTACATCAATATAGAGTTGGAAGCTCTTATATCGGAATTCCAGACCTGGATTTTGATATGGATGTAACAGATGAGCGGAAGGTTTGTTTACAAGACATCATTTCCAATCCAAACGATAGTTTTGTTTATGAATATGACTTCGGTGATGGTTGGGAACACAAAATCGTTCTCGAAAAAATTCTACCTTTAGATTTTTCTGAATCACCTGTAGTCATTAAAGGAAAAAAGGTATGTCCTCCAGAGGACTGCGGGGGTATTTGGGGATACTCCGATTTTTTGGATGCAATGCAAGACCCAAAACATGAAGAACATGAATCTATGCTCGAATGGGTTGGTGGGGAATTTGATCCTGATGCGTTTGATATGAAATTTATTAACAAAAAACTTAATGATCTGAAATTATAAGTTTTCTGCTTTACAGATAGCCAAGCTCTATAAAATACCGGAATCAACCGTTGAGAAAATACTGGCAAATTCGGATTTAAGCGATGGGGATCATGAGTTGATCAGAAATGTGTCAGGTTTTAAATATCCGATAAAAATTGTTGTCTCAGTTGAAAGCGATGTGATGACTGTAATCACGAACTATCCGCTGAAGAAAGGAAGAAGCCAATGAAAGTACATTATGATGAAGAAGTAGATGCTTTGTACATAAAGCTTGGTGATCAGGAACCAGATGGAGCTATTGAGATAACAGAAGGCGTAAACATTGACACTACTGCCGATGGAAAGCTTACCGGTATAGAAATCCTCAAAGCATCTAAGAAAATTAATATTGACACAATCTTGTCCTATA
>CAZBOB010000034.1:19792-36888 GCA_964492995.1 uncultured Desulfobacteraceae bacterium | reverse complement strand
TGTGCGTCAGGGAGGATTTGGAAGCGCGGTGCTGGAATGTTTGAGTGATCAGGGGGTAACCGGGTTTCATCTCCAATGCATCGGAATACCTGACATTTTCGTTGAACATAGTCCCCAGAAAATCCTCAGGTCCAAATACGGTATTGATGCTTCGACCATAGTCGACACAGCCAAACGTCTGATAATCGAACACTGAAAAGCCACAATTCAATTGTTCCATCATCCCAATTGTGACCTTGAGACCTTTGAAAAACGTTCAATTTTGTTCAAGATCAAGGACAATTCTGCAGGATAGCAGAATTGGACAGCTGTCAAGCTGCCCGCAAGGGCGAGGGGCATGGACGCCCCGAGTCAACGCGAAAATTTTAACCACCCCAGAGAAATAGGCTTCGCATTTCACGGGGCAGGCACGAATACATTGAGTATTTTGAGGATTAACTCGCCAAAGTTCGGTGGCGGGTTAAAATTTGAGCCTGACAATGGTATTGGGCAAAAGGGGGCGTTTTGCAAAGGTCTCACCTTACCGCTCGTGCCTCGCAGTGGCAGGCGGGCCCGTCCGCCATAGGCTGCGCCTCAGACCAATGCCGGGCGAGCTTGCAATGGCTGACGGGGCCAAGCGAACTTACTTGTGCGTAATGTCAGTAAAAAAAACAAGACTTGACTTGGTAATCGTAAAAAAAGGTCTGGTACAAACTCGGCAACGTGCCCGCGCGCTTATTTTGGCCGGAAAAGTTATGGTTAATAACCGTCTGGTGGATAAGCCCGGTTCAATGATTTATAGAAACGACCATGTCATTCTTAAAGAAAAAGACATCCCCTATGTAAGCAGAGGCGGCCTTAAGCTAGAAAAGGCCCTTCAGACGCTTAATATCGATATAACCGGGGCTGTCTGTATGGATGTGGGAGCATCCACGGGCGGATTTACCGATTGTCTTCTGAAGCATGGCGCAAGCCGCGTTTTTGCTGTGGATGTCGGTTATGGACAACTTGCCTGGAAACTGGTACAGGATTCTCGTGTTGTTGTTATAGATCGCACAAATATCCGGTATATGCCTGCCGAAACCCTTCAGGAGCCTGTAGATCTCATCACCATAGATGTCTCTTTTATTTCTCTTAAAATAGTTGTTCCTGCGGTAATTAAGTTTATGAAAAAAGATGCGAGGATCATGGCTCTGATAAAACCACAGTTTGAAGCGGGAAAAGGTAGGGTCGGGAAAGGCGGTGTGGTGCGTGACCCTGTTTTGCATGCTGAGATCATTAAAAGTCTTTCGGATTTTTTTACAAGAACAGGTCTTTTGTGCGAATTTGTTATCCCGTCACCCATACTGGGACCAAAAGGAAACAAAGAATTTTTTATTTCTTTAAAATTTGTAACTTGAGCTTGATTTTTTTTGGATGAACATATACAAAATTAAGTTTTAGGATTTTATTTATAGGAATAAGTGAGTTCACTTGGCCCCGCCTGCCTTGTAGGTCTCCGTGGAAGTACCGGGACAGGCTGGCAGATCGTACTGGGATGAAAATTAATTTCACTGGGGCCGTATGTGAGACAAAAACACCACTCCTTAATAATTTACTTTATTTATTTCGATTATAGCGGGATAGGATTCCGAAACGTTTTTAATAATTTTACCAGAGAGGAGCTTAAATGACTGAAAATGTCGAAAGTTTAAGGAACATTGCTTTTGTGGCCCACGGAGGCGCCGGGAAAACTTCTTTGGCCGAGGTAATGCTTTTTAATACAGGTGTCACCAATAGACTGGGGTGCGTGGATGATGAAAATACCCTCATGGACTTTGAGCCTGAAGAACTAAAACGCCACATCAGCTTAAGCAGCGCATTCCATCAATACAGCTGGAAAAAACATACAATCAGTCTCATCGATACACCCGGTGATCAGAATTTCTTTTCGGACACAAGGCTTTGCATGCAGGCTGCCGACGGTATTGTTGTGGTAATAGATGCAGTAGATGGCGTAAAAGTTCAAACCGAACAGGCCTGGGATTTCATAGATGAATTCGACCTGCCCTCAGTTATTTTTATTAATAAACTCGACAGGGAAAGGTCGGATTTTTTCCGTACATTCAAAGATGCGTCAGAATGTTTTAAGCCCAAGCCTATTATTACTCAACTTCCCATAGGATCCGAAGCAGGCTTTAAAGGAGTCATTGACCTTATAAGTATGAAAGCGTTCACATATGACACCAAAGGCAGAGCAACTAAAATTGACATTCCCAATGATATGCAGGATCAGGTGGAAGAAGAAAGAGAAGTTCTTGTGGAAAATGTTATAGAGTCAGACGACAAACTCCTGGAACAGTATCTTGACGGAGAATCCTTGTCAGATGGTGAAATAGTAAATGTATTACGGAAAGGCGCATTAACGCGAGCACTTGTGCCGGTTCTTTGTGGGTCGGCCACAAAAAATATCGGCATTGATCTCTTGCAGGATTTTTTTGTCAACTGCATGCCGTCACCCCTTGATCGTGATCCCTGGATTGCTTCTGATGCCGCCGGTGAAACTCAAATAGAATGTACGGCCGATCCGGATGCGCCTTTTTACGGATTTGTGTTTAAAACAGTTGCCGATCCATTTGCCGGCCGCCTTTCAATATTCAGGGTGGTTTCAGGAACACTGGGGGCAGACGGGACTTTCTATAACGTTAATAAAGATAAAAATGAAAGGTATAATCAGCTTTTGAGACTTGCCGGCAAAGAACAGAAACAAATAAACGAAGCCGGACCGGGTTCCATTGTGGCTGTAGCTAAATTAAAAGAAACGACCACAGGAGACACCCTTTGTAATGAAGGTCGCAAGGTAAAATTTAAATGTGCAGAACCGCTTCCCGACCTGATTTCTTTTGCTCTTGAGCCCAAATCAAAAGGTGATGAAGACAAGATATTCACATCACTGTCAAAACTATTGGAAGAAGATGTTGCTCTAAAGCTTACTCGTAACCCGGAAACCAAGCAGATTCTTTTATCCGGCCTGGGGCAGATCCACATTGAGGTTACCATTGAAAAGCTCAAAAGAAAGTTCAACGTTGACGTCCGGCTGAACACACCTAAAGTCCCCTACAAAGAGACCATTACCAAGACGGTCAGAGTTCAAGGAAGACATAAAAAACAAACCGGAGGCCATGGTCAGTTCGGTGACTGCTGGATCCGTTTAGATCCGCTTCCCAGGGGAAAAGGTTTTGAGTTTGTTAATAAAATCGTCGGCGGTGCAATTCCGAGGCAATATATACCTGCTGTTGAAAAAGGTATTATTGAATCGTGCCGGAAGGGAGTTCTTGGCGGATTCCCGTGTATCGATTTTCAGGTTACTCTGGATGACGGTTCCTTTCATGCGGTTGATTCATCTGAAATGGCCTTTAAAATCGCAGGTTCTCTGGCATTTAGAAAAGCGGCGGCAGAGGCGGGCTCGGTTCTGCTGGAACCCATCATGAGTATTTCAATCACAACCCCGGACGAATACATGGGGGATATCATGGGGGATCTTAACAGCAGACGAGGCAGGGTCCTGGGCATGGACAGCAAAGGTAAAAATCAGGTCATTAAGGCAAATGTGCCTATGGCCGAATTTTTGACCTATGCACCGGAACTCAGGTCAATTACCGGAGGTCGCGGCATATTTACCATGGAATTTTCACATTATGATGAAGTTCCCGCCCAGATCTCACAAAAACTTTTAGATGAAATAAACAAAGATAAAAAATAGCCAATCTCGAAAGTCCGCCATCTCCGCCGACGTTTTTCGGTGTATTTGGCGGATTTCAATCTTCAATTTTCAATCGTCAATTCTCACCTCCCCCGGCCATACATTTTTTGCAGGGAGCATACCCTGCCCAGAACGCATCCCATATTCGTAAAAAGACAATTTTATTCTCTCTGGAAATCCTTTTTCCAAAGGGACATGTTGTATAATGAAATCGTTTCGATCTTCTATTTCCCCAATACCTTCCCTTTTTTTCTTTCCAGTTACTCCATATCCCCCGTTTCGCCGACATTGCATCCCGCTGGGATTGCAGTAACACCTGATCATATTTAATGTTCGGTCTGCGGGACAAACAATAGGCATATCCCTGTTCTATCATAACGTTATTTAGAAATACCCCATTGCTCAAAAACACGTAAGCCAGTGTGCGACCGTAGCGGTCATAGGTTTCTTTGTCGAATTCCAGGCGAACCATTTTGGATAACACAAGTGTTTTATTATATTTTTTTGCTTCATATCCGAATAATTCGGCTTTTTTATTTTCATGATCAATTTCAGGTGCATTTATCCCGATGTAACGGACGGCTCGACCATCCGCCAGTACAATGGTATCCCCGTCATTGACCCATTTTACATAAAACCATTCATGGGCTAATAACGGTCTGCCGGATAAAAAACCGGATAAAAAAATAGTTAAAAAAAATAGAGACAAATAAAAAAGATGGTTTCGCACAATCAACCCGCATCCAATCCGCAAACTCTGACAGCACTTTTATCGAGCATTTTCGGCAGACCGCCGCGGTCTTGCGGAATAAATCCCATAGATTTTTGCCACACCTCATCATCTTCCATGCAAAAATAGATTACAACTTCAAGATCATATTCCCTTATCCAGGAAATCATCTTACGATAAAGTTCAATCCGTAACGGCTTAAAATAGCGCATCTTTCCATCCAGACCGGATATGAATTCTCCGTAAATGATCTTTGATTCGGGAAATCGTTTTTGTATGATAGATTTTAGAGACGGCATGAAACGAAAAGTGCCGATGCTGATCCATACGATATTCTTTGACGATACATGGGAAAACAGCTTTTCAACAACCTCCCTGTATTCTTTTTCGCAGCCATCATAGATAAACATTGGGTCAAAATGGAAGCCAAGCGGATATCCCCAGGATTCGCATTTTGCAGCCGCCCGGAGTCTTTCGGAGAGTGATGCAGTATGGAACTCCTCATTTCTAATAACACGATCGGTATTCAAAGACCATGCGACAATGGTCTTACGATTATGACGAAGAGGTTTTAACCCGTCAATAGCAGTTGTTTTTGTCTTTAGTTCCAGCACGGCATGGGACTGCTTTGAAAACTTTGAAACAAGCCGGCTTGAAAGATCCGTCCATATTTCCCAGATCATACTGTCTGTAAATTCTCCGGTCCCTATTCGGGTTATGGTTTTTTTCAAAAACAGATTGTCTAACTCTGAAAAGAGGTCATCATGGTTGACAAAATACTGGAGTACCGGAGGATGAAAGTATGTCTGCAGAATACAATACGAGCAGTCCATGGTGCAAAATGTGCCGATATGCAGAATTTGATAGTTACAGCACCGGTAAGCATGGGTGCCTGGGCATTTCTTGATAAAGGCGCCCTTGTTTCGGGTAAGAAGAAGGACCGTCTTTCCCTTTTGTATGGGATCATCTGACGATGCAAGCGAATCAAAAACCTCTTGAACGTTTTGAACCACTACGACAGGCGCATCTATTCGGGTTCGGATGGAAGCCACCCGGGGCAACTGTGCCACTTGCCGATCGATATAAAGGTTAGAAATTAACAATGGAATAAATGGTATTATACACTGCTCCTTTAAACGGAATGTAATGAAAAATACATAGCGAGTCAAGCATGAAAACAGATCGGCACAGGGCAAACGCATTTGAATCCCAATACAGGGAATGCGCTCCACGACGGCGTATATCTCTTTCCAACCGACTGAAACTTGTGCTTAAGCACCCGTAAGCCCGAGCCGCGCCAGAGTTATTAAGAACCATTCGTCGCTAAATTATCCCATTGATTTTTTAAGTCATAATTTCATTCGGCTCGGGCTAATGCGTGCTAAAGCCCTTCAAACAGTCAGTCGGTTTCCAAGAGAAACACACCGTCGCTATGCTGCACCGAAATCAAATGCGTTTACCATAGAAAACCTCAGAACAGCTCTTGACACCCCGCCAGGCTATTGATAGTTACTATTGATATTTAAAAAATCATCCGTCCGGACTTTCCCGTAACTTCCCCTGTGAGGGCCATTATTGATATCACCAGAAACTAAAGCAGGAGACTTAGAAAAGAATGATCCTGAGAATGCAAAGAAAAGGAAAAAAAGTACTATTGTATGAATCTGAGCTGCAAGAATATATGTCTGTTAAGCTCAAAGAACTCACAGGATTGGCTTCAAACGTAGTGACCGCCTTGGTTATGGTCAGTTTGATTGTGGTTTTGACCTTCTTTAAGGCCCGAGATTTTTATTTCTACGCCTTAGTTTTGCTTCCCATTATAGGGCGCTGGTTTATCGGTGATATTTTAAACAGGTGGCTGAAAAATAAATTTAAAGAGCTTTTAGATACTTAGTGTCCAAACGAAAACTAGGATTTTTCGTTAAGATCAAGGAAGGCGAGAATTTTAACCACAGTAATACTGGTAGTATTTCGAGGATTAAAATTTGAGTCTGACGCAGATATTGACGAAAAAGACAGTTTTCGTTCAGGCACGACTTAATCGGAATGATTGATTATGCGGGTAGCTGTTATTTCGGATATCCATGCTAATATTGAAGCTTTTCAGGCGGTGGTCAGCGACCTTGAATACCGAACGGACAGAATCCTGAACCTGGGCGACCTGGTGGGGTATAATGCCAGCCCAAACGAGTGTGTGGAACTGGCCAGAGATATCGGAATGCACTCCATTCAAGGCAACCATGATCAGGCAGCGTGCGACCTTAGCCTTGCCGAGAGCTTCAACATTTTTGCTCGAAAGGCTATCCTCTGGACAAGAAGCGTTCTTACCAAAAACAATATGCTGTTTTTGAATAGTCTCCCGGAAAATTGCCGTTTTACTTATGCCCTGGCCTGTCATGGCTCTCCTGAAAATACGCACAGTTACATCGACCTTCCTTTCCAGGCGAGAGCCACCTTAAAAAAGATGAAAAAGGGATTCTGGGGCAAGTCTAAAATCTGCCTTTTTGGTCACACCCATAAAAGGAAGATCTGGCACATGGATGTTCGGGGAAAGGTGGCGCCCGTTGAAATTCCCTCAGACGGAACTGTCAAGCTAAATCAAGATGATTTTTACCTTCTGAATCCCGGGAGCGTGGGCCAGCCTCGAAACGGTGATCCCAGGTCCTCATATTTCATCTTTGACACCCAAGATAATACGGTAAGATTCAGGCTGGTGGAGTATGATCTGTCAGAAACTATAAAAAAAATAATGAATGCAAATCTTCCCGAGTTCTTCGCAGAAAGGCTTGTGTATGGGACTTGATAGGGCACTATTTAGATATTAGGGAGGACTTATATGACAAAAATACAAGATTTAACAAAGACGGGAAAGCTTAAGGACGGCACAGAAGTAATTTTAAGGCCAATGACCCGGGACGATCGCGAGCCGGTTGGAGATTTTTTTGCCCGGCTTACCCCCTCGGTACTCCAGTATGTGAGAAACGACGTCACCGACCCAAAAGTGCTTGACCAATGGTTCGACCACCTGAATTATGATCATGTGTTTCCTCTTTTGGCCCTTAAAGACAACAGGATTGTGGCCAACGCCTCCCTTCACCGGGTAGGCTACGGTTGGCGAAAACATCTGGGAACTCTCAGAATAGTTGTGGACCTTGATTTTCATGGAAAGGGACTGGGGACTCTGATGATCAATGAGCTTGTGGACCTGTCCCATGAGTTCGGGCTGGAGAAACTCATGGTGGAGTTCCCGCTTAAAGCTCACGGCGCACTGACGATGTTCAAGAAAGCGGGATTCAGCCCCAGGGCGGTGATAGAGGGTCTCATGAAAGACCGACACGGTGAAAATCTGGACATTGTGATCATGGTGATGGATGTGGCCGCGCACGTGGGCAGGATTTAGTAGAGGGGTAAAATATTTTTTCCGTAATTCGGGAAAGAGCCGGTTATATCGTTCTGTAATGCTCTGGCGTCAGGGTAGCGATTTTCAGGGTTTTTTTCCAGACATTTTAAGATGATACGCTCGATTTCCGGATCTAATTCTTGGTTGAATTTGCTGGGTGGAGACGGTGGAACTTCAAGGATCATGTCCATGAGCACCTTCTCCACGTCATGATAAAAAGGAAACATCCCTGTGTAGAGTATATACATGACCACTCCAAGCGCCCATACATCCGAGCGCCTCTGGCTTTTGCCCATAATCTGCTCCGGAGACATGAAAGGTCGGGATCCCGTAACTGTGTTGGACATCTCTTTGTCCCTGAGCTCTTTGGCCGCGCCGAAGTCCAGAAGTTTTATGGTGCCGTCCGGCTTCACTATTATGTTTCCCGGCTTTATATCTCGGTGGATAATCCCTATGTCGTGGGCATGAGCCACGACATCGATGAGCTGAATCATGACCGATTCTACTTCCGTCTCTTCGAGCTCCCGCTCAATCACCTCGAAAAGCGTTTTTCCTAAAACAAACTCCTGAATCAGTACTATTTTGTTTTTTTCTTCTATAACCTCACGAATCTCGGGTACACCGGCATGGCCGTCTAAATTCTTCAGTATACGGGCCTCCTTTTCGATCTTGGCGTTTAACTTTTTGCTCAGAGGAATCTTGGCTACATAACTATCGGGAGGGTCTTTTTCTATGTCCCTGACTTTCCAGACCTCGCCAAAACTCCCTATCCCTAATCTATCCGCCTTCTCGTACCGTTGCCCCAGAAGCTCGGTGGCGTTAAACAGGGAATGAAACCCGCCCGAAAGTTTGGGCAGAAGCCCTTTCAGAAATCCCTTACGGCGGTCGGTTACTGAGTTGTGGTCCTCTTTAAGTCGGGCGTAGACTCCCGTTCTTCTTGCGAGCTCCTGAGAATCCACGGGCCAGGTGAGGTAGTCAACTGCCCCGGCCTTCAAAGCCGAGGCAACAAGGTCCTCCACGAAGCTTTCCAAGATAACGATTACCGGGATTTGTACATCATCCTTTGCCCGTTTCAGGCTTTTTATTATCCTCCCTGGATCGAGGCCTGATCGTCCTATGGCCAAAAGGGCCACAATCACGCTTTTCTCCTCTGCAAGCATCCGGGCTTCTTTCAGGGTACCGGCCGTATAGACCCGGTAAGCATTTTCATTAACAAAGCTCTTAAGCCTTGCAGCCCCGGCGCGATCATTGTCGATGATTAAAATAGCCCTTTTTCCCCTGTCTTTGTTCCCGTCCATTTAATTTTAA
The DNA here is from genome assembly GCA_964492995.1 of uncultured Desulfobacteraceae bacterium. Classification (GTDB taxonomy): domain Bacteria; phylum Desulfobacterota; class Desulfobacteria; order Desulfobacterales; family UBA11574; genus S5133MH16. The sequence goes on along the minus strand of CAZBOB010000034.1, from coordinate 27,729 downwards.
ATACCTATACAGAGAATTCAGAAGTCGGGGTGTTTTTCTTATAAAGCCTTGTAAATAGCGTAATGAATGATCAGCAGCGAAATCATACACTGTTTGAATACATTAGGGAACGTTAAGATAGAACAGCGGTATTTTGTGCTCATAATTAAAATCCTTTAAGCGGGTAGTCATATAACCTATTTATTTAAAGCCATATTTTCTGTTCTATCTTTACGATCCCTTATTTGTGAGTTTGTATGATGTAGAGGCTGATTATTCATGGAGCTATTGAATCGAAAAAACTCCCTGACTCCTCAGAGAATTAAAATTCAGATTTTCGTTTGACACCCTATCCTTATTTTTCTATATCATATTTTTTTAACGACAACATTGAAACACTTTCACCTTCCCTTGATATCGAAGTAAAAATTTGGAGGATTTGAATTGCCCATAAAAAGCTTTGATGCGGAAGAAATTCTCTACTATTGTGTGGCCATCCTTATCATCGCTACCTTTGGCTCGGGTTTTACACGTTTCTTTGCTTTTAGCTTCGCCCACCCGCGTCGCGATGAAGATATGGACTTCAACCCCATAACCAACCTTGATATTGTGGGTACCATCGTCTTCTTTTTGGGTGGCTTCGGCTGGGGCAGGCAGTTGGACGATCAAAAGATCAGGTTCAAGAAGCAGAAGCTGGGTTGGTGCCTCATATCTATAATAGCCCCCTTTGCAAGCCTGGCCCTTGCAATGTCTGCGGCTTACGTCAAGTATTTCCTATGGACTGACCGTGTTATCGATGTAATACTCAATCTGAGTGTTGCCGCCACTGCTTACCATGTCCTTCCCATTCCACCGCTTACCGGGTCAAGGCTGATTTACCTGTTGGTTCCTGAAAAACATGAGCGTGTCTGGAAACTGTTTTCCAAAGCCGGGCCTTTTATTATACTGGGCCTGGTACTTATCGACCGTTTCTCGGGAATACCTTTTCTCAGGGAGGCGATTGCACCGGTTCTTGATGGGGTTTCCAGGTTCGCATCCTACTTTTAGTAAAGATCCGGAATCAAATGACCCGGTTTTCCATGTTTAAATAAACAGAGCTAAAAAAGGCGGGAAGGGTTCGCCCCTTTCCGCCTTTTCAGTTAATGGTTAATATTAATCTAACCGGACCTACTCTCCTGCTTTCATAGGCCTCTTGGTAACAAAAGCGAGGATAATAGCGACAATGAGCAAGACGCCCGCGACATAGAAGGCATTATCGTAAGTCCCGGTCACGTCCCGGATATGTCCGGCCAGTTTGGGCATGAATGCTCCCAGACCCCAGCCGATGAACACAAGACCGTAGTTGAATCCCAGGTTTTTGGGACCAAAGTAGTCGGCTGTGTAAGAAGGTATCAGGGAAAGGCCGCCGCCGTAAACCCAGTAGGCGATCATACAGGCCGTGAACGTCAGGAAGAGCGACTTGATACCGATCATCCAGGGCAGCGCAAACATACAGGCACAAGCGGCAGCGGCATTGAGCATGTATGCCTTGTCCCTGCCGAGGATATCCGAGTATTTGCCTGTTCCGATCCGTCCCGCAGCGTTCATAAAACCACCTGCAGCCACCAGAATAAATCCTTGTTCCAGAAAGGGCTTTACAATTTTGGCGGCGTGACCGATGATGAGAAGACCGGCCTGGGTGTTCAAGCAGAAGAGAGCGATCAGTACGTAGAACTGATAGGTCCCTGCCATCTCGCCTGCTGTCCAGTCCACAACGGTCCTCGACGGTGCTGCTTTTGCCCCGGCCGGCGCCTCAGGCGGTTGGGGAGGCACATAGCCCTCTTCGGGCCATGCCAGTATCTGGGCCGCAATACCGATAATGAAAAAGTAGGCGATACCGAGCACCAGGAATGACAATGAGAGAGAGTAACTTGTAATCAGCCACTTGATGAGCGGAGCCACATAAAAAGCCGCGCCTCCGTATCCTGAGACCGTAATTCCGATCATGACACCCACCTGGTGCGGGCCGACCCATCTCCTTGTTGCAGGTACCGGAGCAGCGTAAGCCACACCCATGGCAATACCGCCACCCACACCGAAGCCCCAGAGGATTCCGGCGTATGAATGGGCTACACCTGCGACGATCATACCCAGGCCCATGAATACGGCTCCGATTGAGCCGGCTACAGTAGGACCGTATTTGTCCTGGATCTTACCACCGGGAATCATGAGCAATGCGAAAATTAAAATACATAATGACTTGGGGTTAGAGGCCTGCTCAGCGGTGAGTGCGCCAGGCCACCCGTGGGCCACCATGTAGGCTTCGTTCGTTAAGTACTTGAGCCAGACTGACCATGCGTACAGACACCCCAGACATAAGTTGATGGTCGTTCCGGATAAAATTACGGCCCATCCTCGTCCGGGAATGCTATCTACCGGTTGGTTATAGCCTTTGGCATACTTTGGCATTAGTACACCTCCTTAAGTTTTTAAACATTACGGTTGATTACCGGAGCATGGGGCATTGCGGTATTAAACCATCCTCAAAATCTCCGGTTGCTAGAGACCATTGCCAATGGAAGAAAGAAATTAGTACTGATCATGTAACCGTTCAGTATGATCAAGTCCTTACCTCTTCTCCATAGCAGATCTGTTTTATCACCCCCTTTCCGGTTAAGTGTTAAAAAATGCCTCATTCTATTGCAACCTAATCATTATAAACAAAATCTTTTAGTGTCTGCACGGAATTAATAGAGTCAGGGTATGTTCTTATGCCTCGTCTAAAGATTTCAAATGCAATTTCAAGAGTCGATTTCAAAAAGTCCTTTTGGCTGTCGATCAAGCGTTTACTTTCCTCCCACAAAACAACCCCTGAAAACAAAGCCCAAACAATGTCGGCCAGCGCCACCGGATGTCTGTCGATAAAATCTCCTTTTTTTATTCCTTCTTCAAATATTTTGGCCATTGAACGAAATGAACTTCGAGACAGGTCTTTAATTTCTGAAAGTAGATGGGGCGATAAATTTCTTAGGGTTTCACTCGACTGAAGATGGAACATGTTAATTAGGACAATAGGATCAAATTCGTAAACTTCATACAGGGCTTGCTTCAAAGCCTTCATTTTCTCTTCAGGCTCTTGAAAATTTTCTTTATGAACCTGTTCCAACCTGATATTCATATAGTGGAGGATTCTCAGGGATAGAGAGGCAAACAACTCTTCTTTGTTTTTGAAATAAAGATAGATAGTGCCGGGGCTAAGTTCCGCTTCCCTGGCAATATCTTCCATGGTCGCCGTGTTAAAGTTTTTTATAGAAAAAACCCTTTTTGCAGCAACCATTATCTGTTGCCTTCTTCTTTCTTTTTCTCGTTCTTTCCTCTCTTTTATTCCCATACTTACTGAACCATATTTATTTAATTAAACACTATATAAATGGTGCTTTTTATTTAGTCAAGTAAATATATTCATTTTTTCTTCATTATCGAACGTTGTTTTTCTGAGATCCGCGAAAATAAATATCATAACCAATTGAATATACACTATTTATTTAATACTGTCTCTTTATAAACTTGACCGATATTTTTCCTAAAATAGCAATATTGAGCCTGTTTTTACAACATATTGTAGTTTTAAACAGGTAGGAAAACTATATGTGGAAAATAAATTCGAAAATCAATTTTTAAAAAGATTGAATCATGTTAGTTCGCTTCGCTCACAATTGGAATGTTGGAATATTGGAACACTGGGATATTGGGTTCTGGGAAAATGGGAAGTTGGGTTATTGTAAAATTCCTCTTGACGGGAATGAAATAGAGGAATGTCATCTTCTTTAAATCATGATTCCAATATTCCATCATTCCATTATTCCATGTCCGAGTTAAAAATGTAAGCCTAAAAAATACTTTTATTTTCAATAAATTATAGAATTCCCGAGACGTCAACTTCGCCTGTCGAGTATTTTATTAAGGGAGGGGTTCTTGATAAGCGCATCAAAGCTTGCTTTACGATCTTTGAGTTCAATTAAATTTTTAAAGAATAATTTCAGAGTATAAGTGGTACCTTCAAAATTATCTGGAGGAATAAGTTTTGTTTCACTTCCGAGCTTAAGTTTTTTCACGTGTTTCTCAAACTCTTTTTCAGCGGCGGTTATAAATGGAAAACGCCGCTGTTTTAAATAGATTCTTATCTCTCGGATCTTCTGATTTCTATCAAGATTTTTATGAGTTAAGATCTTTTGCAAATTGTCATTTTCCAGCACTTTCAAGATGGAAATATCTTCGCGAAGCGAAATCTCTTTAACCAAGCTTAATATTTCCCTTTGTTTATTCAGGCTTAATGTAAGTGTTTGAAAAAGTTTTGCAAGACATTCTCCGGCCTCTAGTTGCAGCCGTCCGAGTTCCAAAGCCATGGCCAGAGAAATTGTATTTGAAAGAATGCCGCTTTGAACAAATTTGGGAAGATGATAGAGTTCTTTAATTTTTTTAATAATTGATGGATTGTCGGGCAACCCCATGACCGACAGTGATTTGCCCAACGCGCCAACATCTTTAAAAAAGCCGTAAAGCATATTAATCGATCTTGATTGTTCAATCAGGTTAAGAGGCCTTTGAAGAGAGTTGTCAGTAATGGCATACTTTATACATTCAAGCCTTTTTGTATCAGAATCGAGTATCCTGGCTTCAACATCAGTCCAACCCAGCCGCCGGCAGGCTTCAATTCTGCGAAAACCGCACACAATTTTATATCCTGAATTTTTTTCTATTAACAAAGGAAGGTTCAACACCCCCACATTATCAATAGAAACCATCAGATGATCAATGTTTATTTGGGTTGTGATACGAAAGGAGTCGTCATTAGAATCGATCAGAGAAAGCTTTACGATCTTTTGTTTAAAGCGCATAACTTGCGTCGGTAAGTTGATTTAAGGCTTCCAGGTATTTACTGCGTGTATTACGGATAACATTTTCGGGAAGCGAAGGCCCCGGCGGCCTTTTTCCCCAATTTATGGAAATCAGGTAGTCTCTGACATATTGCTTGTCAAAACTCTTTTGAGCACCATCCGGTTTATAGGACTCCTTGGACCAGAACCTTGATGAATCCGGAGTCAGCACTTCATCGATAAGAATTAGGTTGTTTTCGAAAAGGCCGAATTCAAATTTTGTATCAGCAATGATTATGTCCTTTTCATATGCCAAATCAGCGCCCTTTCTGTAAATTGCAAGACTGAGTTTTCTGACCTTGTCTGCAAGGGTTTCTCCAATTTTAGTTACAACCGTACCGAAGTCAATGTTGACGTCATGAAGGCCTATCTCTTCCTTGGTTGAAGGTGTAAATAGCGGTTCAGGCAATTTGTCGGATTCTTTCAGGCCTTGAGGCAGTTTTATTCCACAGATGCTTCCGTTGGTTTGGTAATCTCTCCAGCCGGACCCGGATATATACCCCCTGACAACACATTCAATTGGAAGCGGTTTTGCTTTTTTAACCAGCATGCTCCGGTCTCGCAAGATTTCGGAATAAGGTTTACAAATCTCAGGGAACTCATCAACCTTGCCGGAAATCACATGATGGGGCAAAAGAGACTCCATTATTTCAAACCAGAAAAGGGAAATTTGAGTCAAAATTTTCCCCTTTCCCGGAACAGGATCAGGCATGATAACGTCAAACGCAGAAATTCGATCTGTAGCCACCATTAAAAGTTTGTCACCAAGATCGTATATATCCCTTACTTTGCCCCTTTTTACTAAATTTAGATTTTTAAAATCGGTTTTAATTACTGCCTGAACCATGGATCTTTGTCCTTTGGCATTCATCAGTTAGTGTCCATCCATAAACGGCATCTTTCGGCCCCCGGCGGCGTTCTCGCTCGTTTTCAATCCTCGAAATAGCGCGCTATGCCTGCGGTTGAAAACTCGCTCGGGCCTTGCCGGAAACCAAAATCTACCGTTTATGGATGGACACTAGTTAGTAATGATAACTTGTTAAAACCTCGATGTTTATTGCGTCTCCCTGAACGCTTTGATATATTTTTTTAAAACCTCGAGTGTCGCTTCATCTCTTTCAATAAATTCAATACCGGCTTCAAATCTTTCATCTCCACCGCCAATAGAATAAACAACCCTACCTTTGATATTGATCAAATCGTATTCCAGGCCTATTGCCATGACCACAGTATGTTTCGGGTCGACTGAAACATGCGTTTCAAGAAGGATTCCGTCTTCACTTAAATTCAAAGTCCTACCCATTCCCTGCGCTAGAGCCTGATCAGTTTCATCAATACAACTATACGATATAAGATTAAGGGCTTTGATTCTTGAATGTTTTCTTCTCTCTTCTGTAGTCATGGTCTTCACAGGATATAAATGAATTCGAAAAAGGCAAATTCATCACATTTTAAGTTTTAAGTGTTGGATGATAAATACCTGTCCCTTGAGACGTTAAAACTGAGACCTTTGCAAAACGCCCTATTTTGCCCAATTCCGGCGTCCCCGCTGAGCGGGATTTGTCAACAGGCTCAAATTTTAACCCGCCACCGAACTTTGGCGAGTTAATCCTCAAAATACTCAATGTATTCCTGTGGTTAAAATTCTCGCCTTTCTTGGCCTTGAACCCCGGTTAAATGTTAAATACGAATTTAACTGGGCAGGCAAAATTGAACATTTTTCAAAGGTCTCAAACTGAGTTGTCTGCATGCGATATTTTTTAAAGGGTCAAGCTGATAAAAAGATTAAGATTTTCCTGGTGTTTTACGGACTGTGTTTTTCCGAAACTTACAAGCCAACATGGATGTTGCCGATATGCAGCTTGCAAGGTGTTCTATAAAATTTTTAAATGTAGACAAAAGCTGATTATATTCTTTTTCAAAAATGTCAGAGTCTATCTCACTTATCTTGAGATCTTTTGATCCGAAAACCGAAGCGGAATAGAATTCTTGTCCAATATCAAGAAACGGAATATGGCCAAAGAAATCACCCGGGTAAAGATTCGCCAGCGGCACATACCCATTTTCAGTATCCCGGACAATATGAGCTTCACCTTCTGTAATTGTAAATAAACGTTCCACATTCTCACCCTGTGTAAACACAAGATCTTTGTCCTTGATAAATTTGTCTACATGGATATTGTTTAAACGTATATCAACCGCCATATTGGTAACTTGTTTTAACCGTCTATCGAGACTGATTGCAAGGTTTCTGAATTGATTGGACATTCGCAAAAAAGCGACGGAAAGGTTTCGTGAATCGAGAACACCGAGCAGAACATCGTCAACCGCTACGATTCCAACACTGCGTGCAGTCTCCTCTAATAATAAAAATGAGGCAATACTTCCGATAAATGCTCCTTCAGAAATTCTGAGGAGTTTCATAGGTCCCTGAGGGGTTTCTCTGACAATTTCTGCAGTCCCTTCAAGAATGACCCATAACCAGCCGCCATGTTTTCCTTCTACCACTATTTTATTGCCGGCACGAACTTCTTCCTCATCAACAACGTACGTGTAATCGACAAGCGGTCCTCTGATAATCGGCAAATTTGATATCTCGTCCGAAGGATGTGACGACTTTTTTTTAAATGTTACCGGCCCCAACTGTTCAATCTGCCCATCATCCAGCATTCTTAAACAGTCAAGAATAATTTGCATCCGGCTCTTTTTAATGATATTTATACCGGTAACTTTTTCTTCAATGAATTCAAATTCTCCATCAAGGCATCCAAAAAGTAAATTGACGGCATCAAGACCGGTCAATGATCCTACTGAAGCATTAATAGGGTTGCCGTTTAAGAAATATATTAACCCTAAATCTTGAGCGTACTTACTGGTAATGCGCAGAACGCCTGTACTGGAATTTGAGCCGAGGAGCTGCATGATGTCCCCTAAACTCAAAAAATTAAGATTGCCCGCAAGAACAAAATTACCCATGATTTTTCATCCTGATTTAAATTGTTTTTTAAATGACAACAATGTCAACTTAAGGCATTCCTTTAA
>CAZBOB010000034.1:0-19692 GCA_964492995.1 uncultured Desulfobacteraceae bacterium | reverse complement strand
CTGATTTAAATTGTTTTTTAAATGACAACAATGTCAACTTAAGGCATTCCTTTAAGGTTGCACCCACACCGTCACCGGTAATCGCACTGGCCGAAAAAGAAGGCACCTTAAGCTGCCTGTTTAAATCCCTTTCCATCTGATCTATAGACATCACAGGAACGCCCTGCCCCGCCAGGTCTCTTTTGTTGTGCTGCATAATAAGTGGAATTTTTAAGATGTTTATGCCGTATTCTTTCAAATTATTCTGCAGATCCTTTAATGACAGCAGGTTTTTTTCGCGTCTGACCGCCAGTGAATCCGCAACAAAAATTACACCGTCCACGCTCTTTAAAACCAATTTTCTAGTGGAGCTGTATTGAACCTGACCGGGAACAGTATAAACCTGGACCCGGATATCAAACCCTTTTATTCGTCCAAGCCCCATGGGAAGAAAATCGAAAAAAAGGGTTCGATCACCCTCTGTGTCAACCGAGACCATCTCGCCGACAACCTGTTTCTTATATGTTTTGTAAATATATTCCATATTAGTGGTTTTTCCAGATCTTCCAGGTCCGTAATATACGATTTTACATTCTATTTCTCTTTTTTTTATATTAAAAATAGCCATATATAATCAGTCCCAAATCAAAAGATCAAGAGATGTTAAACCAACCCAATATGATGCTAAACATTCATTTTACAAATATTTCTTAAATTCTTCAAGGCCTTTCTTGTTTCATGATACGTAACCGTCATTTTGCACAAAAAACTAGGATTAGGGTTGATTTAATATAATTTTAATATCCACGTAATAATCTCCCCTCAATGGACCGATTTTAATTTCTTTTACCGATGTAACTATTCCAGAACCATTAAATAGAGAAGAGGCAGAATAATACTGAATATCATTTATCCTATCCCCAACTTTAAAAACATCGATTAAATCTTTGTCTCTGATTGGAATAAGCAGGCTGACCACGTTTCCCAATTGAAATCTTATCTTAAATTCGACGATCTCCCCTTTTAGAGGTCCTTTATAAATGGTTATCCCCATGGAGTTGATATCGATAATATCATCATCTTTGATTTCAGGCCCCTTAACCTTGGCCACATCAATGCTGTCTTTGGGTGGTTTTCTCTTTGGAAGCTTTTTTTCAACACCCTCTTTTTTTAGAATATTTTCAAGAAAAACACGTAATTTATCCAACTGAATCGTTGAAAATCTTTGGTCTGAAATCCATTGCTCATACTGAGCAACAGCTTCATCCATTGAGGAAAGCGCCATATGACACCTTAGCATACTCTTGGCAGCAACAACACGCAGTGAATCTGTTTCTATGAGTTCGTTAAATTCTGATATGGCTCTTTTTATCTGGCCAAACTTTGCCAGGGCTATGGCACCGTCAAGTGCTTTTAAATCTTCGTTCTTGTCCGGTGACAATGAAACCATTTTTTTTATCAGGTCCTGCATCTTAGCAGAGACTTCGGGTTTTTTCGGCGCCTTTTCAATTTTGGTTATATCCTCTTTCAAAGCAAGAATTTTTTTTGAGATCCCATTTATCAGGTTTTGATTACTTTTTAGCTGTTCATTGCTCTGGATCAGTTTTGCTGCATTGTTATATTTTTCCATGGCCTCATTCAACAGGCCCTGGGTATGATAAAGTTCTGCTTCCTGCAAAAGTATTTTAATCTTTTTTGTTATATTCATGTTCACCTTCAATTTTGATTAAACATTTTAAAATTTTTATAATGCTTAGACACCCATGTCAATAAGAAGAAATAAAAGATTTTCTTATAAATATATTGACAATAACCGGTTTTATGTTAGCAAAATTTATAATATTTTCCTTTTTATCTTCTGGAAACCAACATTAATATACTTATCCATCAATAAAAAAGGAGATTAATATGGACAAAAAAGTTACCGTAGTGGGTGCCGGTTTTGTGGGGGCAACCGCAGCTCAAAGACTGGCAGAAAAAGAGTTATGCGATGTGGCCTTGATTGATATCATTGAAGGGCTTCCCCAGGGCAAAGCCCTCGATCTTGCAGAGGCTGCACCTATTGAAAAGCATGATGCCCATCTAACCGGTTCAAACGATTATGCATCTTCAGCAAACTCAGATATCATTATTATTACCGCCGGCATACCCAGAAAGCCGGGGATGAGCCGGGACGACCTTCTCAATATCAATGCAGGAATCATGAAGAGTGTTACCAAAGAGGTGGCAAAACTATCCCCTGATGCCATAATTATCATTGTTAGCAATCCCCTTGATGCTATGTGTCACGTTGCATATGAAACCAGCGGTTTCCCAAAAAACAGAGTTATCGGCATGGCCGGGGTGCTCGACTCAGCACGATTCAGGTCTTTTATTGCCATGGAACTCAATGTTTCCGTGGAAAACACAACTGCATTTGTCCTTGGCGGACATGGCGATACAATGGTACCATTGCCTCGCTATTCCACTGTGGCAGGCATACCGATTACAGAACTGCTGCCAAAAGAACGGATAGACGCTTTGGTGGAAAGAACAGCCAATGGCGGAGCCGAAATTGTTGGACTTCTTAAAACAGGGAGTGCCTTTTATGCACCGGCGTCGGCCGCGGTGGAAATGGCTGAATCTATTCTCAAAGACAAGAAGAAAATCCTACCATGTGCAGTATACCTTGAGGGTGAATATGGATTTAACGGACTTTTTATAGGTGTGCCTGTAAAACTTGGAGCAAACGGTGTGGAGGAAATCATTGAAATTACCCTCACTGCTGAAGAGAAGGCCGCCCTTGAGAAATCGGCCGACGCGGTCAGAAAACTCAAGGAAGCCTTGAAAAAACTGGCATAGACAAATACCGGTTTGTCCGGGTTAGGAATTCGGGTTAAGTGTTTTCTTCACCGATTCTGCAATGTTACGATTAATTCCGGGCAGTGCACTAAGTTCTTCAAGTGTTGCTGCCCGGATCTTTCTAATACTTTTAAAATGCTTTAAAAGCGTTGCTTTTCTTTTTTTGCCGACCCCTGGAATCGAATCAAGAGCAGAACGGATAAATCTCCTTCCGCGACGCTGACGGTGAAATGATATAGCGAACTCATGGGATTTATCCCTTATTCTTCCTAAAAAAAGTAGGAGATCCCCTTCCCTCCCCATATTTAGAGGATTAACCTGTCCGGGTTTATAGATCTTATCTTTTGTTTCGCCTTTACTTTCATTTTTCTTTGCGATACTGATTATTTGAAATGTTTGCTCCGGTTTCAGCGATTCTATTACCGATACCGCAATATTGAGCTGTCCTTTACCGCCGTCCACCATCAGCATATCAGGATAGGGCTTTGATTTTTCGCCTTTACCATACCGTCTTTTCAGGACTTCAGCCATACAGGAATAATCGTCTTGCGCGTCAACCGATTTTATTCTGTACTTTCTAAATAACGATTTGTTCGCTTTACCCTTTTCAAATACAACCATTCCGGCGACAGCCTCTGTCCCTGAAATACTGGAAATGTCAAAACACTCAATTCGCTGGGGTATTTTATCCATTTTCAGTCGTTTCTTAAGCTGAATAAGAATCTCCATGTCCCTGGCAGCCGAAGCTCTAAATTCCTTTAGACGGTTTTCTGCATTCTGGGATGCCAACTTAACCAGACGGAGTTTTTCACCCTTTTTCGGTCCCAGAATACACACTTTTTTCCCCTTAATTCTGCTCAAGAGTTCTTCCAGCAAAGATGCGTCTTCAAGTTGAGTGGGGATAAGAACCTCTTTGGGAACAAAGGGGGCTTTTTCATAATATTGCCGGATAAATGCTCCGATCATTTCCTCCTCGGTTGACATGATCTCTGAAAAATTGAAATGCCTTGTCCCCAATAAAAATCCACTGCGAACAAAAAGGACTGTAATCATAGAGTGTTCATGAGACCCGGCAATGCCTATTACATCCCGATCCTTAAAATCATTTGTGACTGCCACTTGCTTTTCAATGACTTGTTCAAGTGCAAACATCTTGTCCCTGAGAACTGCTGCCTTTTCATAGTCTTGCTTATTTGCGGCCGATATCATCTTTTTTTTTATTTTTTGAATGAGATCGGGGGTTCTCCCATTCAAAAAGAGGATGACCTCTTTTACGATTTCGTCGTATCTCTTTTTGTCCACATCAAGACAGCAGGGTGCAAGACATGCTTCCATCTGGTAATTAATGCATGGTCGTGACCGGTTTTTAAAATCTTTTGTTTTACACTTTCGAAGCTTGAACGTCTTATGGATTATTTTGAGCGTTTCTCGAACAGCAGCAGAAGATGCAAAGGGACCGAAATAGAGATCCCCGTCTTTTTTTATTTTTCTGACAACGGTAAGGTTGGGATAGGGATTTGTTAAGTTCAGGCGCAAACAAGGATACCGTTTATCATCTTTTAATATAACATTATAGCGGGGTCGGTATCGTTTAATAAGGTTAGATTCAAGAATCAGGGCTTCTTTCTCGGTATCGGTAATAATGGTCTCAAAATATGATATTTTCTTAACCAGAATTCCTGTTTTAATGTCCGGGTGCAAAGGGCCGGTCCGGAATTTTGTAAAGTATGAAGCCAGTCGCTTTTTAAGGTTCCGGGCTTTACCCACATAAATCACCCTGTCCTCGGCATCCTTCATAACATAGACGCCCGGCCCGGAGGTAACCATGGCCAATTTGTCTTGTATACCAGATGCGGGTCGCGGATGGGTGGATTGCGATTCAGTTGTCATTGGATTACTTTCGGTTACAGTTCGAACACAATCATCTTTTTTAACGCTTTAATCTGGTCCCGAAGTTCTGAAGCCTTTTCAAAAGCAAGTTCTTTTGCCGCCTGTTCCATTTGTTTTTCCAAATTTTTAATGATGTCATCTACATTTTCTAAAGAATCGTATTGGGCCACAGCCTCCGACACCCTGTCTGTTAGTTCATCTTTATGTTCATACATCTCGGCAAATATTGATGTGATATCTTTTTCTATGCTTTGCGGTGTAATTGAATACTTTTTATTGTAAGATTTTTGAATTTTTCTTCGCCGGTCTGTCTCATCTATGGCTTGCCTCATCGACCGTGTCACAACATCGGCATACATTATCACCTGACCCCGGACATTCCTGGAAGCACGGCCGCAGGTCTGAATCAGTGATCTTTTAGAGCGCAGGAAACCTTCCTTGTCTGCATCGAGTATGGCCACAAGGGAAACCTCTGGAATGTCGAGCCCTTCTCGAAGAAGATTAATACCGATGAGGACATCAAATTTGCCCTTTCTGAGATCATGAATAATATCCATTCGTTCCAATGTGCCGATGTCGGCATGAAGATACCGCACCCTTACCCCCAAATCAGCATAATATTCTGTAAGATCTTCCGCCATACGCTTTGTAAGGGTCGTTACCAGAACCCTTTCATCCCTTTTCCGGCGTATCAGAATTTCCTCAAAAAGATCATCGACCTGGTTTTCAGCTTTTCTGACATCTATTAGAGGATCAATAAGGCCGGTCGGCCTTACGATCTGCTCAACAAGTTCGTTTTTTGCCTTTTCAATCTCGTAGTCGGCAGGGGTTGCCGATACATAAACCGCCTGTGATGTTTTCGACTCAAACTCATGGAACGTCAAGGGCCTGTTATCCAGAGCCGACGGCAACCTGAATCCATATTCAACGAGCGTCTCCTTGCGAGATCTATCTCCTTTATACATTGCTCGTAGCTGGGGGATGGCGATATGACTTTCATCGGTGAATACCAAAAAATCGTCGGGGAAATAATCGAGAAGAGTGGGTGGGGGTTCGCCGGGCGCCCTCTGTGTTAAATGGCGTGAATAGTTCTCGATTCCGTTGCAGTATCCAAGCTCCTGCATCATCTCAAGGTCAAAATCCGTCCGTTCTTGGATTCGCTGTGCTTCAATCAACTTGTTTTCGGCTCTGAAATAGTCGACCCTTTGTTTTAATTCGGCAATGATCGTTTTTGTGGCTCTTTGCAGAACACTTTTCTCAGTAACATAATGGCTTGCAGGATATATGGTCGTCCGTTTCAAACGTTTTTTAACAATACCTCTGAGTGGGTCAATCTGTGAAATACCTTCTATCTCATCCCCGAAAAAATCGATACGGAACGCCCTGTCTTCTTCGTAGGCCGGAAAGATCTCAACCCTGTCGCCCCTGACCCGGAAGACTCCCCTGTGAAAATCCATATCATTCCGCTCGTAATGAATGGCGACCAGATCTGAAATGAGTTTGTCGCGAACCAGTTCCATATCTTTTTCAATATCAACACGCATATCCAGATAATCTTCAGGGGCGCCGAGTCCGAATATACACGATACACTGGCCACAACAATCACATCCCTTCGGGACAATACCGATCGCGTTGCAGAATGGCGGAGTTTGTCGATCATCTCGTTGATTGAGGAATCTTTCTGAATATAGGTATCGCTTGACGGAATATATGCTTCAGGCTGGTAGTAGTCATAATAGCTGACGAAATATTCAACAGCATTTTCCGGGAATAGCATTCTGAACTCATTGTAAAGCTGAGCGGCAAGAGTTTTGTTCGGGGCAATTACAAGGGTAGGTTTTTCAACTTTTGCAATGACGTGTGCCATGGTAAACGTTTTGCCGGATCCTGTGACCCCCAGGAGAACATGGTGCTTTTTGCCGGCTAAAATCCTTTTGCTCATAGCTTGGATTGCGCTCGACTGATCACCTTTGGGTGTAAAATCTGAGATTAGCTTAAAGGAAGGCATGAATTTAGATATGGTATATATTTGAGTTATATTTTAATTTGATGAGCTACATTTCTAATTTTTTAAATCAATAACTTTAGGCACTTTTTTCGCTTACAAGGCATTTCTTTAGCATGTCCATTCGCGTTTATTTGCGTCCATTTGCGGTTAAATAAAACCACGGATGAACGCGAATAAACACGAATTTAAAAATAATAACATACGATCAATTTAGGCATACAAGACCTTTTATGAATCGTTAATCTTCCAGATTGTCCCTTCTGCTCGATCTTCTATAATTATGTTCATGTCGGCAAGCTGATTTCTGATCTGATCCGCCTTTTCCCAGTTCTTTGCCTTTCTGGCTCCATCCCGTTCTTTAATCATTTGATCAATAACCTCCGGATCAATCGATTTTTGTTCAAGGACCCGAGTCTGTTTTTTTTCAAAATAAACCTTGGGTCGTTCCGTAAGTATTCCTAATATGCCGCCGATTCTCAGAATGTCAGCCAGTGCGGACGCTATGGATTGTTTGGTTTGGACATCTAAATTGTTTTCATGCTCTTTAAAAGGTAATGGAATTTGCCCCATAGTTTTAGTTTGCTTGATTTGTCCGGACAAATTGTTTTCATGCTGATCCAATAAACGATTGACCTTTCGAACCGTATCAAAAATAATGCCGATACCACGGGCGGAATTAAAATCATCATCCATTGCATCTGAAAACCGCTGCCAGCATTCTCCGGTTTCAAAGTCTTGATCCGGTTTCACGCCTATTTTATTTTCAATACGTTCAAGAAGCGCATAGATCTTATCAAGTCCAATTCTTGCTTCATCCAAAGCCTGGTCCGTAAAATCAATGGGGCTGCGGTAATGATTGGAAAGAAGAAAAAGACGTACCGTTTCGGGATGATAAATTTTTAAAACATCCTTTATCATCAAGAAATTACCCAGTGATTTCGACATTTTTTCCTGATTTATATTTACAAAGCCGTTGTGAATCCAGTACTTTACAAACAGCTTCCCCGAAACGCTTTCTGACTGGGCGATCTCGTTTTCATGATGCGGAAAACACAGATCTTTACCTCCGCCGTGAATGTCGAAGGTTTCACCCAGATATTCATTGCTCATGGCCGAGCATTCAATATGCCAACCGGGCCTTCCCATACCCCAGGGACTTTCCCAGGCAGGCTCTCCGGGTTTTGAGGATTTCCATAAAACAAAATCAAAAGGGTTTTGTTTCCTTTCATCAATATCAACTCTTGCTCCTGCCTCCATATCTTCAAGTTTGCGACCGGATAGTTTTCCATATTCATTAAATTTTTCAACGGAATAATAGACATCGCCATTTATTCGGTATGCAAAACCTTTTTGTATCAGCTTTTCAACAAACTGCAGGATCTGGTTAATGTGCTCGGTGGCTTTTGGCTCGATGGTGGCCCGTTCAACATTCAGGGCATCCATGTCTTTATAGAATTCCGTGATATATTTTTCAGCGACCGCCTTGCAATCGATGCCGAGCTGGTTGGCTTTATCAATAATTTTATCATCAACGTCGGTAAAATTTCTGACATATGTCACATCATATCCTTTTGCTTTGAGGTATCTTGCGATGACATCAAACACCACCACTGACCTTGCGTGGCCGATATGAGAGGCGTCATATACGGTAGGACCGCAAACATACATACGGACCCTGCCAGGTTCTAAGGGTTCAAACAGTTCCTTTTTCCCGCCCAATGTATTAAAAACGCGAAGCGCCATAATTCTTTTCCTGTTTTGATGGATTAATCCGGATAATTATTCGTTTTTCTTCCGCAACTGAATGAGAACTACGCACATGGCCCCGATACCCTCCCCTTTTCCGATCATTCCAAGACCTTCGAGCGTTGTTGCTTTTACATTAACACACTCCGGCTCGATTTCAATTGTTCGGGCAATGTTTTTTTGCATTGCTACTCTATATGGGGAAAGTTTTGGAGCATCGGCAAAGATCGTCGAATCTATATTCATGACTTTAAAATTCCTGCTGCTGACCAATTCATAAGTTTTGGCAAGAATCTTTATGCTGGAAATGTCTTTATATTCCGGGTCGGTATCCGGAAAATGTAAGCCGATATCGCCCAAACCTGCAGCGCCCAACAGTGCGTCACATACCGCATGAACAAGTACATCGGCGTCCGAATGCCCGAGCAGTCCCTTTTCGAAAGGAATGTCAACCCCGCCCAGAACAAGTTTCCGCCCTGCAGTAAGTCGATGAACATCATATCCTATACCGATGCGCATTGTAATCTCCAAATTCTAACATCTCAGAATTTCTATAAATTAATGAATTTAAATGGGTTTTATAGAATTTAAGTTTTTGCCTTAAACCCATTATTCCAGTATTCCATTATTCCAACATTCCAGTCGTATCTATATAACCCATATAAATTCTTGACGCAATACCGGTCGATAGCTATATCGGTTATTACGAGGCCTTAATTGAGTTTTGAGTCAATTTTTTTCAGGGATTGCAGGAAAAAGTCATGTCTATCCAAATGCTTGCCCAAGAACTTTATCGTCTTTTGCAAGAAGTCGAAAAAATTGAAAAGCAGTTCAAGAATGCACCGCCGGAGAAAAAAGAAGAAATCAAAGATAAGCTTCGTAAAATAAAAGCCGAACGAAATCGAATACGTGCCGCCCTTGATGGTAGAATAGACCGTCAGTCAAAACATCATACAAGGTAATTTAACGTCTCGGAATTTCTACAACTTAATGAAAATATGAGACATTTTTAGGCTTGAACGCTTGCTTCGAATATGGAATAATGAAATATTGGAAAGTTGGAAAGTTGGTTTTTTAAAAGGATATCAGCCATTTTTAATTTTATCGTCAACACAAAATTTACCATTAACCCAATATTGCATTATCCCAGAACCCATTATTCCATTATTCCATTATTCCATTATTCCAGCATTCCAATTGGGGCGAAGCCCCTAACTTGTCCGATCGTCTGAAACCTGTTTTACCCCTTTGATTCGCTATCCGGCAACTCAAGACCACCTTGAATGACTTCAGTTCCAGCCTTTCCGGCAACGGCCTGCTCAATATCTTCAAGTGAAGTGATTACAGATCTTCCACCACAGTTTAAAACAAACTGCATAGCTGCCTCTATTTTGGGTTGCATGGAACCCGGAGCAAAGTGGCCTTCTTTTATGTATCGTTCAGCTTGTTCAAGAGTCACAGAGCCAAGGAATTTTTGATTCTTACCACCATAGTTAAGCGCAGCCCCTTGAACATCTGTTGCGATTAAGAAAACATCCGCCCCTACCTCCTCTGCTAATTTCGCGCCGGCCAAATCTTTATCGATAACCGCATCAATTCCTTGGAAGGCTCGTCCTTCACGGATTACGGGAATTCCACCGCCTCCGCAACAGATAACAATAAAGTTCATCTCGATAAGTCTTTTGATTTCACGTTTTTCGACAATACTGACGGGTTTGGGAGACACAACCACTCGCCGGTATCCTTTGGCCGTTTTGCGCATTGGATATGGAACAGATGTGGCTTCTCTTTCCGAATAAACAGGGCCGATGGGTTTTAAAGGGGTTTTAAAGGCCGGGTCATTTTCATCCACAACCACGTAACTGATAAGACTGACCAAAGGTTGGGTATGGATCCCCAATTCCATGAGTTCGCTGTCCAATGTCGATTCTATCATATAGCCGATCTGACCTTGGGTTTGTGCAACCAGAATTTCCAGGGGCAATTTGGGAACCACAGTGCAATGTTCTTGCTGTAGCAACAAGTTTCCCACCTGAGGCCCGTTACCGTGTGTAATGATAATTCTATATTTTCTGGAGAGCCTGGCGATTTGCCGAATGGGTACCTTCAGATTTTCAAATTGTTCTTCAATGGTACCCTCCTGGCCTTTCCGGATGAGAGCATTGCCGCCAAGAGCCACTATCAGTGTTTTATTTGCGTTTTTCATACATTTAAACGTTTTAAAAGTACTTCTTCCAATAGGGGCCTGCCATGATCGCGATATTCATAGCATACTCTGAGAGTAGGTTTGTTGATTGAAACGAGTTTGGGAAGATCGATAGGTGTTGCAAAGAGAACCCGTTCACAATCGACTTTATTAATCGTGATTTCCAAATCGTGAATCTGTTCTTTGCTGTATCCCATAGCAGGCAGCAGGGCGCCAACATGTGGATACTTTTCGAAAGTATCCTTTATGGTTCCGAAAATGTAGGGTCTGGGGTCAACAATATTTGCTGCTTCATACATTTTAGCGGCAATAGTTCCGGCCCCAAAAGGCATTCCTCCGTGAGTCAGCGTTGGGCCGTCTTCGACTACCAAAACACGTTTTCCCCGGATAAAATCTGGATCATCAACAAAAACAGCTGATTCAGCTAACACAATATCGGCATTCGGAGCATGTTTTTCTATATTTTTTCGTACCCTTCCGACCTGCTCTGAATCTGCACTATCCACCTTATTGATTATCGCTATATCTGCCATGATCATGTTGGTTTCACCAGGATAATACAGCAGCTCGTGTCCTGCCCGGTGAGGATCAAATAATACAATGTGAACATCCGGATAATAAAAAGGCGTATCATTGTTTCCGCCGTCCCAGACAATAAAATCGGCTTCCTCTTGTGCTGCTTTAAGAATTTGAACGTAATCGATTCCAGCATAAACCACAATTTCTTGATCGACCAGGGGTTCATACTCCTCTCTTTCCTCAATGGTACACTGATGCTTCTCAAAATCTCTATAACAGGCAAAGCGCTGCACAATCTGATTCGTCAAATCTCCGTAAGGCATTGGATGGCGAACAACGACAACCCTTTTCCCCATTTTCCTCATGATCTTGCATACATGGCGAGTTGTTTGTGATTTGCCGCATCCCGTCCGTACTGCGCAAATAGCTACAACCGGTTTCTCTGATTTGAGCATCGTATATGTGGCGCCAATAAGTATGAAATCCGCACCCCCAGCCATCGCCACAGAAGCCCTATGCATAAGCTCCACGTGGGAAATATCGCTGTAGGAAAAAGCAACCAGATCCACTTTGTGTTCCTGAACAAGATCGGCTAGCTGATTTTCAGGATAGACGGGTATGCCGTCCGGGTAAAGTTCTCCCGAAAGCTTGGGTGGATAGAGGCGATTTTCTATGTCCGGAATCTGAGCCGCCGTGAAAGCAATGACCTTGTATCTGGGATTGTTTCTAAAATAGATGTTGAAGTTGTGAAAGTCCCGCCCGGCAGCGCCCATTATAATGACCTTTTCAACCATACGATTCCTCTGATGAATGTCTATTGTTGGGTCAAAACCTTTTCAATTCTCTCCATGGCCCAGTCGATTTCTTTTTTGGTAATGACCAGTGGCGGCGCAAAACGAATAATGTTCTCATGGGTTTCCTTGCAAAGCAGACCTTGCGTCATTAGCGCTTCACAATACTGGCGGGCTCCGCCGGCCTTCGGAATAAATTCCACGGCGAGCATAAGGCCCTTGCCCCGGACTTCCTTTATATAGGAATTTTTAATCCGTGACAACTTAGACAGGAAATACTCCCCCATGGCAGCAGCGTTTTCAATCATGTTCTCTTCAATCAAAACCTTAAGGGCGGTCCTGGCAATGGCACAGGCCAGAGGATTGCCTCCGAAAGTACTCCCGTGTTCGCCCGGACGCAAAACATCCATGACCTCTTTGTTGGAGAGCACCGCAGAAATGGGATAGAACCCCCCGGAAAGTGCCTTTCCGATAAGGGTTAGATCTGCCTCAATTCCGTCATGCTGCTCGGCCAGAAGCTTACCTGTCCGGCCCAATCCGGTCTGGATTTCATCCAGGATCAAAACCACGTTATTCTTCTCGCAAATAAACTTGGCCTCCTTTAGAAATCCTGCCGGAGGTATAATTACCCCGGCCTCTCCCTGGATAGGTTCCACCATGAATGCCACGGTGTTGGGGGTTATCGCCGCTTCAAGAGCACTTATATCACCAAAAGGGATAATTTTAAAACCCGGGGTAAAAGGGCCAAACCCGTCGCGGGAATGTTCATCCGTGCTGAACCCAACAATGGTAATGGTCCGGCCGTGGAAGTTATTCTCACATACTATGATTTCGGCCCGATCTTTGGTGACGCCTTTTACCTTGTATCCCCACTTGCGAACCGCCTTGATGACCGTCTCAACCGCTTCGGCCCCGCTGTTCATGGGTAAAATCTTGTGAGAGTTGGTCAGTTCACAGATTTCTTTATAAAGCAGGCCTAATTGATCATTGCGAAACGCACGAGAAGTCAGGGTTAATTTCCGGGACTGTTCGATCATTGCACTCATGATCTTCGGGTGGCAATGTCCCTGGTTGACCGCCGAATAAGCTGAAAGGCAGTCCATGTATTTTTTGCCTTCCACATCCCAGACCCAAATTCCTTCACCTCGGTGCAACACCACGTCAAGAGGCTTATAATTGTGAGCCCCGAATTTGTCTTCTAATTTTATGTAATACTGCGGATTCATTTTTATGCCTCTTTAATTAATCGGCTTAAACCACTACCTCTGGTAGTGGTACCATAAAAAGGTTTTACCGTTGTAGTAATTATCATTATGTACCTCCAAGGTTCTGGAAGGAACTAGGCAGAGGAGGCACATAATGAGTAAGCGGTTTAAAAAGTTATCACATACAATTTATGAATGCAAATACCATGTCGTTTGGTGTCCAAAGTATAGATACAGGATTTTCAACGATGAGATAAAGGAATATACAAAGGGACAGATTTATATCCTTTGTCGCCAGAAGGATTTAGTTGAGATTTTGGAATTGAATGTTCAATCGGATCATATTCATCTAGTGATGTCAATTCCGCCGAAATATTCTGTTTCATCGATAATGGGTTTTTTGAAAGGCAAATTAGCAATAAGGCTATTTCAACGATACGAGCGGCTTGGAAAACGGTATTGGGGTCGCCATCTATGGAGTCGAGGTTACTGTGTGAGTACGGTAGGATTGAACGAGAAAAAGATAAGAGAATACGTCAAGTACCAGGAAAATAAAGAAAAAGAGCTTGAGCAGAAACAAATGGCTCTTTTCAGATAAATTGTAACAGGGTACCTTCCAGGACCAAAAAAACAAGCCACCTCCTCTGGGGGTGGTAATTTGACTTCCATGTATTTTCAGCTGACCTCCAATAACCGAATAAATTTGTTCTTACCTGAATCTTGCATAAAAATTAATGCTGGAATACTAAAACCATATTTATCTCGCTTATAGCGGGATAAAATTTCCAAGGCGTTTAATCACGTAATGCCTCACTCACTTTATGCCCCGTCCTGGTTTCTAAAAATTCTTTTTAACACATGAAAATCATTTCTGAAAAATAATATCAGGAAAGCAGAAGTACCTAATTTCATTTACTAACATGTTGCGCTGGATATAACAATCCAAAAAATGTCTTTTGAATATCTGCGGCCTTGTTGATCTGAAAAGAACGTTTTTTGAAACAGACCTTATCAAGAAACACCGATTGTAATCCAAGAGATGTTTCTGCCAAATTCGATAGACGAAAAGCAGGCATGTCGGTTATTTTAGGTTATTTATAGTTAATATATTTTCAATAAGCATTTATATCTTGACAATATTAACCAATTAACCTAATTGATGCCCCGTATTAACTATCTTGCCTGGAGAAGTTGCGAATCTGTTTTTTAAAAAATCTCTTTAAGGACAAGAAATCACCGCCGCAATCAAAGCCACTGTGTAAATGTTGAAGGATGAATGAGATGAAGAAGGAATCGAGCATGAAAATAATTTTCAAGATATTGGCAGTTTTGAGCGTAGTGCTACTATTCCAAGGATTTTTGGGTCGCGATATTGCTTAATCATAGGAAGAAAAACTTACCTTTGGAACAAATATCCGGTTGCAATATGAAGTTAAGAATAATTTTAAACAGCTCTATTACGGGAATAATCCTAAAAGAGGTATCCAATGACGGTTTTCTTTTAGGCCGGTTCAAGCCGGGTTTTGACTATAAACCCTATAAAAATATTCACCTTTCCCTTGGATGTATAAATTCTTCTGGGAAATCTTTTAGAAAGGAGGAGTTGCCATGGGCAAAGAAAAAACAGAGAAAATTGGCCGCCGAGATTTTTTGAAAAAGACGGGCGTTGCCTCATTGGCTGCAGGGGCGGCTACATTAGGAGGAGTCTCGCTGGCTTCTGCTGCGGCAGAAAGCGAAGATGACGCTATTGACAGATATTGGCAAAAGAAACAAAAAGAATACGAGGCCAAGGAAAAGAAACTCAGGAAGGCTTACGATGCCTTTGGCCCACCTCCCAAATATATATACCGGGGAACGGATTGGGCTGATGATAAGGCAACGTTTTATGCACCACTTCAGGTTTTGAGTTATCCCAAACTGGTTGCCGTTTTATGCGTGTTGTTCGGACTTACGGCGGTTACCATCCCAAGGGACAGAAGCCTACCATGGATGCCAATAAGATCAGGGAGGAGTTCTCATGGCTCCAATACAGACATCTTCGAGAGGTCTTTAAACATCCTATAGAAGAGAGTTTCCAGATAAAAAGAGTGCCTAACTATAAGTGGGAATATCCCCATTGTGAACCGATTTGGGTTCCCCGATTGGATCAGAAGGCCAAGTGGGCGCCATTTATGGCCCACCCGGAACAATTCATAGAATAATACCTTACAAAACAATGTATAATCTCTGGCTTATTCGAGGGATTACACATTTTAAAAAAAAGAGCAGGCCGCCTCGCCTTGCACGTCCGCCATGGGCTGCGTCTCAGGCGAATGCCGGGCGGCTCAATGGGCGGGCGAGCTTGCAATGGCAGTCGGGGCGAAGCCACTAAATTCGATTACTATGATGTTACGTATGTCCATTTGCTCAGGATTAAAGGAGAACGTTCAATGAAAAAAAAGTCAATTTTTCAAATATTGTTGTTACAGCTTCTGTTTCTTCTTGGTGTTATATCTTTGGTTTTAGGTTCTGATAAGCAAAATTACCAAGCAACTTACGGCAAAGGTGATCAAGCCATCTGCGTGGCCACAGGCAGTCCCGGGGCTCTGGGTCTGCTACAAGCACTGGCAGAGCCATTCTGCAAGGTAAATCATTGCCGCATCAATTGGATCAAAAGAGGAAGCGGCGCATCCTTAAAGGCCTTGAAAGGGGGAAAGGTGGATATGGTCATGGTGCATGCGCCGGCGCTGGAAAATAAAGCTGTAGAAGAAGGATGGGCGACAATGAGAACTCTTCTGGGAAGCAATGAGTTCTACATTGTGGGTCCCAAGTCAGATCCTGCGGGCATCAGCAAAGCCAAATCCGCCCGAGATGCTTATGAAATAATCGCTGAGGCCCGGGCCACATTTTTTTCGCGCGGCGATAACTCCGGCACCCATAAAAAGGAAATGAAAATCTGGGGGCTTGCCGAAATTGAGCCTGCGGGAAACTGGTATGTCGTAACCGGAGATTTTATGGGACCGACGCTTATGCGAGCCGACAAGGACCTTGGATATTTTATGACCGATTCAAGCACCTTTTTTGCCAAACAATCCAAGATAAAAAATCTCAAGGTCCTCTTTAAAGGGGATCCAATTTTGGTGAACGTCTACCACGCATTGGTGGCTTCGCCGAAAACTCATCCTCAGAAAAATTACGCCCTTGCCGCCAAGTTCGTGAGGTTTGTAAGCTCACCTGAGGGCCAGAAGATTTACAGAAAGTATGGGAAAATCAAGTATGGCGCTCCCCTTTATAACGACGCTGAATATGCCAAAAAATGGGAATAGTAGAAGATGTATAAATAAAAGGCAAGGTTTTAGGAGGGGAAAATAAAATTTGTGAACCGGTTATTGTTATTCAGTATATTTGCGACGTTCTGTTTTTTTTATTGTGGTTATGGTGTCAGCTTAGCAGCGGACAAAGACATTGCCATGCAAGAAATTAAGGAAAAAAAGAAACTTAAGTTTTGGAGCAACATACGATTTCGGTATGAAATGCAAGATAATCATAATGCCCAATACTATGGAAGCAATCCTGCTAAAGGCAAAGAGGATGATGCATTCCTCCTAGGAAGATTCCGATTTGGATTTCATTACCATCCCAACGAAATCATCCATCTCTCCGTGGGGATACAACATTCGGAAGTCTGGGATCTTGCCCTGAAGGAGGACGATTTCTATAAATCTTTTTTTCGTCATCCGAACAATCCCTATGAGGATAGTTGGGAGCCTTTTGATACGTATATAGAAATCAAGAATCTCTGGCCTTTCAGTATTAAGGCAGGCAGGCAACTTATTTATTATGGAAACATGAGGGTTTACGGTCCCGGTCAATGGGGGAACACAGGTAGGTGGATATGGGATGCTGCAAAGCTCCATTACCCATTTAAAAGAGGCTTTTTGGATGCATACTATGGACAGACCATGATTCATGATCCCCATCACTTGAGTTGGAAACACAGGAGTGGATTTAAGAGTGTGGGATTTTACGGCCAATTTAAGCTGCCAGAGAATTTCTTAGGCATTGCAATTGAACCATTTTCTATGACCAAGACAAACAATCACGATGTGTACACCGGTGAAGATGGTCAGATTGGGGATCTTGACTCTTACTACGTGGGTGCGAGGATCTTCAAGAAAGACTATAAAGGATTTGATTTCGATGTTACCTATGTGAAACAGGAGGGGGATAGCGCCAGTGATGACATCGATGCCTACGGTTATCATTGCTTGCTGGGTTACAGGTTCAAACAGATACGCTTCAAACCGCGAGTCAGCTTGGAATATACCTATGCCTCAGGTGACAGTGACCCCACTGACGGCTCACTTGAGACATTTGACGGTGCATTCGGGGCCAGAGATAAAATGATGGGAAGAATGAATCTGTTTTATTGGAAAAATCTAAAGGACGCCCAGATAAACCTGGACTTCAAGCCCATGAAAAACCTTTCCTTTACATTAGGGTACCACCAATTCTGGCTGGCCGAAGAAGAAGATGCCTGGTATCTTAACAAAAAGGCGTATCGGGACAAGACCGGCAACTCAGGGGATGAAGTGGGGAAGGAGTTTGATATCCTAGGAAAGTGGACGATTCCAAAAGGGATTGAAATCCAATTTGGTTACGGGCATTTCTGGCCGGACGAGTTCGCTAAAAACAAGGCTTCTGACAAAGAGGCAAACTGGGTATTTTTACAGTTTTTATACAAATTTTCACACGGTATTTTATAAGAGTTTACTTTTACCACTAATCCGTAATGACCTAAAAATATGAGGTAAGAAGGTAATGGGGTTTTGTCTTTGCCAGCTAGCGAACCTTTGAAAAACTATATGTCTTCTTGCCCTTGGCCGAAAGTCTAAACAAACCCGTATTCGTTATCCTCGTGAGAATATCTTGCTCTTTCATGTGGTGGTCGCTGAAAGACAACGTGCCGTCAGACTTTAGCACCCTATGGAGTTCTCGCAGTACATTATTGGGTTGGGCAAGAGTATGAAACGTGTCATAAAGTAAAACCACGTCTACAAAATTGTCCGGAAGTCCGGTCTCGCAATTAGACTCAATTGTTCTCATATTGTTAATTCCTTTGTGTGAAGCGATCTGTAGGACTTTCTTGATTGCAAGTGGATGGATGTCGAGAGCATAGATTTGGCCTGAAGTACCGATTAGTTCTGCAAGCGGTACAATATAACTACCGGAACCGCAACCATAATCGAGAATGCAAGATCCGGCCTCAATACCTACTTCCTTTAACACATCCATGCGAGGCAGGAAGAAATCACGAACTCTGAAAATGAGGGCCATAAGTTTAAAGCCGGAGTTCGACATTGGCTTATCCACAGTGGTAGCCCCCTTTATTCACTGATGGCGTGTCTGAAACGCTTAATAATGGGATACAGCAAGTTAAAGACATCTCATAGATTGACTTGCAGCCCCTTTTCCCTCAGATATTCCTTTACCTGTCTAATACCCAGGATGCGATAATGAAAAACCGAGGCCGCGAGTAAAATCTGAGCGCCTCCCTGAACAACACCCTCATAGAAATGTTCCAGGTTACCGGCCCCGCCTGAAGCGATTATGGGCAGGTCCACTGAATCCGAAATGGCCTTGGTGAATTCCAAGTCATAGCCGGCTTGTGTGCCGTCTCCATCCATGCTTGTTGGCAGGATTGCGCCTGCTCCGAGTTCCTGGCATTGCTTTGCCCAGGCTATTGCGTCTTGACCCACGGGTTTTGTGCCCCCGGAGACAACTAGTTCAAACCCGGAAGGCATCTCCTTGTTTCTTCTGGCATCGACGGCCACGGTCACCTTATCGGCGCCAAACTGCGCCGTTGCCCGGGCCAACAAATCCGGGTCTTTGACCGTAGCGCTGTTCATAGATATTTTGTCAGCACCGGCTTCAAGAACCATTTCGATGTCTTGTAAAGTAGAAATACCGCCACCCACGGTGAGTGGTATATCAATCACCGAGGAGACTTTCTTGACCCATTCGAGTCTCGTTTTTCGGTTTTCCAAGGTTGCCGCTATATCTAGCATGGCCAGTTCATCGGCACCTTCTTTTTGATAATGCGCAGCATTTTCAACAGGGTCACCTGCATCTTTTAGGTCAACAAAATGCACCCCCTTCACGACCCGGCCGTCTTTCATATCTAGGCATGGCATTATTTTTACTATACTCATAATTTTCTCCTTTTCAAGTTTTGCAATTGTGCTTTTTCTAGCCCAGATATTTTACGAGTGCGAGGCGTTCATTTGCAAGGCATTCAAGGGCGCAGCCGTAGTAGACTACTGTAAGCCCTTGATAACGCGGCAAATGGGCGCCTCGCACTCGCCCGAAGGGTGAAAATTTTTGAGAAATTGAACAAAAAAATTTTCGGCACAAATTGTCACCTCAAGACTAGAAGCAAAAGTGTAAATAATAAACAATTTTCATTACTCATAAAAAGGGCTCTCGAAAATTTTCATGAAATATCCGGGCGAGTATCTATACTGCGA
>CAZBOB010000033.1:0-38107 GCA_964492995.1 uncultured Desulfobacteraceae bacterium | reverse complement strand
AACTTTCATTCACCACTTCCCGCCGGTTTTACCGGCGCACCAACGTTAGGGTTTACATTCAACGCAGCGGAAATTTTCTAAAAACATTCTTTACCCCATAGCGTGCCAATTCCTTAACAGACAGCCAACGGAGTCCCATCTTGATCTGTTTTAACCCGCCCAATACATCTTCCGACAAGGCTTTTTGAGTGCCGTCAAACGCATTACGCCACAGCCTCTTACCGCTGGCAACCTCTATCAGATAGACAGAGAAAGCAACTGATGCAGGGCTATCAGGGTTTTCTTCAACGGTCCCTTTTTCCCGAAAACGCCAAATCGCACCAACCACCACAAGATCCGCTTGCAGGTTCTCACCAAATTTTTTGGCTAATTTGCGTGGAGTGTCCAGCGTTAGGTCTCGGATGGCCTCCGTGTAAATGGCAGCGGCTTCTTCCATTGAAACCATTTGATCCGCAAATCGAATTTGCAGCACATCATTGACCAGCCGGGTCATGATCCGATCTGCCCCTTCTGCCAAATTGGCGGCATTAATATGAAGTTGTCCCAGTGGCTGACTCAAAGGCTTTTCAACCGGGTTTTCTGGCGATTCCAACTTGCCGACGAGAAAGGGCATGACGGCGATACGCTTAAACTGCAGTGTGGATAGATCGGCGTTTTCAAACGACTTATGATCGGTGTCGGCACTGCCGTTGATAGGGTTACCTGAGAGTAGAATCAATACCGCCCCCAGCAATAATAGTATTTTCTTTGGCATAGATGTTCTCCTCGATGAGTGAAGTTTGCGAAATTAAACCTTTTAGCGTCCCTTTAATATGTCTGGTGCGCACTAACTATACCAGATAATTTTGGAATAAGACAGCAAATCCCAAAAATGCTATGAACCCCATCACATCGGTTAATGTCGTTAAAATAATGTTCGAACTTTGGGCATGCTTCCACTTAAACGATAAGCGGCCGTTTCAGCATTTTCTCATAGAGTTCGATATATTGCCGTGCGGTTTCGGCATGGGTAAACGTGGCGACACTTTCAGTCATAATCCTCTGGATTTGTTTGGCCTTTATATGATCGGGCAAATTATAAAAGTTCATGGCCTGGTCAATGGCCCAGAAAAGGCCGTTCGCGTCGAAGGTATTAAACAGAAAGCCGTTGCCGGAATTGAGTTCAACATCCAGATCCCTGATCGTATCGTGGATCCCTCCGGTATCATGGGCCACCGGGAGAGATCCGTAAATCGGGGCGATCATTTGTGGAAGGCCGCAAGGTTCAAATCTTGAAGGCATCAGGATAAAATCCGAAGCGCCGTAAGCCAGATGTTCCAGCTGATTGTTAAAATCGCAAATGGCTACGCGCCCCTGAAATTCGTGATAATTCACAATGTCTCTGAATACCATCTGATAATCACCATTGGCGACGAAGATGACTTGCAGATTTTGGTGCCAGTATTTGGAAATAACCTGGTAAAAAATTTCCGCCAGCAGTTGGCACCCTTTTTGGACCGGATCAAGTCGGGACGGCCAAAAGAAAACAGGTGCTTTTTCATCTTTAATCAAGCGCAGATTCTCTTGTAAAAACAATTTGTTTGCTCGCTTACTCTCAGCAAAGTCCTTGGATGTGTATTTTTGCTTGAGATTATCATCTCTGGAAGGATCAAAGGCGGGATCCGGTGCATTCAATATTCCAACGGCGCAGCCGGCATTGTATTTATGGGTGACTTCTTGTTGTATAGGCGGTTCGATAAAATCATGCTGCCTGTTGACGATTTCCAGTAAAAATGTCGGGCTGACAACATTCACAAAATGGGCGGCAAAAATTCCGCTGGCCAGAAAGTCGACCGGGTTTGTGTCTCGGGTGGTCTCATAGTCATAGGCCATATTTGTGTAGTAAAGGTCATGCCAAAAGGAAGCCGCATCGATTCCCCTGTCCTCAATGTAGGCCAGGGTTGTTTTAATGGTGTGAATGTTGTGAATGGTAAAAAGGCAGGGAATTTCCATCTCTTTGGCCATTGCCGGGATCAGGCCGGTCATCCAGTCATTACAGTGTATCAGGTCCGGTTGAACCTGGGGGACAATATGACTGATCACTTCGCGCTGAAAAGCCAGAGCAAGTTTAATGTTTTCTTCTCCATAAGCGGAATACACACGGTTGATGTAATAAAAAGCCCGGTCTTCGGCCAGATGGATACGATCATCGGGCATTTTGCGCTGAATTCTACGGAGTTCTTTTTTTAAAACAGGAGCCAGACCGTTACTGAAAATGGCACGGTAGCCGGGAAGGGCGACGTGTACATCGGCTCCCTGTTCAAACAGGGTACTGATCAGTGCAGACGAAACGTCGGCAAGTCCCCCTGCTTTGGCTGTATAAAAAGATGCCAGTCCTCCCATACGGCCTGGCAAATAAGTAATCTCCGGCGTTACGATCAATATGCGTGGATTTTTCTGCGAATTGCTCATGATTTTGTTACTCATTTCCCAGAGGCTGCGCAGTCTTTGGTACTAAAGCGGGTGGCTTTGGGACGTGATAATGGCTTCCAGGCGATCAGGATCTTTCAAGACACCCAATTTTTATAGCCCTTTTATTTCAAACCAGTAGAAAAGCGCCGATCCTCCGATAATAAATATGAAAATAATTATCCAATGATTGACTCCTAAAACCTGCGGCAGTGTAATCTTTCCGAAATCGCCCCATGTTAATGCGGTCTTTTTCAGAAAAGGAAAAGTTTCTGCATACACGGCGGCTCCAGCCAACATTCCCAAAATTCCCCATATGCCGTCCCATCGGCCTTCGCCGACAGCACCTGCGGAGGTTCCCGGGCAGTATCCCAGCAATCCCCATCCAAGGCCAAATATTAAACCTCCGGAAATGACCCCGCCTAAAATAGTTGATTTAACGGAAAGTTTGGCCAAACCCATATCTGTAAGAACATATACCCCGATCATGCCGACAAAAACGCTTGAAAGCATAAATTTTACGATCGTCATGTCAATAAACCGCAGCGCTCCCAATTGCTTATCATATCGGATAACTCTTGCCTTCTGGAGCAAGAAGCCAAACATAATGCCTGTGATCAAACCGTATACGAGTTCTTTCATATCCGATCACCTCCCCCATATAAAATCCGCGCCATGATTATGCCGCCGATAAAGAAACAGATGAGTGCGATAAATCCGCTTACCGCTAACTGAACGGAACCGCTCAGTCCGTGTCCGCTGGGTCACCCATCGGCTAAACGCGCACCGAACATGGCTACCATGCCGCCGATAAATGCGACAACGGCTCTTTTCATCTTGCCCGAACCGAATCGATCTTCCCACATATCCGGTACAGCTTTCCAATTAAAATTACGAGAAGCTGTTGATGAGATGAGTGATCCGATAAAAATGCCGAAAACGAACATCCACTGCCATTCGATTTTGGGAACTTCTTTGATAAAATAGTCCATTTTCTCTACTCGCTCGGCACTGAAAATCTTTTCGATCATACCGGCCGATCGGACAAAGGTCGTTGATGCGCCGAAATATTTGCCGGCGATCCAGACCGACAGAATCATTACAATTCCGGCTAAAGCTCCAGCCAAGTAGGGACTCCATCCTTTGTCATCAATCACTTTCATACCTCCTGCTTTTAATATTCTTTCAGCGATTCATGGATACCTTTATGAATTTCATACCAAAAATTTAAGGCGGCCTCTTTCTTGTTCGCCTCAAATCTTCCAATCCATTTGGCAAGCTCAGCATCGTTATTTCCATCAACAGTTTGTTTTCTTTTTAAAAACGTGTATATTAGATCGATATTCCTATCAGATTCCCAAAAAACAGAAGAATTTCGGCCGTTAATACGGCTGGCCGTTTCAGAGATCGTTTTCAAAAATTTTTTCTTTAGTCCATAGAGAGATTCCAAAATTTCGGGAATCATTTCTTCAGCCCAACCCCTATGAAACCGGCACATTCCCAAATTGTCCAGGATCAATTCTTTTTTGAATCGATCGGCATTTTTTCGGCCCAGATCACGCGGCGGTAAAAAATCTTTTCCATAGTACATATAATATTTACCCATGATCGGCATGGGTGAGAGCACGCCCGGAGTCCAGTACTGGTTGGGAACCATCCAGCCATTTCGAGCATATGCATTATACACAAAAGCATTTAGAATTTGCTTGCCTTTATCTTTGGAAAGCTGGCGTGCAAATTTGCGGGCGCCCTCTTTTAAATTAACCATGTTGGGTTTTTCGATTATTGAGTCGAGCAGTGCTATACCGATGTCTGCATTGTGCATGGAATCCGTTGCGATGTTAAAATCCTTATGGGAGAAGACCGGAATTTGTTTTACTCCGAGTTCTTTTGGAGTCAAATACCCTTCATATAGACACTCCATCAGCCATGAAACAACACCGCCCACAGAAATTGCATCAAATCCATACATATCTGCATGGTGATTCAGCTTTTCAGCAGCCCGCTGGTCAAAAATACCCGACAGAGGACCCATTACTTGATAGGGTTCATAATCTTTTTTGTATTTACCATGCATTTTTTTACAAACTGCTACACAAGGCTCACCACACGTTTTTTGTTTTTTAGGTACAATTGTTTCTTCATTAAACTGTTTCAAATAATGGTCAAGTATGAATTTATCGTGTATATCTAATCTTTCTTGTTCGTTCATAAAGATACTTCTGTAATTGAAAGAAACCATATTGCCGGCTAACGTGGCAAAGTTAACGCCAAGGGTTCCTCCTGTCTGAAAACCAGGGTCAAACCGGTATTTGGTTGTCGCTTCCAGATCCTTCGCCGCCAGTTTCTTTTGATATTTATCGATAAACCACTGATCTGCCACCTTTCTGTCTCGAAAATCCTCCGTAATAAACGTTCCGCCGTATATGATTGCGGCAATTCCATGTTCTTGCAAAAGCTTGGAACCGAAGCCGCCGCGTCCCGCCCACGTATCGGCAAAACCCAATTTGCCTTTGGAAATGGGGACGGAATCAACCGCCCCAAAATCTGTAATTACCGAAGCAGGACCAACTGCAAGAATTCGGGGGTCGTTCGAGTAATACTCACCAAAGCGTTCAAACGTATAATCCATTAACGCGTATATACCTCTGCGCCCTTCTTGCCATACTTTCTGAATCCGAACCGGCTCAATTCTAACTTCAACTTCCTCGCCTCTATTTCTGTTGAGGTATAAAATAGAAGGAACAGAAGCTCTATTGACGATAGAAATCATATTAACGCCCAGATTATCAAAAACCAATCCGGCGCCTCCCATGGACGAAACGTAAAAACCGGTCCAGCATGGAGAAAAGCCATTGAAAAACAGACGGTTTGCCCCCGGAAATATGGATCCTGCCAGGAGTCCTGTTCCAATATTCAATGATCTGTACCGGCCGGCAAGATGAAGACCAAGATCGATTGGGCCGAAGAAGGGCTCACCCACAATGAACCGATTTATGCGGTAATATGCTGTAGCAGCATCAATAAACAAAACTTTTTGATGGCTTTCCATAACCTCACGCTCCCGCTGTCACGATGCATAATACAAAACACTATTGAAAGTTTATAACATATTAATTAAAGTAAAGAAGCACTAACTTAAAATTTTTTGATCAAGCTATTCTTCAACTTCATCGTCATGGATGGGATGGGTCATACGGTAACTTATTCTTTATTATCGTATTTATGAAACATTTTCAATTTTTCTTTTTAGCAATCTTTTAAGGAGGGTGACATGGGTATTTACAACATAGACCGAATTTTCAATCCTGGTGCGATTGCGGTGATCGGTGCCAGTGAAAAGGCGGGCAGCGTCGGCAGCACCCTCATGTTAAACCTCGTCCAGAGCGGTTTTGAGGGGGATCTTTTTCCTGTGAACCCGCGGCACAAGACCATCCATGGCCTCAAAAGTATTCCATCGATACTAAAAGCCGAGCATAGCATTGACCTTGCCGTTATCGCCACCCCTATTGCCACGGTGCCGGATATTGTCAAAGAATGCGTGCAAAAGGCTGTCAAAGGTGCCATCATCGTTTCCGCTGGCGGCAAGGAAGCCGGTACCAAGGGGCAGGAAATAGAGGCGCAAATTGCAAGATATGCCCGTGAGGGCGGCCTGAGGGTTATCGGCCCCAATTGCTTGGGAATTATTTGTCCGCAGCGAAATCTAAACGCCAGCTTTGCCGGCCATATGCCCTACAAGGGAAACCTGGCGTTTATCTCTCAGAGTGGCGCTATTTGCTCGGCAATCCTCGATCTATCGATGCAGGAAGGTTTCGGTTTTAGCCATTTTGTGAGTATCGGCTCCATGGTGGATGTCGATTTCGGCGATTTGATCGACTTCCTGGGTGCCGATCCTCAAGTAAGCAGCATTTTACTTTACATAGAGAGCCTGACCCATGTGCGTAAATTCATGAGCGCGGCCCGGGCGGTGTCCCGCTCCAAACCGATCATTGTACTTAAGTCCGGCCGCAGTCCGGCCGGAACCAAGGCAGCGGCTTCCCACACCGGGGCGATGGCAGGGGAAGATATCGTTTACGATGCAGCTTTCATGCGAGCTGGCATTGTCCGGGTCGACACCATTGGAGAGCTTTTCGACTGCGCCGAATTGATGGCCAGACAGCCGCGTCCAACTGGAACCAGGCTTGCGGTAATCACCAATGCGGGCGGGCCCGGTGTGATGGCTGCCGATGCCCTCAGTCGTTACGGTTCGGAACCCACTGAACCGAAACCTGAAACGCTTGCAAAACTGGATGCCATTTTGCCGTCTCTCTGGAGCCGTTCCAATCCCATCGACATACTAGGGGATGCGTCACCCCAACGTTTTGCCGATGCCGTAGAGATCTGTGTTGGAGCCAGAGAATTTAACGGTGTCCTTGTGATCCTCTCTCCTCAGGCCATGACCGATCCCACGGCTGTTGCCGAAATGCTGGCGTCAACTTTTCAAAAGAAACGATATCCTTTATTTACTGCCTGGATGGGTGGCGTGGATGTTGCCAAAGGCAAAGAAATTTTGAATCAAGCCGGAATTACCACCTATGACACACCGGAACAGGCCATTCGGGCCTTTCTCTACATGGTTGATTATTCCCGCAACCTCAAGATACTTCAGGAAATCCCGCCGAAACTGCCCCGGTCGATTGCTTTTGACCGCCCTCAAGCCCGGGAGATCATTGGTACGGCGCTTGGTGGAAAAAGGCCGATTTTGACCGAACTTGAATCCAAGGCGCTTCTGGCGTTATACGGCCTGCCGGTAAATCGAACGGAAAAGGCGGCTTCGGCTCAGGGTGCGGTTCGATTGGCTAATATGATCGGATATCCTTTGGTCATGAAAATCATTTCTCCCGATATTCTGCACAAAACCGACGCCGATGGAATACGGCTGGATCTTCGCTCGGAAGCTGATGTCCGCAAGGCATATGACGAAATTATAGCAAACGCTAAAGGCTACGACGCCGAGGCCGATATTCAGGGAGTATCCCTGCAGTCCATGATCCAGCAACCGGATTATGAGATTCTCTTAGGGGCTAAACAGGATGAAAACTTCGGACCGGTGATCCTGTTCGGTATGGGAGGAATTTTTACCGAAGCACTCCAAGACCGGGCCATCGGCCTGCCGCCGCTCAATGTTTTACTTGCCCGCCGGTTAATGGAAAACACCAAGATATACGCCCTTCTGAAGGGATATCGCAACCGCCCGCCCGCCGATATGGAATTGATAGAAGAGATGATTCTGCGTCTATCGCAACTGGTCGTTGATTTTCCGGAGATTGTCGAACTGGATATGAACCCGGTTTTGGTCCGTGCGGGCAAACCTTGCGTGGTGGATGCGCGGGTTATCCTGGCATCCCCTAGGCGACCTTCTCCCCTTCACCTGGTAATCAGCCCCTATCCGGCCGAACTCGAATCCCGTGAAGTCACATCGGGCGGCCTTTCGATTTTCGTCCGTCCTATCCGACCGGAAGATGCTCCCATTTTGGTGAATCTTTTTGATACGCTGTCACCTACCAGTATCTATTACCGGTTTTTCGGTCACCTGAAGTCACTCCCCCATTCCATGCTCGTGCGCTTTACCCAGGTGGACTATGACCGTGAAATCGACCTGGTGGCTGTTGATGAAGGAGATAAGGGCGAGGAAAGGATGCTTGGCGTGGCGCGTCTTATCACCGATCCTGACGGCAAACGCGCCGAATTCGCCATCCTGACAGGAGATCCCTGGCATGGAAAAGGGGTGGGAGCCCGGCTGCTGGAAATAAGCCTCCGGATTGCCAAAAATCGCGGCGTTGAAACCGTGTGGGGCACCGTATTACAGGAAAACCAAGGTATGCTTGCGCTCGGTCGAAAGCTGGGTTTTAAAATCTCCAGATCTGCGGAACCCGGTGAAATGGAATTGACAATCGACTTAAGCTCTATTAAGTTTTAATAAAAATCGGTTTAACACGTTTTCAAAGGAGGCAAATGATGAGCACGGAAATTACCAAATCTGTTGTAGTGCCGCTTGATGGCAGCCCAATCGCGTTAAAAACCCTGCACTATCTTCTACTCGTTTTCAGCCCTCGGCATAACCTGATCGTCAACCTGTTTCATGTCGTTCCGGGCGCACCGGAAATTTTGGTCGAAGAGAGCAGAAAAAATCCGGATACGGCCCGGCAGGTCAGGGAACTGGAAAACCGCAGCAAAAAGATGGCCGCCAAGGCGCTCTCCGCTGGCAAAAAGGCCCTACTGGATAAAGGGATTAAGGAAGAAAAGGTCAAAATCGTCGAATTCAAAAAACAGGTGGGGATCGCCCGTGACATTTGTGGTTGGTCGGAAAAAAAACGTATGGATGCCATTGTGCTCAATACGCGGGGACGAAGCCGCATCGAGGCTTTTTTCATGGGGGAGACAGCCAACAAGGTTTTGGAACTTAGCCGTATTTGCCCGGTATGGATGATCAAGGGAGATGTGCGCTCAAAACCGGTCATCATCGCCATGGATAATTCCGAAAATGCTCTGCGGGCCGTGGATCACGCCGCATTTATGCTATCCGGTACCGATTGCGCGGTGACACTATTTTATGCTAAACGCAACCTGTTAAGGTTCTTCTCAAGGGAAGCTGTTGAACCCGTTTCGGGGCTGGAATCCATGTGGAAAAGTGCTGCCGGTCGTGAAATTGCTCCTTACATGCAAAAAGCAAAAGAAATGTTGATAAAGGCCGGCTTGGATGAATCGAAGATTTCAAGCCACATCGTCGACGGAGGCCGCAGTGCCGCTGCCGATATTTTAGATGCGGCCCGCCAGTTTGGATGCGGTACTATCGTTATGGGGCGCCGGGGAGCTGCCAATGTAAAAGACTATACCCTGGGCAGTGTTTCCCGTAAGGTGCTGCAAGATTGCAAAGATGCGGCCCTGTGGCTTGTCCCTTAAAAAGGATAAATTGAAATGAGACATGCCAAGATGATCGGAATACTTGTAATGGCCCTTTTCATCGGGATCGTGGTTCTGCAAAACACCGAGAGGGTCCAAACGTACATTCTCTTTTTTACCATCACCATGCCTAGGGCGGTGCTGCTCTTTTTAACGGCCCTGATCGGATTCATCATCGGCGTGTTGTCTTCTTTGCTTGTCAGCCGAAAAAAAACGGATACCTCGCCCGGATGATCTGCCCGCATTTTAAGTTTTTGGAAATTAGCTTTTAATGCTGCCTTATATTCTGCTTATAATAGGATTTGTTTTCCTGATCAAAGGCGCCGTTTTTCTCGTTGATGGAGCGTCTTCCATCGCCAGGCGGTTCAATATTTCCGATCTGGCGATTGGTTTGACCGTGGTGGCTTTCGGCACGTCCGCGCCGGAACTTTTCGTCAATATAGTTGCCGGCGCCAAAGGAACCACCGACATCGCCATCGGCAACGTTTTAGGAAGCAATATCGCCAATGTGTTTTTGATTCTTGGAATATCCGCCATCATCTATCCGCTGGCCGTATCCAAAGGCACTGTTTGGAAAGAAATTCCGTTCAGCTTGTTAGCGGCCGTCGTCCTGGCGTTTCTGGCCAACGACCGGCTCATCGACAAGCAAAACCATTCGATTCTCCTACGGTCCGACGGTTTGATTCTCCTTTCATTTTTTGTTATATTTCTATACTATTCCATAAATATCGCTTTTGAAATAAAAGGTATCGATGATCACGCACCCGCAAAGGCGTACGGAACCATCAAATCCATCGGGCTGGTGATCGTGGGATTGGCCGGTTTAGTCGTCGGCGGGGAGTGGATCGTCAACGGTGCCGTCCACATGGCTTTAAAACTGGGATTAAGTCAGTCCACGGTGGGGTTGACCGTGGTGGCGGTGGGCACATCGCTGCCGGAACTGGCCACCTCGGCCGTGGCCGCCTATCGCAAAAATGTTGATATTGCAGTCGGCAATGTAGTCGGTTCCAATATTTTCAATATCTTTTTGATCCTTGGCATAAGCTCTATCATCCACCCCTTGCCATTTAGCAGTGCAAACAACATTGACATCGGAATGGTAATCCTGGCAAGCCTCTTGTTGTTCATTTTCATGTTTACCGGAAAAAAACGCTCGCTGGACCGTTGGGAGGGTATCGTTTCCATATGCATATACGTCATTTATATCATTTTTCTCATTTATCGATCTGGTAGCTAGTCTAAAAAGGTGGTGATGTGGAATCCTTCTATCCCATTGACTTTTTTCACCACTTGAATATAAAATTGAGACAGTTTCAGTTGGGATTTGATGTTAGAAATATCCGAAATGAGTTGAGCCGTGCATATGCAAAAAGGATGACGCCATGCAAAATTGTCGGCCAAGAATCATTTTGTCCCCATTTAGGGGCTTCTCTCCGGTTAACTTACAGGTAGCGTCAATGTGCTTTTTGATAACTTCCTTGAGATCTTGCTCCTTAAAAAAACGAACTCCTTCCGGACCAAGCCACATATCCAATATCTTGGCCGCCGGTAAGGATAGCCTTCAATACTTTTAAAGGAAGAAGGGCTATCGCGAACAGAACAAGCACTTGAGGCACTTGAAGGTGTGGAATATTGGCGAGTCGGCGTATCGGTAATTGGCGATAGAAAAATCTTGGCATGTACTTAGGGCTTGATGACGCCCAGTGTGAGTTTGGTGTTAACGGTCTCCGTGGAGGCCTTCTCCACCGGACCGGAACTTCCTTCGGTCACCCGCGTGACGCCCAGACCGGCGGTCGTCTTGAGATATTTTATGATGGCTTCTGCGCGCCGCTGAGCAAGATCCCGGAGGTCGGTGTCCATAAGCGGCTCTTGCTTTACCAACTCCTTGAACATTGCCTGATAAAAGGCGGTATCTGAACTCTCCCCGCCGAAAAATGCCAGTGCGGAATTCACCCGTTTGGCCTTCTCGCCGGTCACTTTTTCGTACTGCGTTTTGAAATCGCCTACCGCGTTATCACCACTGCGCCTTTCGATCAACTCCTCCAGAGCCTGCTGGGTCTTCGCGTTGTCGAAGGCGATCGGCCCCAACGCCTCGTCGGGAGCAAACTTCACGCCTGTCTGCACGCCGAGGGCACGCCTTACGCGCTCTTTACGCAACGCCTCACCATCGACCTTGGGATCGAAACGGCCATGCACCACAAGTCTCAGTTTGGGCCGCTTTTCCAGGGCATCGACCACCTTTTTTAGCTTTTTCAACTCCGGCGGCAGCAGGCGGTTACTCCCGGGATAGAAAGAGATAGCATCCATCTGCTCGCTTTTATCGCCCATGAGGCCACCCAGCGCTCGGAATGGCGCAGTCACGATTTTGGTAATCAGGTTGATAAACGCCTGCCGAATCACATGCCCGTATTTGAATTTCGGGTTGTTCAAGTTGCCATGCACCGGCACTGCCACATCGATCTTACCCTCAGCATCGGTAAGGAGTGCAATCGCCAGATCCAGCGGCAGGTTGACCGCATTCGGCGCCTCCACACGATCGCCGAGCGTGAACTGTTCCAGTACCACTTCATTATCTCCAAGAAGTTCACTGTTCTGGATTTTGTATTCCAGGTCGAGACTAAGCGTGCCGGATGCGATTTTGCGCCCGGCAAACGTGGCGCTGTATGGACTGAGCGGCGTCATCTCCACGTTACGGAACGTCACGGCGATGTCAGTGAACGTTTTGGGCATGAACGGACTCAACCTGCCCTTCACGGTTGCGAGTCCGTATGGGTCGACTTTGCCCTCGAGCGTAACAGAGGCGCGGCTCGCAGGATCAGAAGAAATGCCCACAGCACCTCCGTTAAAGTCAGTCACCCGGGTGGCGAACGGCAGTACAAGACTGAGGTCAGCGAAATCAACAACGCCTTTCTCCACGCGAACTCGCTCGATGCTCACCGGAAAAAGCGTCTGATTTGTGTTCGGCACGACAGCCGGGACCTGTTTCGGGACCTGTTTAAGGTACGATGTTTTCTCAGCGCCGGCCACATCCGGGGCCTTTATCGCTTTGACCAAATTTATGCTGCGGTCCTTGAAAATAACAACCTTTGCGCCGGGCTCCAGTAGCCTCACCTCCTCGATCTGCAGCCCATGGGGCGACAGTCCAAATTTCAGTCCATTAGCGGACATCCCCTTCCATTCAAGGAACCGTTCGCCGGTGCCGGCCTCGTTTAGCCTGAGCCTGTCTACGCTTACGGAACCATTGGCACGCACCTGTGGGCCGGATTTGCCAGCGCGATATCTCACGCGGGCCGACACGTTAACCTTTCCAGACTCAAGCGCGAGGGATGTGAATTTGGATAGGGCCGGATGCAGCGGCTTTAGGCTTACCCCCACAATCTTCGCGCGTGCTTCGGCATGATCTCCGACCTGGCTGACTTGGCCGTTGACTTTTACACTTCCACCCTGCACCACCTTGAGCTGGGCATCTAAGTTGATCGGCGTCTTGCCGTCATTGGTAAGATTTTTTAACGACGCGCGGATATCTCGCAAGTCATAAACGATGGCCGGGTCAATGGTACGGTCCTGCAACGCCGCACTGAAGTCGTTCAAATCAAACGCATCAAGCCTAAAAGACCAGGGCTTGCCCTCGGATCGAGCCTTCTCACCGGTCTCGATGATCTCGCGCTTCAACTTGCCCCGGTCGCCGGGAGCCAGCATCTCAGCCAGCCGGATCCGACCGTCTTTGCCGCGCACCACGCGTGTTCCCCCGCCGGTTGCAGCCACTCGTGTGAGTATTATCGAACGATTGCCCATATCGATACGGCCATCATCCAGCGCGAGCGTGTCTATCGCGATGAGGGAGATGTCATCGCCTGTCTCCGAAAGCGCGATGCGGCTCAACTTCACCTTCAAACCATCCACAGTTGCTTTTGTTGGCTCGGCGCCAACTTCTGCCAACGCATTCAACAGAATATTAACTCCGCTAATGGATAAGGTCAAAGGAGTCGCGCGACTGCGGTCTGTATAATCCAACGCAACGTTTTCGACGTTCACCGCTCCTGCTTTCAGGCGCCACGGCCGGCTGGTTGATGCTGAAGCACCGGGGATGGGTGCAGTCACGTCCGCGGGTTTCCGGCGTACGGCAAGCTTCTGCCAGTTAAACACTCCCTCCTCATTAACCGATGCCGCAATTCTACCGTCACGCACGGTGATGTTCGGAACCATAACCTCCCCTGCATGAAGGTCGAGCCTCATGCCGGTGACTTCAATTGTTTCCAGAGCAAGTATAGGGGTGCTCTTGCCCTTTTCCGTGAGGACAACTCCCTTTAACGCGAGTTTTGAGTCCTTCAACGTCAATAAGGGGTTGTACTTTCGATAGTCGAATCGATAACGGGTGCTGAAGTCCATCTCACCCACCGGCTCGGCAAGGTTTACCTCGTCCTGTGCAAATTTCCAGGCTGTGGCCAGCTTAAAGCCGGACACGCTTAACTGGCCTTGAGAAAAGATGGGCTGCAAAGATACTTGGCCGCGCCAGCCGACCGTGCCGCCGCCGGGCAGGTTGGCCCTGACGGTGTATGGGCCTTTGTGATCCGGAAGTGTAGATAAATCTTTGAACTCGATGTTAAGAGGCGCAAAGGTCTCGGCGGCAGGAGTAATGTCGGATCGGTCGCTGAAGGTGAAGCTGCCGTCGATGAGTTCAGCGTGTTGCAGCAGCAGTCGGGGCAGTTGACCGGCTTCGGTGGGAGAACCCTCCGAGTTGGGTAGGTTGTCAGAAAGTGCTGCGAGATTGAGACGGCCGTCGTGCCGGATCTCCACATGCAGCGACGGTCGTTCAATGCGAATGTCGGCAAACGTCCACGCCCAGTGGAAGAGGCTCGAAAGCTCAAAGTCTACGAACAGACGCCCGAAGCCAATAATGGGACTGCCGTCCGCCTCTTTGAGTGCAAAGCCTTTGGCATCAAATGTGAATAGGAAAGGGTTGACGCGCACCTCTACAATTGACGCTTTACGCTTGAGCTTTTCTACGACGTAATTGCTCACATAGCGTTTGAACAGCCAGGGTGATAGCAAAAAGCCAAGCAGGGCATACAGCGAAACTACTCCGACCCCGGCCATGATCCAGCGGTTGAGAAGCAACCGTCGCCAACGCTTGGCAGCCACATTAGGACTACTGGTATCTGTAGTTCGGTCAAGCATGGTTGACTCCTCCCTCGTCGCGCCCCGGTCGGAGAGCCTCTTTAATGAGTCTCGGTTCCGATTTCCGGGAGCACGGAAAGAGCAGGACTAAAGGTTTTCTGAGACCTTGTCGGACTTGTGAAGTATGGGGTCTAAGGCGCCGGCTTTACTATAGGTGTAATAATCACATCGATGCGGCGATTAATAGCCCGTCCTTCAGGTGTCTCATTTGACGCCAGAGGCCTTACAGATCCAAATCCAACAGCCATAATTTTGTCGGACGGAAGTGTCTTATTCGCAATCAAGTATTCCATAACTGCCTCGGCCCGTTGTTGGGACAAGTGCTCATTAACTTCATCCGATCCGGTACTGTCTGTATGACCTTCGACCACCACCTGAGGTTCGCCGAAGGTTCTGATGGCCCGTTGCACTTTACTTAGCAGAGTATAAGTTCCCGGCATAAGGATGCTCTGGCCCACCGGAAACTTAACGGCCTTTAAACGGATGACCAACTGGTTTTCCTGTTTGTAGACTTCGGCCTCGTCCCTATCGAAAAATGCCTGGACTTCATTGTATTGTTGATTGAACTGTTTTTCGGCTGCCAGACGCTCTTTTTCGGCCTGACCCCTGAGGGTCTGTTTATCGAGTAGAGCGATGCGCTGATTCAGAACTTCCATTTGTTCCTGTTGGGAATTTACCTTTTCGATCATGAAATCATGATCAGACTGCAGCGTCCCGATTGAGCCGAGGATGTTCTCCACCTGAACCTCAAAGTTCTGATCCCGCATATCCGGAGCAGCCAGTTTACGGGTCGTTTTGTAGAGGGTTTCTTCCATCCATAAAGCAATCTGTTCGGGATCCATGGATTTGATCTTCCGGCTCTGGTCCATTATGGGATGAAGCCGCTTGGCCAGAAACAGGGCCTCGTCGGCTTTCTTCTTCATGGTATCTTTATCGTAAGGATTTTCAGTGATGAATTCATCGGCTTCCTTTAATTTTTCTTGGGCCATTGCAAAAGATCTGGGGGTTATCTTCTTAGCACCGGATCTTTCGGCCTGTTCGATGAGCGTATGAACCTCACCGATGGTTTTTTCCTTAATTGCCCGGATTTCCAATTTTCGGAACACGCTGGCAAGCTTTTTCTGGTTGTTTTGAGCATAGCGCAAATCATTATTCTCTATGGCTTGGGTAAGACCGAGAAATCTGTTCTCAGCCGCCACATAATCTTTGCCCAAATCCGTAGCACCCGCAGCGCGAGCCTTGTTCCTTGCTTCAATCAGTTCGCCCAAGGTCGTTCGAGATATTTTAGCCATTTCTTCTGCTTTTTGGAGCTGGGTTTCTCCGTTGTTGACGTATTCACGGACGACCGAAAGCTCTTTGCCTTTCTCAAGATCATTTTTAGCTTTTAGATAGGAACCCTCAGCCTTAGCGTACCAGGTCGGTGAAAGCACATTCAGCTGATTTTTTCGAGCATCGGCGATG
This sequence comes from uncultured Desulfobacteraceae bacterium, assembly GCA_964492995.1. Taxonomy (GTDB): domain Bacteria; phylum Desulfobacterota; class Desulfobacteria; order Desulfobacterales; family UBA11574; genus S5133MH16. The sequence goes on along the minus strand of CAZBOB010000033.1, from coordinate 22,078 downwards.
TGCCCGCCCAACTGGTTGACCATTTCCACCGGGTTTTCGGCACTTACCATGCTGGGGGCTGCTTCCGGACCGCTTGGGGTAACGGCACAAGCAGTAATCAGAAAAAGCGATATGATCATCACAATTAGGTAACATATAGGTAATGTTTTGTTTTTATTCATCTTTTTTTTATCTCCTTATTTTTGAAATTATCTTTTTTTTCATAGTATAAGATCTGCGCTAATAGTAATAACCTGAGTTTTTTGTTTTAACCTTTCATTCCTCCGGGTTATGGAAGGAACCGTTATAAAAGGGATTGATAGAGTTCCATATAGCGTTTTGCCGAGTTATTCCAGGAAAAATCGGACGCCATACCATTCATCATGAGCTGCTTCCATGCGCCGGAAACCGTGTAGAGCTCTACCGCCTGCTTTATTGCCGACAGAAAGGCAGCCGGATCATAGGGTCCGAATTTGAAACCGGTTCCCTGGTTTGTCTCAGGGGCAAATTGGACGACCGTATCTTCCAGCCCTCCGGTGGCTCGGGCCACGGGTACCATTCCATACTTCAACGCATACATCTGCGTGAGACCACAGGGCTCATAGCGGGATGGGACCAAAAACATGTCCGCACCGGCCAAAATGCGATGGGCAAGGGATTCATTAAAGCCGATGTAAATCCCTACACGTCCGGGATGGCGCCCGTAAGCCTCTTTAATGGCCGTTTGAATGGGGCCGTTCCCGGAACCCAGAACCACCAAACCCACATCCAATGACAATATATCGTCCAAGATCTCTACCAAGAGATCAAGGCCCTTCTGAGCCTCTAAGCGGGAAATTATTCCCAGCAGCGGCCGGGATTCAAGGGTGATATCAAGGTTCATCTCTCTGATCAGTGCTTTCTTGCAACGGCTTTTGCCCCCCATATTTTCAGGCGAATAATTGGACGCAATGCAGGTGTCATGGGCCGGATTCCAAAGGCTGTAATTAACTCCGTTCAGAATTCCATGGAGCAAACCCCGCCGTTTTTGAAGTATTCCCTCCATGCCTCTACCGTATTCGGAAGTCTGGAGCTCACGGGCATAGTTGGGACTCACCGTGGTAATCGCATCGGAGTAAACGATGCCCGACTTGAGCAGACAAATTTTTCCCCAGTATTCCAATCCTTCAGAGTGAAAGAATTCCGATCGGGGAAGTCCCGTTATCCAAAACCTGTCTTCAGAAAAAATCCCTTGATACCCTATATTGTGGATGGTAAACACCGAAGCGGTTCCTGAAAGGTTCGCCTGATCCTTATAAGCCCCTTTAAGAAGCGCCGGAACCAGTCCTGTCTGCCAGTCGTGACAATGAATCACATCAAACCTGCAATTCAAAAGTTCCGTTAATATTAAGGCGGCATGGGAGAAAAAGGTGAAGCGTTCCAGATTATCGTAATAGTCCCCGGTGGAATTGCCGTAAAGATTCGGCCGATCGTACAGGTCATCGCATTCGATCAAATAGACCGGAACCCCGACCTTGGTTTTGGACTCGAACACATTTGCCGTCAGTTTTTCATTGCCCACCCGAACAGTTAGGTCGTTAAGCAACGGCCGTACGTCGAAATTACCCCCTCTAATCATACGGTAAAAAGGAAGCGCCAACCGCACGTCTGCTCCCAACCGTCTCAAAGCATCCGGCAAAGATCCGGCCACATCGGCCAGACCTCCCGTTTTGGCGAATGGAATCGCTTCGGGAGAGAGAAATAAAACCGTTAATTGTTTCTCCATCATAATTATCCCAGGTCTATGTCAGATAAAGAGTTGCCGATGCCAAAAACAATCTTTTTAAGTCGTCAAAATTCAGAATTCGATTTAAGCCTGGAGGGTTGCCTTTTCATCCGATTTTTCATCCCATACCGTTATAAGATAATCCTTCTGGTCCTCAAACTTGACCGCCTGTTCCTCAACCAGGGCCTCAGCCTCCAAGGAGGACATATCCCAGCTCTGTCGGACAAACGATGCTACCCGGCCAAAATACAGAGGAGTCATCATATCGAGCAGCTTATTTCGGTTGATACTCCAGAGGTAATAGGTGGCCGCCAGCTCATAAAGGATCTTGACCCAGGAATCCGTAGGTAAATGAAATTCGGTCGAGTCCATCTTGGTGGTCTCACGGATTTGATCAAAACTCGATTCGCTAAGGATCTCTTTCCAAAGAGGGGAAAATTGCTGATACCCTGTTTTGAAGAGCTCAATCATCAATTCCAAATTCACAGTTACAGGTTCGGGTTCCAAGTATCCTTCGAATCCGAAAGTCTCCACAGGTTCGCTCCCCTTTACCTCTTTCCAGAAACCAACATGTCGTTCCATAAGGTAAAAGAGTGCCGAAAGGACCTGTCGGAACATGGGGCCCAGATGCTGTCCGGGATCTTTGACATCGTGGATCTTGGCTCCAAGATTGGACTGGCAGATTCGGAAGCCCTGGGCGATGGCACTGGTGGTCATCCAAATGTCAATTCCAAAACGCGAAACATCGGTTAACCATACATCCTGCTCCGTGTAAAATTTGGCCACATCTCTGGAGATGGCGAAATCCCCGCCGATGGGTTGGCGGATACGTTTTCCATACAGGGCGCGCGTGAGATTATAAACGATATTGTTGGTAATGGTTCCATCGTATTTATGTCTGACATATACAGGAGCAACAAATTGGTATCCTTTTTCTAAAACCGGCTCCAGCAAGTAATTTACCCAGTCTGCGGTGATGCTCCGCAGATCGGAGTCCACCATCCCGCACACTTGCACCTTGAGCCGGTTTGCAGCCTCAAATACAGACCTCAAGGCCGTTCCTTTGCCCGCAGGTCCCCGGTAAATTGAGACAATCTTTTCTTGCCAAGGTTTGAGCTCAACCTCCCTGGCCGCCTCACGGGTGTCGTCGGTGGAGCCTCCGTCAGCAATGAAGATTACGCTCCGTTCCTGTTTGTAATGATTGTTCAGTCCGTTGCTGAGCATTTTGATTACGTGGACAATGGTCTTTTCGTTGTTGTAGCAAGGGATGCCGACTAAAATATCTGCGGACTCGATTTCCTCAATCCGCTTTGCCGTATCGCCTCGCAATGCCGTATCATATTCCATGGACTTCCCTACTTTCTTTATTTTTTTTTAGAACCCTATCCGTCGTTTCTATCTGGGCGATCCCAAAGCCGTTGCAAAAGCAACACAGGCTGTCGCCGATCAGTTAAAGAGTAAAAATCAGCAATCTCGATAAGAATAACACCCAATCAAATGATTCTTCTAAAACCTCATAACCGGAAATTCAAATAATTATGAAAAAATCGTCATCAATACGTGAAGAGCAGACAATACACCGGGTTTGAATGCGGTCATTCGAGCAATCGTATTGTCTGCTATTCAAAGAGGCTATACCCAAATATCGGTCTGCGGATGAGATGGGATTTGGCGCTAAAATCCGGATTTTTCACTTTAGCGATCTCTGGTAATAGGACATCGCTTCAGGAATATAGGCCTTGATACTGGCAATCCGTGAAGCAGGAGCAGGGTGTGTCGATAAAAACTCCGGAGGTCTTTTTTCTTCCGTTTGGTTCATTCTTTCCCAGAACGGAACGGCCTGTCTTGGGTCATACCCGCTCCGAGCCATAAGCATAAGACCGATTTGATCCGCCTCGTTTTCATGAAGCCGGCTATAGGGAAGCAATAATCCCACATTGGCCCCCACACCAAATATGGTCATGAAGAGTTCACGGGTCTTTTGAGGCTTCTGCGACAAGGCAACCGACAGTGCCATACCCCCCATATTTGCAAGGAGGGCATGACTCATCCTCTCATTTCCATGATCAGCGATTGCATGGGCTACCTCGTGTCCCAATACAACGGCCAAACCGGTTTCATCCTGAGTAATCGGTAGAATTCCAGTGTAAACAGCGACCTTTCCACCCGGCATGGCCCAAGCATTTATGGTCTTATCATCTTCAATCAGGTTAAACTCCCACTTGTATTCCTTAACCTGCTGATCCCTGCCCGCATCTTGGAGAAATGCTTCCGAGGCTTTTGCGATCCTTTCCCCCACGCTTCGAACCATCTGCACCTTTTTCTGGTCCGTAGAAAGCTTGGATTTTTTTAGCACCTCTTCATACTGTTGAAAACTGAGGGAAATCAGCTCGGATTTGGGTACCAGGTGCAGCCCTTTTCGTTGAGTTACGGGGACTTCTGCACATGAAAAAAGAAAGAATGCAATGGTCATGACAACGGATAAAGCGAAGATCCGGAAAAAAAGTTTTCTTCTAAGTCCTGCTGGTTTCATTTTCCTTTCCTCCTTTAATCTCTACTATAAGAGACCTTTGCAAAACGCCCGGTAAAGAATTAAAATATTTATCGGGTCCGGTAGTATTATTCCATTTTATACAAAAATCATAATCTCATAAAAAATCGAAAAATCCAACCGTAATGTTTCTAGACATTACATTTTATAGCCTAATGGTCAAAAATTGAAAATAAAATTTTTATTGGTTGATAAATGTGTTTCCTCTATAGCACAATTTTTCACATGGTGGAGAGCGATAAAGATGCTTTTTGGAGACGTTGGGGTATAAAGCCATAAAAGCAAACGTTTTCGGTATGTTGCTTGCATTGGCAATTTCCTTTTTCTTAGGATTTTTTTTAACCTTCGATCCGCAGGTATCCGAAATAGTCAGTAGAACAAACGTCGGATTGGGGGAAATTGCCCTTGCACTGGCCTCCGGTTCCAGCAGGCGGTACCCGGTATAGCGGCCTACCAGCAAGGTTATTGAAAGTATCACCAGCAGCAATTCAGGAAACACAAACATCAGATACTCGATATATTTTATAATTAAAGTTACTGCGGTCCACCAAATTGACTTCCACTTCTTTATAGACTGTTCCCAGGCAAACTCCAAGACGAACAACTCGCCGTTTTTCTGACTCTGAGTGGTGTTGTTTAATTTTAGACGTTCGAATTATCACGGCTTCAAAGGTTTTAGTTTGTGCTTTCCAGTTTGTCAGTTCAAATCGAACCCAATTTTGTCCGTCGCGCTTAAACTCATAAATTTGGTCGGCATGTATGGAAGAATTTTTAACCCCGGTGTCCAGCTTGGCCTTTATTTTGAGATTTCCCGGAAAAACAAATACATTTTCGATTCAGCCGACCACCTGTTTTTCGGCGGGCAAGGCGCCGGCAGGCAGGATCAGAATGCAGCTTAAAATGAGCGGAATTAAAAATATGGTTCTTGATGACGACTTTTTCAATGAACACCTCGTTTTTGATAGGTTGCTCAATATACAAATACAGCTGGTTTGAATGGCTTCATATGGACAATATTGCCTGTATGGCCAATATTGTGGACAGCCAGATGTTTTTATGCTCGTCATAACTTTTATTGTCGTTTCAGGCCTTTCAAACAGCAACACCCGCCGGAGTTATACTCAGGGATTTCTAACCAATCGAAAACCGATCGTGTGACTGCGATAGTCCGGCATATCTTGGCGACGATGGGCCGAGCGGATAAGATGTTGTCTGCTGTACCACGAACCGCCTCGCAATACTTTAATCACCCCCGAAGACGGCCCCATAGGATCGGTGACATCCTCCTTTGGATATTTTTTCTGGTACTGGTCCTGGCACCACTCCCAGACATTGCCGTGCATTTCGTACAATCCCCAGGGATTGGGGGCAAAACTTCGAACCGGAACGGTTTTATCGCGGTTCTCACCTGCGGGGCATCCCGGCATGGCGCGTTTGCCGTTATAGTTGGCCTGGTCCGTTGAAATACATGTTCCGGTATAAAACGGCGTTTCAGTTCCGGCCCGGCAGGCATACTCCCACTCGGCTTCAGTAGGAAGTCGGTAGGCGTGAGTCCCTTCCAGTTGGTTCAGCCTGCTGATGAAATCCTGGACCTCATTCCACGAGACCATCTCTACCGGGCAACCGTTTCCGCAGTTTTTGAATCGAGACGGGTTATATCTCATCACTTTTTGCCACTGTTCCTGGGTAACCTCGGTGGTCTGGAGGTAAAACGGTCGGGTAAGGGTTACCCGGTGAAGTCTTTCATCCAGGTCGCGTCCGGGCTCATCCAGCGGGCTGCCCATCATAAACCGTCCGGCAGGGATCAATACAAACTCCATGCCGATGGTGTTTTGTATTATTCGTTCAGAAGACGAAAAGCCGGATCTATCCAGAAACAGAATTAAAAGCAAGCAGAAAACAATTACCAAGACAGCCGGAAAACAAAATTTTTCTTTTTTCATTTGCCTCCTTAAAAATGTTTCAGATGTTTGGTGTGTTTCGGGTAAAAAGCATCAACCAAAAATCAAGCAGTGATCTCCTTTTCAACATTTTCGATACCTTTTTTATCTTTGGGCGTGGAACGAATATGGACATCCCTCTGTGGAAATGCGATCTCAATATTTCGTTCCCTGAATAACCTATCGATGGCAAAACGAATGTCGGTGGAGGTGGTGTAGTAATAATCGATGGTGGTCCAGTAGCGCAATGTAAATATCAGCGCACTGTCTCCGTGGTCATTGAAGAGCACATCGGGTTTGGGTTTTTTCAGCACATTCTTGGTTTTATTCGGGATTTCCAGCAGCGTCTGGCGTACCAGTTCGATATCCGAGCCGTAAGCCACCCCCACGCTGACCTTACGGCGCAGGCTGGGCTCCTTGAAACTCCAGTTGGTAACCTGGCTGCTGATAAACTCCGAATTGGGAATGATGAGTGAAGCGTTGTCAAAGGTCTGGACCACCGTAGCGCGAACGTTTATCTTTTTGACTGTTCCGAAGGTACCCTGGACTTCCACGGCGTCTCCCACCTGAATGGGCCGTTCAAAAAGCAAAATGATACCGCTGACGAAATTATTAAAGATGGCCTGAAGACCAAATCCGATGCCGATACTCATAGCACCAAACACCACTGCCAGTGAAGTCGTACTGACACCCAAAACACTTAACGCCATAACCACCCCCAGGCCCCACATTACGTAAATTGAAATCGTCGTAATGGAATCTTGAAGTCCGGGTTCTATATCACTTTTGACAAATATTTTTTCCGCTATGATGTATCTTCCAAGTCGCGTAAAAATAAGGGTCAAAAAAAGGATCAAAACGAAGAAAAGCAGACCCATTGGACTCAAACTGATTTTGCCGATGGAGAAAGATTTATTAAGTATCGCGAAGATGAAGGCAAAAACATTTTGCTTGGTGCTCCAGGCCAGGATCAGTGCCACGATGAAACCGCAAAACCACAATAACCAGCCTATAGAGACGAACAGTCGCTGGATTGAATAAACGGGCGGCGGCGGCTCGGCATCGCTGATGACCTCTGACGGCTGATAGTCGCTGCGCCGCTCGATGATAACATTAAAAAGAATGACCGCCCAGAACAGGACCGCCAGGCTTCTGCCCCAAGATACCAGCCAGTAAAGTGCCATGGCCGGGTAACCGGAAAGCTCGATGATCAGTGCGCCCAAGGTAATGAGATAGGTGAGCATCATCAGAGGAGTGTAAGAAAATATCTTGGGCGTTGTCTGGTCCTGAACAAACGGCCGATTTGCATTTCGAATCGCTCGCCAGAAAGTAACGCAACAGGCCATCAGATAAATTTCGATAAAGAGCCTTCCCGCGAAAAGAATGAAACTGTCTTCGCCGACGGCCCAGTGTATGACAACGTAAGCAACGGCAAAATAACGTACCCATATCGTCATCCGGTGAATTTTAGGCTCCAGTTCTTGAGAAATGAAAAGGTTTTCGTTATGTTGCCGGAATTTTAAAAAGTCGAGCAGCCAGCGGGAAAACAAGACTATCAGCAGAATGTTAAATACAGGTTGGTGAAACGGGAAGCGATAATGAGAAAATTGAATAATTTTATAGCTATACAGGACTAAAAGAATTCCAAGAAGAATAAGGGAGCGCCGGATCAATCTTACACAAAGAAATCGCCAGCGGTGCGTCGGAACAAAGGGATGTTTTTCGTAGTTGTAGCAGTATCTACGTAGGCGGACGACCAGCGATGCGGCGACTGCTGTTAAAAATGTCAGGATCAAAAGGGACATGGCGGTGGTTTCTCGGATGCGCCGGCCTTCACCCTGCCAAAAGTCTTTTTGGAAAGGTTTGACAAGGTTTGCCGCCAATACCACAACCTCTTTGACAACGGCATCTTTTTTAAAGACTTTTAGCAGCATGTACTTCCTGCTGAATAATTCCCGAGCGTTACGGCTTTTTATCTGCTGTTCGAGTTTTCCATTGAGTTGAGATGCGGATTCCCTGACCGTTTCAAGTTGTTTCATAACAGGATCTAAACGTTCATGCAGATTCTGAAGAGCGATGTGTTTTTCGGACAGAATACGATCCAGTTGAACAAGGGCATCCAAAAGAGAAGCTTTTTCTGATTTTGGCCAACCGCTGCTTTTGATTTCAGCCCCTTGTTCGGCACTTAAATTGATCTGATCCTGTGTCTGCTGGCGGAGTTCATTCACAGAGTCCCGTCTTTTAGTGAAATCTTTGATTTTATCGTCAATGGTATCCAGCGCCAGCCGGTTCTGATCCAAAGCTTTTTCCAGGTCAGTGACGGGCGTTGCCGGCTGGAGCAGAAGATTACTTTGGGCCGAATTTTGAATGTTGTAAGCATTGATTTCTATAAAAACGGCTTTCTGTATGATGTCGAGACGACCGATCCGATTTTTTAATTCCTCAAGGCTGGTGGTTTCTACTAGAACGGCGTTTTTAATTGCCCGCAACAACTCGGTACTGTTGTACTCCGGGCCTTTCTCCAACTTCTTTTTGTCTGCCTCTGTTCCTTCCGCAACAGCTTGGACAAACAATAAGAAAAACAAAAGATACGCCCAAAAAACTTTGTATTTAATTTTTTGCCGCTGACCCATTGCCACAACTCTCCATTTTACCCGAAATTTTTGGGGCGAAGCCCCTAACTTGGGTTATAGATTCGAATTGGTTTCCATTGAAATATGCTCGGTCCCGACTTCCAGAGGGATTAAATTTTCATACCGAAGAAATTGGTCATCAAAGTATCTAGCCATCTTCGAAGTACCGAATAGGAATAATATCGTCGGGCCACCTGGTAGTTGTGGTCGATCATCTGTTCCCTTCGCTGATTCGAAGTGAGAATCTCTCTTACTTTCTCGACGTTTTTTTTGGTCAAAAAACCATCCATGCCGACCAGGTCAAATCCTTTGGGTTCGATGTCACGCACAAAAATAGCATACCGATTAATAAGCATCGGCTTTTTGAAGTAGACAGCCTCCAGAAAGGCATTGCCGAACCCTTCATACAGACTGGGATAAGTAATGAAGTCCGCGCAGGGGTACACATCAAGCAGCGTATATTCGGATTTTATTTTTTGATTGTCATTCCATGGGTCCCGCATAAAAATACTAAATAGACGAAGATCTACACCATGCTCCCTGGCCTCCTCCCTGAGCCAATCGGCATATTCAAACCCCTCGTCACCCGCTTCATGTGAGATAACCAGCTTGCAGCGCGGGTCGTTAAGATCTTTGACCAGGTCAATGGCATGCTCGATTCCTTTGCGCTGGACGATCCGGGTGGGTTGCAAGATCACAATATCATCCGGTGCCAGGCCAATGTCCTGCCGGAGCTTTAAAGTCCGTTCATTGTCCACGATGGGCGGGTTGTCGAAATCCAGAATATTGGGAATGATGATCGATGCAATTCCCGTGCGAAGGGCAAGCTCTTCCTGGGCCGCGGAATTGATGACCACATGTTCCATGTTGGGCAGATTCGGCGGAAATGCCATGCGAATGTAATCTCCCACGGCGTTGACGAAAAATCTCGTCCGCTCCCAATAGAAATCGTGGTGGTGGGCGATGGTGGGAATCTGGGTTTCGGCAATGATTTCGGTGATGGCCATGCCCAGGGGAACATGCATCGGAATGGTCAACGCATTCTGGGGTAGCAGCAGATCAATAGAGAATTTTTGGATGAATTCTTTTATCCGAAGCTTAAGAAACGTTTTCTGGTTTTGAATCGTATCGGTGACCTCGGATGAACGTGCTTTTTTCCCCAGAATACGTTCGTTAATCCACTGATTTTTTTCGTGATGAAAGAAGGCCTCGGGCACTAGCATGCTCCGTTCCGGGCTTTTGTCCAGCTCACCGGCAAACCAGAAGCATTGGTGTCCCATTTGCCGAAACACCTGAGCCCACTTGCTGGACTCCAGGGTAACGCCATCGGTTCCGGCAAATCGCGTGGAAATAAAACCGATATTCTTTCTCATTTAATTGTGTCTCCCTGTTTAATATACATATTCTTAATTATGATGCCGTATTATAATTTGGATAATTTCTACTCGTCGCCGATGCGCTGACAACGCCGAGAACTTGAGCTTAATTTTTTTTGTTTTTTTTCAATGGCAAAAGAAATAATATTTTACTCTGCGGTCTTTACGTCTCAAGCGAAGCCCCGCAGGGCGGGGCAAGCAGACAGTGAAAAAAAAATTAAAAATGCGTCCTCGAATTCATGAATTAGAGCACTTAGTCTAATGTTTAATGAACAATCCAGGTTAGCCTTAAATCAACGCCTTAATTTCTTGTCTTTTTTCGTTTTCAAGCTCATGGACTAACCCGTAGTTAGCCTTCATTCTGATACGACAGGAAGTTTTTAAGGCCTTTGGTATAAAATTTTTCAATGTATTCCTTGACCATTCGTCGGGCCGAAAATTTTGCTGAATTACTCTTAATGGTATTTTTCATAACGTTTACCCAGTGTAGAGGAACTCCCTCATCCGATACGTTATAATATATTGGAACAACTTCTTCTTCAAGGATGCGGTAGAGTTCGGCGGCATCCGCAGCATCCCGGTTACCATCGACTTCTTTGTGACTGAATGCCCAGCCGTTTTTACCGTTAAAGCCCTCTATCCACCAGCCGTCCATTATACTTAGCTGGGGCACTCCGTTCAAAGCCGCTTTCATGCCGCTGGTTCCGCTGGCTTCCATGGGAGGCAACGGATTGTTCAGCCACACATCCACGCCGTGAACCATGTATTGCGCCAGTTGTTCACCGTAATCTTCCACAAAGGCGATGCGCCCTCCGGTTTCCGGATCACGTGCGGCATTAAACACCCTTTGAATGATCTGCTTGCCGGGATCGTCGGCGGGATGTGCTTTGCCGGCAAAGATAATCTGAATAGGCCGCCAGCGGTCGTTGAGAAGTTTTTTCAGGCGTTCCATATCATAAAAAATCAGGTCGGCCCGCTTGTAAGTAGCGAAACGCCGCGCAAAACCCAGGGTTAACACCGACGGATCGAGCAATGTTCCACCGGTAATCACAATGGACGGGCTGACGCGATCTCCGGCCCAGCGGCAGCGTGATCGCTCCCGGACGGCATCGATGAGTTTGATTTTTAACCAGTAATGGGTTCTCCACAACGCTTCATCCGGGATTTTGTCGATCAGTTCCCAGACAAGAGGGTTGTCATGATCGGCCAGCCATTCAGGGCTCAAATGGGTATCGAAAAGGCGTTTCATTCGAGGTTCAATCCAGGTGGGGACATGGACTCCGTTGGTGACATGATCCACAAAAACCTCTGACTCGGATGCGCCCGGCCAGAGACTTTGCCACATCTGCCTGGACACTTCTCCATGCCGTTTGCTGACGCCGTTGCGATGCGCCGACATTCTGAGGGCAAAGGCTGTCAGGTTAAAGCCTGCATGGGGTTGCTCAGGGTGGATCCCAAGCTGAAGAAATGCATCACGATCTAAGCCCAGGCCCGGCCAGTAAGCATGAAAGTACTTTTCCATCAAGTGAAACGGGATGACATCATTACCGGCCGGAACCGGCGTATGCGTGGTGAAAACGGTGGTGTTTCTCACCTGTTCCATGGCCTGGGGATAAGGCATACCTCCGATTATACGGTCACGGATGCGTTCCAAAATCGCAAGGGCGGCATGCCCTTCGTTAAGATGCATCAAGTAATGTTTGATTCCCAAAGTTTCCAAAACTTCGGCACCACCGATTCCGAGAACGATTTCCTGGCGCAGTCGCTGCTCCATGTCCCCGATGTAAAGACGGGCGGATATGCCGCGGTTCCAGGGATCGTTGTTCTCGATATCCGTATCCAGCAGATACAGGGATATTCGTCCGACGTTTACTTTCCAAACGCCCACGTGGATTGCCGGATCGATGAAGGGAACCCGAACCACAAGCTGCCGACCCTCATTATCAAGTACCCTGGAAATCGGTGCGGCTTCTCTGTCGATGGTTTCATGAATATTTTCCTGCCAGCCGTCTTCGCGAATTTGTTGATGAAGATACCCTTGGGGATACATGAAACCCACGGCCACCAGGGGGACACCCAGGTCGCTGCATTCCTTGATGTGATCTCCGGCCAGAAATCCCAGACCGCCGGCGTAAAACGGCAAAGAACGATGAAGCCCGTATTCAGCGCTAAAATAAGCGACGGCAAAGGTTTTCGGATCACAAGGAAAATGATTCAAAAACCGGCACGATTTGTCCGATATATACCGGTGAAACTGGGAAAGTACCACATCATAATTTCGCAAATAATCGTCGTTGGAAGCGGCTGCCTCCAAAATTTCAGCCGGCATTTCTCTTAGCATTTTGTCGGGGTTGTGTCCGCTCTCCTTCCATGCCTGACGGTCAAGCATTTTAAACAGCATTCTTGCTGCGGGATGCCAGCTCCACCAGAGATTTTCCGCCAGTTCCCCAAGTCCGCTCAAGCGTTCAGGGAGATTTGGAAACTCAACTGTTTCAGGGTTCATTGGTTCAATTCCTTTCCCAAACAGGTGAAGTAATGATGTTTTCGGTTGATAGCTCGTGGGTTAAGTGTTTGAACGGTCTGAAAGTTAAAGTGCCGCTTGATTTGCGCGGCCTTCAGGGGTTATTGAGCATCCACCCGAGGAGCCATCAGAATCGCCGTTTTAAACGCTGAATTATCCAAGGCAAATTGCTTACGATGACGGCACGACGATGAAATTATTTTTACTGCCGAAGCGGTTGAGGCACGTCTGATTGTTTTCCGGATCATTTTCCCATCGATTGTCCACCAAAAACCGGTATTCGTATCTTCCAGGGAAAAGCATGGTCGTTTTTTTCCACACCCCGTCTTTGTTTTTTTTCATGGAATGCTTTTTGGGATTCCACTGGTTGAAATCTCCCATCAAGATGACCTCACTGGCATCGGGAGATTCCAGTGAGAAGATTACCTTGCTCCTTTTGAGCTTGGATTCTGATTTTATTATGGACATGGATTACCTCCTTTTATTAAAAAAGGTTCATCGAGCACTGATATGCAGAGTCATGTAGTGGCTCACAGCCATTGCTTTTTTTTGAAGAACCCGATCATAATACCTCCAACAACGACAATAATAGCCCAGACCATGACATATCCCCAGCGCCATTCGAGTTCCGGCATAAACTTAAAGTTCATGCCGTAAATTCCGGCGACAAATGTAATGGGAATGAAAATGGTCGCGATAATCGTCAATACCTTCATGACCTCGTTCATTTTATTGCTCAAAGTGGAAAGATAAATATCCAGCATGCCGGCCATAATGTCCCGGTACGACTCGATGGTATCGATCACCTGGATCGTATGATCATAAACGTCTCTCAAATATACATGCGTCTGTTGCTGGATGAGAGAAGATTCGGTTTTAACCAGGCCGTTAATGATTTCCCGAATCGGCCAGATGTGTTTTCGCATATAGATCATTTCCTGTTTCAGGCTGTGGATGGTTTCCAGGGTGTCACGAACGGGATCATCAAGGAGTTCCGCTTCAAGATCTTCAACTTTATTACCCAGAGATTCCAAAATAAAAAAGTAATGGTCCACGATGGCATCGATCAGGGCATAGGCCAGGTAATCGCATCCTGCTTTGCGAATTCGGGTTTTGGGCTTGCGGATTCTTTCTCTGACGGTCTTGAAAACATCGCCCTGGATTTCCTGGAAAGAAATCAGAAAATTGGGTCCCAGAACCAAGCTGAACTGTTCCGATAGAATTTGTTCAGCCGTTTTGTCATAATCGAGCATTTTCAAGACGACAAAAATGACGTCCTCGAATTCCTCGGCCTTTGGGCGCTGTCCGGTATTTAAAATATCCTCCAGAACCAGTGGGTGAATGTTGAAATGGGCTCCGATTTTTTCGATAATTTCGACATCATGCAGACCGTCGATATTGATCCAGGTCACCGTTGGCAGGTCTTTGAGTGGAAACGCCTCTTCAATGGTCTCAAGCACCCGTTCCTGCAAATTTGCTTCATCAAAGTCGATGAGGGTAATTCTGGTTTCCTCGGTTTTCTTTTCCCCGATATGGATCAGCGTGCCCGGGGATGTCCCTGCCTTCTTGGAATGTCGTTTGATGAATCTCGGCATAACGTAGTATCCCTTCCATTAGAGAAAGATCAAAATTCTTGTCCTTTGAGCATTTTTAATTTAAGCTGGCGTTTGTCGTCGTTGGCCATATAAATAGTTCGGGATGGAAAGGCAAAATCGATATCCTCGGCTTCAAACCGGCGCATGATCTCAAGGCAGGTTTTTTGAAGCCAGGCCTGAAAGTCCCAGTAATTGGGGGGATGATACCACACAATCACCATAATGTTCAGACTCCAGTCGTTGAAGCCGTTAAAAAAGACCCGGGGTGGAAAATCTTCCTTCATCCCTTCGTGATTTTCCAGAATTTCCCGGATGATTTGCACGGCTTTTTCCACCTTATCAGGAGGAGTATCATAGGTGATCCCGATATTGGTTAACCACCGGATATAGGGCCGTTCACCGATGTTTTCCACGAAAGAGCTAACCAGCTTTTCATTGGGAATGGTCACCAGGTGACCGGTGAGTGTTCGTATTCGGGTACTCCTGAAGCCGACATTTTCAACGATCCCGTCGTATTTATCGATGGTAATCCTTTGTCCCACCTGAAACGGCTTGTCGAAAAGGATGGTCAGCGTTCCGAAAAAATTGGCGATGGAATCCTTGGCGGCCAGGGCTACGGCCAAACCGCCGATCCCCAGCGAGGCAAGCAGGGGACCGATTTCCAGTCCGGTGAGATTTTGGACAATAATTATACCGCCGATAACAATAACGAACAGCCGAAGTGTTTTGCCGACAATGGGAACCAGCATGTCGTCGATGGTGCTTTCGGTGCCGGCCGCCCATTTTTTCAGGTACACGTCCAAAATTCCGATTAAAAGGATGATAAGCCAGAAAAGGGCGATGGTTCCGCCGATATCAGCCGCCTTTTGCGCAACGGTGTGCACCAGATTGCTTCCATCAGGCGCCACAAAATGAATGTATAGCGGCGAAAGGGCGCCATAGATACCGTAAGACCAAATAAAAAGAGAAAGCGGACGGATGAGCGCCTGAAGAAAATGCTGCCGCCATGAAACGGCCTCTTCTTCGGCCGGCATTTTTCGAATTGCCGAATTGATCAGCCATCGAATCAGCCGTTCCACCATGACCACCAGAAAGATCAAAAATAGACAAAAGAGCAGTTTGAGCCAGGTGATTCCGGCAAAAATATCAACTTCGATCCACTTGCCGATTTTTAAAGAAGCCGAGCGACTAAATTTGTCGATACCCTTTCCAATGCTCTCTCCGGCTTTATCCACTGCCTTGATTTTTGTGGCATGGACTTGGGTATTATTGGTTTGGTAGTCAATGGTTTTTTGGGGCACTTCGCCCTTTGAAGCCGTCTGTGCTGTAGCGTGACTCGGTGCGATAGTCCAAAGAATGATGCTAAAAAAAAGAAAAGCGCCCGAAATTGTTTTATATTTCATGTTTTCTTCCAAGCGAAGTCTGAAAAAAAGCGTTTTAAGACAATTGTTTATATTTAATGTAAAGGGAAGAGAATTGTTTCTAACCTGCTGAATAAATTATATATAAAAAGTTTGCGAAGGTAAGGGCTCAATTAAAAAATTAGCAAAATAGTGATGTTAACCCCGTTTATTAAAATTAATAAATTGAAACAAGGACACACTTTCAATACAATAAAAATTAACCCTTTTGTCAAGTATTAATAGACAGAGCGTTTCACTTCAGAAGTTTTGACACACAAAGGCCTATATGCTAAAAAATAAATGATATTCTTTAATTTTTATTCGATTGAGATAATCATCAAAGTTTTTTTAAGGAGGAGTTATGGAAAAACATCAAAAATTTTCCATCTGGTATGTTTTGCTGGGCATATGGCTTGTGTTGATTGCCCAGCAATACCTTGGTTCTTTTTTTTCCATTGAAGTTATCCCATATAGCCAGTTTTTAAAGTTGTTGAAGGAAAGCAAAATCATCGAAGTAGCAATCAGTACCAACCAAATCCAGGGAAAGATGAAAGTAGAGGGCGAAGGGGTAGGCAAGGAAAAAATATTTCGTTCGATCCGGGTGGATCCGGAAACGTCCAAACTTCTTGAGCAGTACAATGTAAACTTCAAAGGGGAGATTGAATCCGATTTTCTGCCGCGACTGTTTTCCTGGATTGTGCCGACGGCAATCTTTTTCGGTGTCTGGTTCTTTTTCATGCGGCGAATGATGGGTCAGCAACAGGGGTTTATGACTCTTGGTAAGAATAAAGCCAAAATTTATATGGAAGACGAACTCAATGTCTCTTTTGAAGATGTTGCCGGTGTGGATGAGGCCAAACAGGAGCTGGCAGAGGTGGTGGAATTTCTCAAAGGACCGGAAAAATTTACCGAACTGGGCGGCAAGTTACCCAAAGGTGTACTGCTGGTCGGTCCTCCGGGAACAGGCAAAACACTGCTGGCCAAAGCCGTAGCCGGAGAGAGCGGAGTGCCTTTTTTCAGCCTCAGCGGTGCAGAATTCGTTGAAATGTTTGTCGGACTGGGTGCCGCCCGGGTACGGGATCTTTTTGTTCAGGCCAAGCAAAAGGCGCCCTGTATTATTTTTATCGATGAACTGGATGCTTTAGGCAAGGCCAGGGGGATTGTTGCCGTTGGCGGGCATGATGAACGGGAACAGACCCTGAACCAGCTTCTGGTGGAGATGGATGGTTTCGATTCAACGGCCGGGGTCATTTTACTGGCGGCCACCAACCGTCCCGAAATACTGGATCCGGCCCTTCTCAGACCCGGCCGATTCGATCGCCAGATCCTGGTAGATCGTCCAGACAAGATTGGGCGGGAGCAAATCCTGAGGGTTCATTTGAAGAACATCAAAGTTGTAAAAGGTCTGGAGATCGAAAAAGTAGCCGCCATGACGCCGGGAATGGTCGGCGCAGACCTGGCCAACCTGGTGAACGAGGCCGCCCTCTTGGCGGTTCGTAAAAACAAGAAAAAAGTGAGCATGGCCGAATTTGAAGAGGCGATTGAAAGAGTAATAGCGGGTCTGGAAAAGAAAAATCGGCTGATCAACCCCAAGGAAAGAGAGATCGTCGCTTACCACGAGTTGGGCCATGCAGTGATTGCGTTGTCCTTGCCGGATGCAGATCCGGTGCAGAAAATATCTATTATTCCGCGCGGAATTGCTGCTCTGGGCTATACGCTTCAGCTTCCGACGGAAGATCGGTTTTTGATGAAGAAAAACGAATTGCTCACCCGTATTGCCACGTTACTGGGGGGGCGGGCAGCCGAAGAACTTATTATCAATGATATCTCCACCGGGGCGCACAATGATTTATCCAGGGCCACCGACATCGCGCTCAGCATGGTCAAGGAATACGGTATGAGCAGCAAGGTCGGGCAGGTCTATTTTGCCCGTAAAAAAACCGCCCAATTTTTAGATGTGATGAGTCAAGGTGCAGCCGAATACAGCGAGGCCACGGCCGAACTGATCGATGACGAGGTTCGCGAAATCATCAACACCCAGTACGCCAGGGCATTGGATATCCTGCGCGGGAAGAAACAATTTCTTGAAAAAGCGGCCCGCATACTTCTGGAAAAAGAAAAAATTGACGGTGAAGAATTAAAAGCCCTGATGGCTGAAAATTCATAAAATTTTACGCTTGAATCAAAAATGTCATTCCATTTTAGTTATATCATTCAGAAGTTTTATGGGCGAGGATAACACATGAATAGCCGCCACGAAAAGGATGTCCCGGGCGACAAAACAGGTACGATGGGAACGTTTGCCGGTGTTTTTACGCCGAGCATTCTGACCATTCTGGGCATCATTCTGTTTTTGCGACTGGGCTATGTGGTGGGCAGCGCCGGATTGGGACGCGCTTTGATCATTATTACCCTCGCCAATGTCATTTCGGTTCTGACCAGTATATCTTTATCAGCGGTCGCCACCAATATCAAAGTCAAAGGTGGCGGAGTTTACTACTTGATTTCAAGGACCCTGGGTTCGGAATTCGGCGGTGCCATCGGTTTGGTTCTTTTTCTGGCCATGTCGGTTTCCATCGCCTTTTATTGTATTGGGTTCGGTGAAGCCGTTGCGGTGTTGTTGCCGCAAAGTGTATTGACCACTCCCAGAATTATTGCAGTGTTTGCCGTAATTTTTTTGTTCATCTTTGCCTGGCTGGGCGCCGACTGGGCGACCCGTTTTCAATTTGTTGTCATGGCGCTTCTGGTTGTCGCGCTGTTATCTTTTTTCGCCGGCGGTTTGGCCCGCTGGGAAATGACAACCCTGGTTCAAAACTGGAGGGTTCCCTCCGGAGGTCCCGAGTTCTGGGTGCTCTTTGCTATTTTTTTCCCGGCGGTGACCGGTTTTACCCAGGGCGTGAGCATGTCCGGAGATCTGAAGGACCCCGGTAAAAGCTTGTCGCTGGGGACTTTTCTGGCTGTGGGGATATCGATACTGGTCTATTTTGGTGTGGCCCTTGTATTTGCGGGTGCCCTTTCCAATGAGATCCTGATGAAAGATTATGGATCCATGAAGCGGGTGGCCCGTTTCAACGTTCTCATTGATGCCGGTGTGGTGGCCGCCACGCTGTCTTCGGCAATGGCCTCTTTATTGGGGGCACCGAGGATCTTGCAGTCTCTTGCCAAAGATCGGATATTTCCCTTTCTGCTGCCGTTTGCTAAAGGGGATGGCCCTTTAGATAATCCACGGCGTGCGGTGCTGTTGTCGGCAGCCATCGCTCTTGGAACCATTGGTTTAGGGCAACTGAATCTCATCGCTCGTGTCGTCTCCATGTTTTTTCTCATTTCCTATGGATTGCTCAATTACGCGACATTTTACGAAGCCCGGACGAACAGCCCTTCTTTTCGCCCGAAATTCAAGTGGTTTGATCTGCGT
Organism: uncultured Desulfobacteraceae bacterium; assembly: GCA_964492995.1. GTDB lineage: Bacteria > Desulfobacterota > Desulfobacteria > Desulfobacterales > UBA11574 > S5133MH16. The sequence goes on along the minus strand of CAZBOB010000033.1, from coordinate 2,900 downwards.
CTCAGTTTGCTCGGGTTTCTGGCGTGCCTTTTAGTGATGCTGGCCATTGATTTTAAAACCGGACTGATTGCCATTTCCATTCTGTTTGCCATCTATCAGTATCTCAAACGAACAAGCGGCCCTGCGAGGTGGGCCGACAGCCGTCGTTCCTATTACCTTCAACGCGCCAGAGAGAATCTCTTGGAAGCGTATGTCGAGCCGGAACATGATCGCGACTGGCGCCCCCAGATCCTCGCTTTTTCCAAGGATGCTCAGCGGCGGCCCGGGTTGCTGCGCTTTGCCTCATGGATCGAGGGAAGAAGCGGGCTGACAACCGTTGTCAAAATTTTAGAAGGAGATGGGGTCAAGATGCTCAAACTCCAAGGAGAAAGCGAATCGGAACTCCGGTCGGATATCGCCGCGCATGGTTTTGCGGCGTTTCCGCTTGTGGTTTTTGCTCCGGATCTCGATATTGCCTTAAATACCCTGATCCAGTCCACCGGTGTCGGACCACTGAAAGCCAACACCATTCTGCTGAACTGGCTGGACCCTGAATCGGAAATCACAAACGACCAAAGAGAAATCAACCTTGGACGAAATTTGAGAGCGGCGTATCGTCTGGGGCGAAATATTGTGGTTCTGGATGCCGATGAAGATAAATGGAACACGCTCGAGAATATTCCTGGTGAGGATCGGCGGATTGATGTGTGGTGGTTAAATGATGCCACCAGTCGTCTGATGCTGCTGCTCGGTTATTTGATAACCCGCAGCGAACCCTGGGACGCGGCCAAAATTCGTGTGCTGGCTGCCGGTTATAACGCGGATACGTCGGAAAATTTAACGGATTTGAAAAACAATCTTGAAGAAGCAAGAATCGAGGCTGAACCGATAATTGTCTCAAATGCTGATATAGATAAACTTTCGGAATATTCAGCGGACGCTGCTGTGGTCTTTTTGCCGTTTCGCCTTCGGGGTGATCAAATAACCTGTCCGATTGATGGGCCCATAGAAAAACTTTTGTCTTGCCTGCCGGTCACAGCCTTCGTTTTGGCAGCCGAGGACATTGCACTGGATGCCGAACCTGAAGAGGGGACAGCCGGCGAAATGGCGGCAGCCATGGATGCCCTCGCGGATGCCGAAAAGAAAGCCGCTGATGCCGAAAAGGAGGCGGCCAAAACGCGAGAGATTGCAGAAACGGCCAGAGCAAAACTGCTGGAATTGGAAAACAATACTCGGCATACCGACGAAGACCTGAGGACTAAATTGAAAACAGCGGCGGATGATGCTGAGAAAGAAGCCGATAAAGCCTTTCGCAAAGCGGCGAAAGCGAGGGCCAAGGTTGAAGACGCTGCAAAAATTGTCAAGGAACTGGATCCCACGGCGGAATCAATAGAAAAAAAGGAGCAATAGACGCTGCATTCTCCATATACGAGAGTTTATGAAGATACTTCCTCGGGAATTAAGATATTCCGTATCACTATAGCCACTTTTGAGTCGGTTTCAAGTGCATCCTTTTTCGAGGGGATATAACCAAAGCCGGGTCCTATGTACACGAATGCCTTGCTTTCAGTTAATACAAATAACTTTTGAGGCCTGATTGCCATGAGTTTGAAAAGCCTATTGACAACATTCTATCAGTGGCTGGTTGACGGTAGTTCCCACCGACCGCTGAATCATAAAAAAGAGGCCGCCGTCTTGGATGAGATCGAAAGGATCGTACTGGAAACCGATTCAACGATTTTACCCGTTCGCAGATTCCGAAAAAAGATTCTTCCGTCAGTTCGGCACGCCATGCAATACATTTCCGGGCTCATTCCTCAAGTTCCTCCGGAACCTGTGGCTTTCGATCCCGACCACTGGGACGATGACCCTCTACTCAGAGCCATGTTCATAAGTCGTGAAGAGCTAATCAGTGTACTGCAGTCCAGCAAAGCGCTCAAGAACTTTTTCCAGCGTACGAATGCATCCCAGGCCTTTGCGATGCTCGTCGCTGAACGAAAGGAAAAAAAATTTTTCGGAACGGAAAAAGACGGTGAAATTATCCGCAGGGACGTTCCTCAGAAAGCGGTCTTTTTCGAGGATTTTAAGGTGTTCGCTCCGGCCGCCGATTTGGCCGAAACCCGCCTGCAAGTTCAGCACCGTGCATTGGTAAGTCTTTTCATCCAAGCTTTTGAAGAAATCACCGACCTTCAGCTATGGAAGGAAGAACTGGAAAAACAGCGAGAGTTGCTGGCATTCAAGGTTCAACAACCCGAAGATACAGATCTGAAAACGGATCTGAACCATACTGAAACAGATGATAATCAGACCCAAGAGTCGTTAGAAGTGCTCGGCGACATCAAGAGGAAGCTGGAAGAAATCAAAGCTGAACTGGACACACCAGAGGATCGTCTTGATCACTTGAACGCGGTCTTGTTAAACCCGGAGCAGCATTTGAGGCTGGAGACGGTTTCTCTGAAACTGAGCCGGCTGGGCATTCGGTTGGACTCTTCTTCCACAGAACCGGCCAATGAATTCACAGTGGCGGAATTTGAGTTGGGTCAAGACCCAAAACGGGTGTTATTATGGATCAGAGTAGAGCAAACATCTTTTTTGTCGACCAGACAACCAAAGCCATCCGAACCGCTTCTAACTTGAATTCTAAATCGTACTTTCTTGGCATAGACACACCTCCTGTTTCTTTTTATCATAATTCAAGGTTTCGGAATTTCTACAGCTTAATGAAAATATAGGATATTTTTTGAGGCTTGAAGGCTTGCCTCGAATATGGAATAATGGAATAGTGGAATACTGGAAGGTTGGTTTTTAAAAGGATATTAGCCATTTTTAATTTTATCGTCAACACAAATTTTACCATTAACCCAATATTGCATTATCCCAGAACCCATTATTCCATTATTCCAGCATTCCAACATTCCATT
>CAZBOB010000032.1:0-38234 GCA_964492995.1 uncultured Desulfobacteraceae bacterium | reverse complement strand
TCCTTTCGGATCATTCCTGCTCAACTGGCAACCATTGCCAGGTTACCCTCACCTTCTGATCTCCGACTTCTGACTTCCGACCCCTGACCCTTGAATCAGGGGAGATTACTCTTAATATTCACCGGTTTTTCTTCCTGAATATGGGCCCCCTTGTCCCCCACATCCGTAACAACCCCTGCATATTGATAGAAATTGTATTCCTTGTCTTTTCCCCCGTGGTCCACGAGCAGATCTTTTTTTTCGTAAACCAGCGATAAAATTTCTCGCTTGCACATCTCAAAATCAGGCGTCAATTGGATGGCCGACGTCGGACATGCCTCTTCACATAAACCGCAGTAAATACATCGGCCAAAGTTGATGCGAAACCAGGCAGCGTAACGTCTGCCGTCCTCTCGCTCTCCCGATTGCATGGAGATGCAACTCACCGGACACACTGCCGAGCACAGGTAACAGGCGACACACCGTTCCCCGCCGTCCGGGTCCCGTGTCAAGATAATTCGGGCTCGGGTCCGCTCCGGTAAAGGACGCTTGTATTCCGGGTATTGTTCGGTAATGGGCTTTCGAAAAAGGTGCTTGAAGGTCGTGGCAAATCCGTCTGCAAACGCCTTTAAAACCTCCAAAGCCTCTGCCATGGGCGCAATCCTTTCGCCCAAATCCTTTTCAATATCACGCTGATCGTTGTTTTTTGCCACAATTGTACCCTTCAAACCGCTACATCTAAGGACTCTAATTCATAAGTTCGATTACGTATTTTTTATATTGTTTCACCACCCGCTTCGCTTGAGACGCCAAGGCCGCAGAGTTAAATATTATTTCTTTTACCGTTGAGAGGACGGCAAAAGAAAATACTCCAAGTTTTATAAAAGTAATATTATATTAAAATTCAGCCGGTTATTTCTTTGTCTCACAAGAATGCAGGCTTTTGCTTTCCGCCCTCTCAGCGGAAAGCAAAAAAGAAACAAATTCTCTGCGATCTTTGCGTCTTTGCGGTGATAATAAGTAATTCAATTATAATACGATACCGTATTTAAGAATAAATGGACTAAGCCAAAACGAATACTCCCGTAATCAAAATATTTATCAACGCCACAGGAACCAGTACTTTCCAGCCCAGGGCCATCAGTTGATCGTACCGCAGACGCGGCAGGGTTCCGCGTATCCAGATCATGACCAAGGCCACCAGCATGATTTTCAAAAGCAGCCATACCGGGGCAGGCAACCATGGGCCGCGCCAGCCGCCCAGAAAAAAGACCGCAACCAGTGCCCCTAAAACCTGTATATGGACATATTCACCAATGAAGAAAAGGCCGAAGCGCATCCCGCTGTATTCCGTGTGAAAACCGGCACCCAGCTCATTTTCCGCCTCGGGAAGATCGAATGGAATCCGCTTGCTCTCCGCCATGGCACTGATAAAAAAGATGATAAAGGAAATCGGCTGAACAAGAATAAAGGGATAATTTGCCTGCGCTTGCACAATGTCCACCAGGCTGAAAGAACGAGCGAGCATGACGATGGGAACCAGGGAGAGACCCAGGGAGAGTTCATAACTGATCATCTGAGCAGCACCCCGAATTCCGCCCAACAGGGCAAATTTTGAATTGGAAGCCCAACCGCCCAGGGCAACACCATAGACACCCAGAGAGGATAATGCGAAAACATACAAGAGCCCCACGTTGAGATCCGATATCACCAGAGGTATTTCCCGGCCCCAAATCTTCATGCTGGGTCCAAAGGGGACCACGGCAAACATGAGAAGGGCCGTAAAGGCAACTACTGCCGGAGCGATGAGGAAGACGACCCGGTCAGCCGCTTCCGGAACGATATCTTCCTTGGTGATCATCTTGATGGTATCGGCAATGGGCTGAAGCAGTCCGAACTTTCCGGCCCGATTGGGACCGTAACGGACCTGCAGTCGCGCCAGGAGCTTACGTTCCGCCCACACCAGATAGGCGGCGAAAAAAAGCATAACGCCCAGTACTACCCCCAGCTTAACCATCAGAAGAATCAATCCGGCAATCCAGTTCAACATGACGTGTCCTCATTCATTCCTAGAATCTGGTTTTTGTTAAGCGTAATCTTCAAGGCCTTCAGATGCTGCCAATCGAGTCTGTGATGCCGGGGCAGTACGAGAATTCCGGGAGCCATGTTCTCGACGACAGACGCATGAACATGGATGGTCCCCGCGTCCGATCGAATGGCCACCCTGTCGCCGTCGGAAATTCCCATTTGGGCCGCATCTTTCCTTGATAGAAACAAACAGGGGTCCTTTTCCATCTGCCGGAGATACGGAGAACGTACGGACAGTTCTTCGGTGCCAAAGGTCCAGTCCACGGTGATCAACACCAACTCGCCGTCAGGTTTAAAATCCGATTGAGGTACGGCGAGCCGATCTCGTTTAATACGGGCCCCAGTGCCTTGCCCAAGGTTGAGCCGGACGCCGGTTTCCGGAAACACATCCACGGGTGAAAGATCCGAAAACACCGGATGAGCTTTAACCATCCATTGCATTAATTTGTTGTGCATCTCTTTTTCAAGGTGATCGGCCGTTCCATCGGCAAGTTCTGTCAACGCTAGCCAGGCAGGCTTGGTTTTGTGGCCGGGAATATCGTCTCTGAAGGACCGAGGCGGATGGCTCCCGCCGCTGATCTGGGCTATGGGACGGCCGCCCCGAAAGGCAGCGTGCGCTTTCCGGGCCCTTCCCTCCTGATTGATGAAGAAACCACCGGCTTCATAGAGGGGCATGGTCGGAAAAAAAACATCGGCGGCCCGGACTCCCCGGGAATCCAGATAATCCAGCACAACGAGCACATCGAGCCGTTCAAGGGCCTGCTCTAATCTGATTCTATCCGGAAAATTAAAATAGGGATCGCTTTCCACCAGCACCAGGGCCCGAACGGTATTGGTTTCGATTCCCATGAGGATTTTCTCAAAAGAGGTCTCGATATCCGAGAGTAGAGCGGCACCAAAGGCATTGGCTCCGGTGAACAGGTAAAACAGGCCGGACGCCTTTTTCATGGACCTTAAGTGCCGGGCACAATCGGCGGCCAGGCCGGGGACGGTTTTCGGCACAATTTCCGTACCGCAGACAATCATGGGTCGCAAACTCTGACCAAAATCTTTCTCCACTGCTTCCATCTGATCCGGGTTCCATAGGGGCGTGAGATCTTCAGTCACGGTTCCATCCAAATTTTTACGGGCCTTGGGTCCGGGCGCTTCGGAAGTATCAGGTCCAACCATGTTTTTCAGCAAAAACGACAGCCAAAGGCCCATGGCATCGGGGGCCACCGGCAGGTGGCAAAAATCCAAGGGCAGACTGATGGGCCGGGGATCCACAAGCGCAACTTTGGCCCCTTTTCTTTGAGCCTGGCGCATGGCCATGGCCAGCATAGGGGCTTCGTTGACAGGATCTACCCCGACCGCCAGTATATAATCGGCGTTTTCCAGATCACGAAGGGAAACGGCCAGATCGGAATCGAGTTCGAATACGGCAGTTTTGACCTTCATTTCGATATCATGATCCATCCCGTATACGGGCCCTTGCCAGCCCTTTGTTCGGCAAAGGCGCTTTAAAGCTGCCTGGGTTTCCAGGCTGCTTCTCACAGAGCCCACACAGGCAACGGCAGCAGGACCGGATTCCCGGCTGATGCGTTCCATTCCATCAAAAGCCGCTTGGAGAGAATTTTCCCATGAAGCCTCTTTTCCACGGATCCGCGGGTACCGGGGTCTTTCATCCTGCCCGGCATAATAAAAACCGTACCGGCCGCGATCGCAGATAAAATGACCGTTAACCGCCTCGCTGAATTTCGCTTCCTGCCTCACAATTTGACGATAGCGCACGCTGACCACGGTACGACACCCCAGAGAGCAGTTGATGCAGACAGACGGGCTGCGCTCATAATCCCATCGCCGCCCAATGAACCGTGACGGCTTGTCCGTATAAACACCGGTGGGGCAGATATCGGTAAGATTTCCGGCAAACGGACTTTCCAGCGTGCCTGCTTTGTATCGGCCGAAATAGACACGGCTGCCGATTTGCATGACGCCCAGATCGCGATAACCGGCAAATTCCTGATAGAACCGTGAGCACCGGTAGCACTGGATACAACGGTTCATTTCATGCTGGATCAACGGCCCCAGATACTGATCGTGATGGGTCCGTTTTCTTCCCTGAAAACGTCTGATCCCATGGCCGCCTGCAATTGTCAGATCCTGGAGCAAACAATGGCCGCCTTCATCGCACACCGGACAATCATGGGGATGGTTCAGCATCAGCCATTCGATAACATGTTTACGGAAATCGACAACCTCTTCATCCGTGGTCGATACCACCATGCCGTCCCTGGCATCGATCATACAGCTCATCTGCACGCCTTTGATAGGACCCTGCAGGAATTTTACCGCACATACTCGACAGGCCCCAACAGACCCCAGGGCCGGGTGATAGCAAAACCGCGGAATCACGATGCCCAGTTTTTCGGCGGCATCAATCACCTTGGTCCCCGTGGGAACTTCTATTTCCTGTTCGTCGATAATCAGTTTCGGCATGAAAAACCTTTGTTATCCGTTTTTAAACGGACATTTCTTTTCTCGAATGTGTGCGTATACTTCATCTTTAAAATGCGTCAAAAGGCTCTCTATGGGTGCAACCCCACCGGCTGCAAAAGCGCAGTAAGAATTCCATAAATGCCGGCACATTTGCTTGAGGGTCGAAACAAATTCCTCCTGACCCTGGCCATGCTCTATACGCCAGAGCAGATCGCGCATGTATGGGAAGCCTTCCCGGCAAGGCGTACACCAGCCGCAGGATTCCCGGGCGAAAAACTCGGTTAAATTCAAAGTGGCTGCAACCAGACAGGTCTTATGATCAAAAACCATGATTGCACCGGTACCCAACCGATGTCCGGCTTTTTTCATGGTTTCAAAATCCATCTCAATGTCATAGAATTCAGCGGTCAAAAACGCCGTGGAAGCCCCACCGGGTAAGCAGGCTTTGAATTTAGCCCCTCCCCGCATGCCGCCGGCATGCGTTTCTATGATTTCGCTCAAGCGGATGCCCATGGGAAGTTCATAGCATCCCGGCCGATTCACCTTGCCGCTGACGCAGAAAATTTTGGTCCCCGAACCGGTTTCGGTGAGTGCCAGGTTGCGGAACCACTCGGGGCCATTGCGGATGATATGCGGAATACAGACCAGAGTTTCAACATTGTGTGTAACGGTGGGTTGTCCCCAGAGACCCTTCTCCGTGGCATACGGGGGGGGTTGTTTGGGGTTTGGCCGTTTGCCTTCGAGGGCATTGATCTGGGCCGTCGCCTCCCCGCAGATGTAGCGACCCCCGCTTCGATGCACCACGATATCAAAAGCATAGCCGCTGTCCAGAATGTTGTTGCCCAAATAGCCCGCTGCTTTGGCTTTCTCTATCTCCCGATGGAGTATCCGGGCGGCACTCTCATACTCGGGCCGCATAAAAATAATCCCCTTTTCCGCCCGTGCCGAATATCCTTCGATGATCATTCCCTCGATGAGCATGTGGGGATCCGCATGGATCAACACGCGGTCCTTGAAAGTCCCGGGTTCCATTTCATCGGCGTTGCACACGATATATCTCGGGAAAGGCGCGTCATCGGCCACTGTCATAACTTTGCGTCCTGCAGGAAACGCGGCCCCGCCACGGCCAAGGAGCAAAGCATCCAGCACCACGGCTCGAACATCCTTGTAAGAAAAGTTCTTCAAGACATCGGCCAGCGCTGCATAGCCTCCGCTCGCCCGGTATTCTTCCAGCGAGGCAATCCGGTCCGGCTTGCGATTTTGGAAAAGGACTTGAGGATACATTTACCCGGCCTCTGTTCTTAACTCTTCTAAGATTTTATCGAGTTTTTCGGGTGTCAATGGACCATAAACTTTGCGGTTGATAAGTATGGCCGGAGCCCTGTCACAATAACCGATGCAGCATACGGGCAGAAGGGTAAACAACCCGTCGGACGTGGTTTCGCCCATTTTTATCCCTAATTTTTGACTGAGAAAGTCTCGAATGGATTCATATCCGTTCATCCAGCAAATGATACTGTCGCACACATGAATGACATATTTTCCCACCGGTTCACGAAAGATAAAGGTATAAAAAGTGGCGAGTTCTTCCATTTCAAGAGGCGTCATGCCAAGTAAAACGGCCGCCTCTTCCAAGGCCTCGTCACTCAAGAAGCCGTAGTGATCTTGAAATGTAAACATCACATCCACCACCAGTTCCCGAGGGTGATCGGCAAGTGATATCTTCTTTTCCAGTGATGCTTTTAATTCTTCGGGCAGCATTCAGCAGGCCCTTTCTTTTCATGAGAAATTCGTACGTGTTCACGGGGTGTGACTCCCCGTTTCACTCCGGCGTCTACGTGTCTGGTCATTTCAATGACTTAGCAGCGGTGGCATTCCTGCCCACTCCGCCGATATCGTTACACGAGGAAGCACACCCCGTAAACACGTACGACGTGAACACGTACGAAATTCGGATTAACGATCGATATCCGGTAAAATAAAATCAACGGAACCGATAATGGCAATCAAATCGGATATGGACCAACCCCGAGCCATCATGGGCAACACTTGCACATTGGCAAAGCCGGGAGCCCGTATCCGTGTGCGATACGCATATCCCAGCCCATCGCTGACCACATAGTATCCCTGCTCCCCCCGTGGAATCTCACAGGATGCATAGGCCTCACCTTTTGGGATTTTAGGACCCCGGGTCACATTGACAAAGTGATGAATCAGACTTTCGATATCTTTGAGCATATCCTCCCTTTTGGGAACCGCATAGCGGTAATCATCGGTAATATAGCGTCCCGGCGGCATCTGTGCTGCAGCTTGTTTAATGATTTTCAGGCTCTGCCGCATTTCCTCAACCCGAACCAGATAGCGTGCGTAACAATCGCCGTCTGAAGCGAAGGGAATATCGAACTCGAATGACTCGTATCCGGAATAGGGAAACGCTTTTCGTAGATCCCATGCCAGGCCACAGGCTCGCAAATTGGGGCCGCTGACACCCCATTCCATGGCATCATCCAGGGAAAGCCGCCCGACGCCCAGGGTCCTGGCTTTGAAAATCGCATTTTTGGTAATCAGCGCTTCGTACTCCTTGAGACGGGAAGGAAAGACGCCCACAAATGCATCCACGGCCGATTTCCACCCTTCGGGAAGATCGGCGGCGACACCCCCCAAACGAAACCAGGAAGGATGCAATCGCCCTCCGGTAATGCGCTCAACGATGTCGAGAATCATCTCCCGTTCCCTGAAGGTATAGAAGGTGGGAGTCATGGCCCCCACGTCGTGGGCAAAGGTCCCGAAAAAGACGAGATGATTGCTCAAACGGAAAAGTTCACTCAACAGCACACGAATATACTGGGCTCGATCCGGCACCTTGATCCCGGTCAGGGTCTCCACGGCCATGACATATGGAAGGTTGTTGGCTGCGCCGGCCAGGTAGTCTACACGATCCGTATAAGGGATGAATTGATGCCAGGTTTGTCGTTCACCGATCTTCTCGGCGCCCCGATGATGATAGCCGATATCCATGTCCATTTCAGCAATCTCTTCTCCTTTAAGGGCAACGATAAAGCGCATCAAACCATGGGTACTCACGTGGTGAGGACCGATGTTCAGTACCAGCTCTTCCTCTCTGTCCGATCTCCGCACATAAACACCGCCATCCAGCGGCTGGTGTTTTACTGCGTCATCTCGGGTAAAGGGAAGCATTTCTGTGGCTCTGCCGGGGTGACTTTTTCGAAGCGGGTGCCCTTCCCAGTCGTGGGGCATGAGAATCCGGCGAAGATTTTCATGACCTTCAAAGCGGATGCCGAACATGTCAAAAACTTCCCGTTCATACCAATTGGCAGAGGGCCAAATATCGGTAATGCTTTGGGTTATTGGATCATCGCCCCACAAGGGCACTTTCAGGCGCATCCGGCGAGCCGGCTCAAATGAAAGGAGACTGTAAACCAGCGAGTAATCCGGATAGCTTTGACCCGGCCTGCGCGCGGATTCGTCGATGGCCGTCAGATCTTCCAAACGCCGGAACCGGGGGGACGCCTCGGTCTTGAGAAAGCGAAGTATCTTCTTTAGTCCGTCTTCCTTGACCTGAAAAGTCAGCATATCCGAGGTTTTCGAAAGTTGCCCAATGGTGTCCCCAAATCGCGCTTGTAAAATTTCAGCCAGGCTTTTGTCCTTCTCGCTGATTTCAATCTGAACCGGCGGCGGCGACCACATCAGATTGGAGCGGCTCTCAAAAAATCCGGGCGGTATCGCTGACGTACCGCGAATCGCAGCGCCCTCCATTCCCGGACCGCGCGAATCACGGGATTTGGTTTTTCCGTCCACGAGAATGGGTGTCCGGGAGCCCTGGGTTCCGCCGCCAAGGTGCAGGATAGAACGGACGGGCCGTTCCGAAAGGATTTTCTTCTGCAAAAGAACAAGTCCTTGCAGAACGGCTTCGGGCCGCGGCGGACAGCCCGGAATGTAAACATCTACCGGTAAAATCTGATTGACACCCTGCACCACGCTGTAGACGTCATACATGCCGCCGGTGTTGGAACAGGATCCCATGGAAATGACCCATTTGGGTTCCGCCATCTGTTCGTAAAGCCTCAGAACCACCGGAGCAATTTTTTTGAACACCGTTCCGGAAACGATTAAAAGATCGGCCTGTCTGGGTGAAGGACGCAACACTTCAGCGCCGAAACGGGCGATATCGTAGCGGGAGGTGAACGCCGTCGCTTCTTCAACAAAACAGCATGAAAGCCCGAAAAACATCGGCCACAGGCTCATCGACCGCGCCCAGTTGATGAGCGGATTCAGGTATTTATCGAGGCGGTTTAATCTCTTGTTCGCGTCGGGCCCCAATCAAGTCCCCCTTTTCGCCAGATGTAAACGAGGCCTAAAAGCAGCATAATGATGAAAAACGATATTTGCAACCACCCCGACCAGCCGAGTTCGTCGCAAGAAATGGCCCAAGAAAAAATATAGGCACCTTCCACGTCAAAGATAAGGAAAAAGACGGCGATTAGAAAAAAGGGAATTGGATAACGAAGGCGGGCGGAACCGGTAGGAATGATCCCACTTTCGTAAGGTCTTAATTTTTCAGGGTTAATTTTCTTTTCCCCAAGCCATGAAGCGATAAAAAGAATAGCGGTTACCAGTGCAAAAATCATCATTCCATAAATGACCAGGCTAAAAACAGCCGGTTCCCAGGGAGATAACGTTCCAGCAATCGTAACAGGATGCATGTGTCCTCCGCCAAGCGCTTTTCTCTATGCAATTGAGGATGGTGAATTCAAAAAAACGGCGAAAACTGCGATATGTGTTATCGCATCATAAGGATTTTGCTAAGCTGAATGAAAAAAAATCATAGCACCGAAAGCAGTAAAAATAATGGACGTCACAGATAAAATTAAAGCCCTAAAAACAAGGGCATGCTTTCTACTTAATCAATAAGACGGTTAAACTTCTGAATTATCTTAAACAATAGAATCCTTGATTGTCAAGTGGTGAAATGGACACAAAAATTAGAACCATAAGAAGGTAACTTATTCCTTTTTACGAGGCCATCCCCAGTTTTCATAATATTCCCAGCTGCCAATGGCATTCAACTCTTTAATTTGAAGATCTTTAGCGACCAGGCCGGCTCTTAGAACATCCCCAATGGAAAGAAGACCGATATAGTCGCCGTCTTTTTCGACGAGAATATGACGGATAAACAATCCCAAAAACATTTCCTTGATCTTAAGAATAGATGTGCTGTGAGCGGTGGTGTATAGCGGGGTAGTCATCGCCATCGGCAACTTCGGGCTGTATACCGGCCAGTGGGGCGTGCGCGAAGAAGACACTGTGGTCATCGGGGCGCAACAACCGCCACTTAAAAAGAAAATGTAAAGGTTAAAAAAACCAATTGTTAAACTACCAACAAAGGAGGAAAAACAATGGCAAAAGAAAAGGCTGCTTTTATTTGCGTCAAAGATACCCTTGATGGCGCTCACCCGTCTCTGGTTTTAGCCATAAACGCTGCAAGACAGGGTATGGAGAGCAAGATTTTCTATTCTTTCATGGGTATGAATCTGGTACTTGAAGGTGGCGTTGACAGGGCCAAGTTCTTCCCGCCGGGAGTAATGGGAGCTATACCCGGCATGACAAGCATTGCTACCGGGATGATGAAAAAGAAGATCGACAAGGCCAACATTCCTTCTCTGGGCGGAATAACCAGTTTTGGTCACGCGCAGCGCAGGCGCTTGCGCCGCGTGTTGGAATTTGGGATTTAGTTGATATTTGGTACTTGTATATTGATTTTTTTCTAAAGAATTGTCTTGAAGGCAAGAAAATGATTGTGTAATCATAATGTTGATTATGTAATCATGCTTAATGTAGGTTTCATGGTTCGAATACAAATTCAGTTGACTGAAGAACAGGCCAAAAAGCTCAGAGAGCTTTCGGCTGCCACCCGAGAATCTGTGGCCGAATTAATTCGAAAAGCGGTGGATCAGTTTATAATTACAGAAAAACCGGACCGATCGGCACTTTACCGTCAGGCAGAATTAGTTGTCGGCAAATATAACTGCGATACAGGTGACGTTTCCATAGATCATGATCGCTATCTTGAAGAGGCTTTTGGACCATAATAATTTTTGTCGATTTTTAGAAATCATATGGGTTAACGGCGACTGGTATACCCGTGCAATCCAGCGACTTTTCGCTCTCAACAATCGAAACGTAAGTCTTGTTAATTGCCTCAGTTTTGAAATCATGGAATCACGGGAGATAACCCACGCTTTTTCTTTTGACAAACACTTGCCTGAAATCGGTTTTGCCATCGATAGTTTTCACGATTTGGATCTTTAAAATAGATCAGCGTTTCCAGAACTATACGACTCCTTATACATTTTGATATGGCGACAGTTTCACTGCTTTTTTCGCTCTTTTCGTTGTGATAAAATATATAATACTGTTCTGAATGAACACTATATAATGGAATTTCAATAATGTCCGAGCAAAAAATAACACTGCCGATTGCCGGTATGACGTGTGCAAACTGCGCCATGAATATTGAACGGGGTGTGAAAAAACTACACGGCGTTACGGATGCCATTGTCAATTTTGCATCAGAACAGGCAGCCATAAGTTTTGACTCCAACGACTTGAACATTAAAGATCTGGTCGATAACATTCACAGCTCGGGTTTTACCGTTCCTACAACAAAAATTGAACTGCCCATAACCGGTATGAGCTGCGCCAATTGTTCAGCGAACATAGAGCGGGCTTTATACAAAAAGACAACGGGTATTGTAGCTGCATCTGTAAATTTTGCCACGGAACGACTGACAGCGGAATATATTTCCGGTGTTACCTCTGTTAATGATTTGGTTTCGGTTATACAAAAGGCCGGATACGGTGCAATTTTGCCGGATGAAGTTGTTGAAGGCGAAGACGCGGAGCAGGCTGCACGAAATGCGGAGATAAAGGACCAGACACGAAAGTTTGTCTTTGGGGCAACCCTTGCCCTTCCCCTCTTTATTATCAGCATGGGACGTGATTTTAACTTTTTGGGTATGTGGAGCCATGCACCATGGGTGAACTGGTTTTTCTGTGCCCTGGCCACGCCGGTTCAGTTTTACACCGGGTGGGATTTCTATAAGGGTGGAGTTAAAAGCCTGAAACTTAAGAGCGCAAACATGGATGTTCTTGTGGCCATGGGTTCCTCGGTGGCATATTTTTATTCTCTGGCGGTTCTTATTTTTCCTCCTTTCGGAGATCATGTTTATTTTGAGACCTCAGCGGTCATTATCACTCTGATTAAGCTGGGAAAGATGCTCGAATCCCGCACAAAGGGGAAAACCGGAGGCGCAATTCGCAAACTCATGGGTCTGCGCCCAAAGACCGCCACGATCATCAAGGACGGCGTTGAAAAAGAGATTCAAATAACACGGGTCCAAAAGGGCGATACGATCATTGTCAGGCCGGGGGAACGTATTCCCGTGGACGGGATTATCATCCAAGGGGAATCTTCTCTGGACGAATCCATGCTGACCGGCGAACCTTTGCCGGTGGAAAAGCATGCCGGAGATACGGTGGTCGGTGGAACAATCAATGGCCAAGGTCTCTTAAAATTCCATGCCATGGCCATTGGAAAAGAAACTGTGCTTGCGCAGATCATTCGTCTGGTTCAGGAAGCTCAGGGGAGCAAGGCCCCCATACAATCGCTTGCAGACCGGGTGGCGGCCATCTTTGTTCCTGCGGTTATTGCGATGGCCCTTGTTAGTTTTGTATTATGGTGGGGGATTACCGGTGAATTTGTACCGGCCATGATCCGGCTGGTAGCGGTGCTCGTAATTGCCTGTCCATGTGCTTTAGGGCTGGCCACCCCCACGGCCATAATGGCCGGCACCGGAAAAGGAGCGGAACAAGGCATCCTGTTTAAAAAAAGTGAGGCCCTTGAGACGGCGACAAAACTCGATACCATTGTACTGGACAAAACCGGCACCATCACCATGGGCAAACCCGGCGTGGTTGACATTATTCCATTTGATTCGGGTGTTACAAGCCAGGATCAGCTCTTAAAACTTGCGGCTTCGGTTGAGAAAGGATCGGAACACCCAATTGGAAAAGCGATTGTGAAGGAAGCGCAAACAAAAAACATCGATCTCTGGGAACCTGAAAATTTCAAAGCTTGGGGCGGTTTTGGTGTTGAGGCCAGGATACACGGCAACTCTGTAAAGCTGGGCAAACCAAAATGGTTTCAAGACATTGGAATCGATATTGAAAAAGCAAAAGATAACATAGACCTGCTCCAGTCCCAGGGCAAAACGGTAATGGTTCTGGTGCAGGAAAAGGAACTGTACGGGCTGGTTGCAGTGTCCGACACCCTGAAACCCGAATCAAAGGCCGCGATACAGCAACTCCATAATCAGGGTCTTGAGGTGGTCATGCTGACCGGGGACAATCTTAAGACCGCTCAAGCCATTGCTTCGAAAGTGAACATTGATGAGATTTTTGCCGAGGTCCGTCCTGAAGAAAAGTCATCCAAAATCAAAGAACTTCAAAAAAAAGGACAGAAAACCGGCATGGTGGGGGACGGGATAAATGACGCTCCGGCCCTTGCCCAGGCTGACGTGGGCTTTGCAATCGGGACCGGTACGGATGTGGCCATTGAAGCCGGCGATATTATCCTTTCCAGCGGAAATCTTACCGGCGTATCCCGTGCAATTGAGCTTAGCAGCGCTACCATGAAAACGGTCAAACAGAACCTTTTCTGGGCGTTTTGCTATAATATCGTGCTGATACCGGTTGCAGCGGGAATTCTTCAACCCTTTGACGTTTTCCCCGTCTTTTTAAGGCAGCTTCATCCCATTCTGGCAGCCCTTGCCATGTCCTTGAGCAGTATTTCGGTGGTAACAAACAGCCTTCGCCTGTATCATGCAAAAATCGGTTAATCTTTACTGTAACCCTAAATAAAGGGCTACTGACCTAGTGTAAATTCAGATTCAACATATTTTAATGGAGAATCCACATCTTGAAGACATATAAAAGATGAACGTCGAACATCGAACATCGAACGTTGAACATCGAATAATGTATTCTACCATTTTATAATAAAGACAAAGCGAAGCGCCTTCCACATTCGACGTTCGATGTTGAACGTTCGATGTTCGATGTTCAAATTAATGAGCGAAAGTCGAGGATGCCCCCCGGTAAAATATGCTTCGCCCCGATGAAATAGGCGCTGCATTTCATTGGGCAAGCATTTCACGGGGCAGGCAGATTCGAGGCATCAAGGGTGTAATTTCCCATGCTGTGCAAGTTCTTCCAAACCGTTTCGATTCAAAAGCTTTATATTTCGACCCTCTACTAGAATCAAATTTTGTTTGTTCATTTTCGCTAAAATACGCGACAGGGTTTCCGGAATGGTTCCCAGAAGACTGGCCAGTTGTCCTTTTGAGATTGTCAGGGAAACAAAGTCTCCGGTGGCTTGCTCGTCGGCAAGATACGTCAGATAGGAGGCAAGGCGGGCCGGAATCTCTTTTAAGGATAGATTTTCTATCTGGACGGTGAATTGGCGCAGGCGCATGGACAGGATAGCAAGCATATTCAAGGCAAGTGAGGGATGTTCGGATATAAGGTCAACAAAAGCCTGCCTTGGAATAAACAAAAGGTGGCTTTTGAGAAGGGTTTCGGCATTTGCAGGAAATTTTCGTCCGGAAAAAACCGGAACTTCACCAAACGGATTGCCCGGCCCATAAATATGAAGAATATGTTCTTTACCTTCCAATGAAACTTTATAGATTTTTACTTTGCCGGCCACAACAATATAAAATCCATTACAATCATCGCTTTCCAGAAAAATCGTTTTACCCTTATCATAAAACTTGTCTATGGCTATTTGCCTGATTTGGCTCAACCGTTCTTGGGAAAGACCGTTGAAAAGCGACGCCTGTGAGATAATATCCAGAATTTTTTTCATAATTTTTCTCTTTTTTTAAAATTATCAACTATTTTTGACATAAGTCAAGGTAGTGCATGTGTTTATCGTGTAAACTACCTTAAAAATCAGGAAAAACTTTAAAATCCAAAAAACTGACTTATTATATAGACAGAATTTTAGGATGAGCAGGATATAATAAATCTTGTATATCCTGTAGATCCTGTCAATTAAGATCTAAACAAGGAGAAAAAACATGAAATGCCCGGGACAGGACAGCAGATACTGGAAACCAGGAGCTATTTTTAAAGCAAAATGTCCGGAATGCGGCCATAACGTTGAGTTCTTCAAAGACGATACAACCCGCAAATGTGACAAATGCGGTCACAAGTTCGCAAATCCAAAAATGGATTTCGGCTGTGCGGCATACTGCCAGTTCGCCGAAGAGTGCATTGGGACTCTGCCGCCGGAACTTTTGGCCCAAAAGGAAGATCTTTTAAAAGATCGTATTGCCATAGAAATGAAGCGGTATTTTAAACGGGATTTTAGGCGCATAGGACATGCGACCCGGGTGGCGCGTTATGCGGAACGGATCGGCAAAAACGAAAGGGGAAACCTTGCGGTGATATTGGCTGCCGCTTATTTGCATGATATCGGTATCCCTGAAGCGGAAAAAAAGTATAACAGCACCGCTGCAAAATACCAGGAAAAGGAAGGGCCGCCCATTGCAAGATCCATTATGGAAAGCCTTGGCGCCAATGACAAACTGATAGAAGAGGTGTGCGATATTATCGGTCATCACCATCATCCCCGACCTGAAGAAACGCTTAATTTTAAGGTGGTGTATGATGCGGATCTAATTGCTAACCTTGAGGAGAAACATAAAGAAAGCCCCATAGATAATGACCGGCTGACCCGGATCATAGAAACGTCTTTTTTGACCGAAAGCGGACGTGAAGAAGCGAAGAGGACATTGTTAAATTAAATAAATAAAACAACAGGCTTAAATTATGAAAGTATTGCGTAAAATAATAGAAATAGATGATGAACTTTGTGACGGATGCGGGCAGTGCGTACCCTCCTGCGCCGAGGGCGCCCTTGAAATTGTTGACGGCAAGGCACGAATTGTAGCGGATAAACTTTGTGACGGGCTCGGAGCCTGCATGGGAGAGTGTCCCACAGGTGCGCTAAAAATTATTGAACGGGAAACTGAGGAGTTTGATGAAGAAGCGGTTGAAAAACACCTGGCGGAAAAAGAAAAACAAGGGCCCAAAGAAGAAGCCGTTATGCCTTGCGGATGTCCGTCAACCACTATCCAGACGTTTGTTCCTGCTGAATCCCGTCGGACGGCCGACATACGCGCCGCTATGGGACCCGAGAGCGAATCGGCCCTTTCCCACTGGCCGGTTCAGATACGGCTTATACCTGCCAACGCCCCGTTTCTTAAAGAAGCGGATCTTCTGGTGCTGGCAGATTGTGTTGCGGTCGCTTTTTCAACCCTTCACAGGGATCTTATTAAAGGAAAAGTTGTGATGATGGGATGTCCTAAATTCGATGAGGTTCAGGAGTATGTCGCAAAATTTGCAGAGATTTTCCAGATTGCGGGCATCAAGAGCATTACCACGGTTGTTATGGAGGTGCCGTGCTGCGCCTGCCTTCCAGGAATTGTGAAAAAGGGATTGGAAGCATCCGGACAGAAGATACCTATAAATGAAATCGTTATCAGCACTCGGGGAAAGGTTTTGGAACAGAACAAATAGTGCTGCATAGGGGGTGAACGGTCGGGAAATTGGACTCATACAAAATATTGATTTCCTCGATTTCAATTCAGATCTGCAGATGGGGATTTGATCAACGGATATTTACCCGAACGTTGCAAAAGTCGAGGATACCCCAGATTCAAGGCATCAAGGACGAAGCCGTAGCCGTTTACTGCAAGTCCTTGATAACGAAGAAGATGGGGTGTCATCGGCTTTCCTGAAAGGTAAACAACACAGCAAAAATTTTATTTTCATTGGATGCCACCAACAGTTAGATCTTATAATGGTTACTACAATCAACGCAAAGCCTTTGTCCAAGTTGTTTAACGTATAATCTGATGTGTTGTTTATACAACGATCGGGTTTATTTAGTACCACACACTTTTAATGCTTTTACATGATCTGATTTATAGTAACCACAGATTTACCAGAATACTATGTTGGAGTTATGTTGTTAGTTTTAAAGCTGCAAATAAACCTGCAGTAGGTCAGACTTATCACAGGATTTCCGGCCGGCTGATATCCTTAGGGATAGATGGATATCACAGAAAGGATCACTTTCTATGATGATCAGATAAATAGGGGCATCAACATCGCTAATTTAAGCACTAATTGATAGTGCTCAATATTAATATTCGATCGCCAGGAACTTTCTGCACGAACGTCTCATTTGACAAATCAACCTTTGATGGCGATCCTAAGCTGCTGATATTAAATTTATAAATATCCTTATTCACAATACGAGATTTGACACCATTCCGTCCATCTCAATGCCCTTGTTCGGCAGTCCTTTTTTCTCTTTTTTTAATTATAGGGATTAATGACCTTAGAGCGTCATTTACTGAGTTTTCATCTGGAAAAAACTCAGCCACATCCGGGTCGATGATTACAACATTGGTTCCTTTTTTGTATTTATTAGCGTATTTGCCCCTTACGCCCTTGCTAAAATCATATTCTTCCAACATATCTGGATCATTAGACATTG
Organism: uncultured Desulfobacteraceae bacterium; assembly: GCA_964492995.1. Lineage (GTDB taxonomy): Bacteria > Desulfobacterota > Desulfobacteria > Desulfobacterales > UBA11574 > S5133MH16. Next base: position 21,040 of record CAZBOB010000032.1, on the reverse strand, counting down.
GTTTCATAATATTTCCTTTCTTTCTTGGTGACTTTTCTTGCACTTATAATTCGAATATTATCTCGTCTTTCTGTATGAACAATAACCAACAGGTTATTATTATAGGACATTCCGATAAGAACCAATCTTTCTTCATCTCTTGAATGTAAAGGATCATCTATGGTTAATGATAGAGGATCTCTGAAAGCGGTGCTTGCTTCCTCAAAAGATACACCGTGTTTTTCTATATTGGTTTTTGCCTTTTTAAAATCCCATTCAAATATTAACATACATTGATTCCCATTCCAAATTTATATTTTTTGCTGAACGCCCAGCTTGAGAGGTGCGAATGAAGCGCAGCTGAATGAGCATCCTTCTCCAAGCTGATGTTCGGCCTTAATCACATCAATATTCTCTGTAATATTAAGCTGGTATTGCTTGGTATATAACCGGTCGATATTTTGGAGGCGGAATAGGCTTGCTCTCTGCTCGTGCAGCCTCCAGCCATAATTCTTTGGCCTTTTGGACCTCACGCAATGCCTCGTCAGGAGTATCACCGAATGCGGAGCAGGCCTCAAGATCTGGTATATCAGCGATGTACCCGTCGTCATCTTCTGAATAGAAAATGTTAATATGATAGTCACGCATTATTCATCCTCCAGTTTAAGATTGTGTTTCTCAACCAGTTTCAGGAACTGGCGCATTTGATATGGTTTTGCTTGCCCCTTGACGTTCTGAAGATTCACAAGTTCAGGAATATCAGGTCGCACAAAAATGTGGTGACTGCCGTCGGTCCGTGACAGCTCAAAACCAAAACCTTTAACAAGATTTACCATCTCTGCGAATCTTATGTTTTTAGAACCACCAATTATTTTTTGAAGCAATTTTCGCCTGTTCATAATTCATCTCTTAGTGGCCGAACATTAGTTATTCAATGACATGCTTCTTTTTGTCACGATTAGATCATTTTAACTGATTTTCCCTCAATATAACAAATTTTCTAATTTTTCAATCCAATCCAATAATATACTGAGTTTTAAACAGTTATCTTGATTTTCCTTAATTCTCACAAATCTCATGTGTCGTCTTTTTGTGCTATATCGGTATATTAGGACGCAGTCTATTGTTTTTTAAACTTTAATTTATGGAGGTATTATGAAAAATTTCGGTAAATACTTAGAATCTAAGAGAATAGTATCAAAAAAGCGGGTTCCTTTTTATGTGGCTTGGGTTTCACAGTTTTTTAAATTTATTGATAAAAAATCAACTGAAGAAATCACTCCCGAGGAAGTCGAAAGGTTCTTAAAGCACCTAACAAAAAAGAGAGAAGAATGGCAGGTGACACAAGCAGAAAAGGCAATTCGTATTTATCAGTATTATGAAGCACACAAAAATAGACATTTGGGGTCGGACCGCGGTAACCAACTATAATAACAGGAAAAGAGGTTTAAAACAGGGCTTAAAATTGTTTTAAACGACTCTTTTTGACCCCAAAAAGGACCTTTTAAGCTAAATAGTATTTCAAAAATGAGGGGATGGAGGCGGTCCCGTGTATACGGTACCCATTGAGCAAAGCGGGCCTTTCTGGGGTTAATAATTCCGTAAATCAATCGCAAGCTAACAAAAAAGGACACTCCCATCCTTTCCAGCTGTGTACGTGAAAACCAATGTGTTTAAACTCCTTATAGTCGTCAGCCCACTCACCGGTACCCCAAGCGAGCAGCCCGAAAATAACAAGTCCTAAAAAGTCCTAAATGAATGATTCGAGTAAATATAATTAAATCGTTCTGTCTGGGAGTGTTAATCTGCCTTATCCTTTTTCTATGTTTTGTAAGGTTTCAACTTCAATGTAAGCCCTTCAATACCAAGTATCACCGCTTCACTACCTTGTGTTAATGGAACATCACAAACAGCCCTCCATAGCTCCCCGTTGACCAAAACTTGGCCTTGGGTTTTATCCCATCTCTTAATTTCGACAACTTTTCCAATCATGCCCATTACGCCATAATTAGATTTTTTCCTTCCTTTTAAAATGAACCAAAATAGCGGGAAAATTACATGCTCGATCAGCTCAAAGGCAATAAAGCAGATTATTATTGTGATTATTATGGTTTCCAGCATGAATTACCGGCCAAATATCCTCATCTCTTAAACGACGCATGTTATTTTATGATACGGTGTTTCTTTAAATTGGATTTTATATAAGGCCAATGCAAGATAATATGTATTGCGACCACAACCATGAATATCAGTGAAGCCCATTCATGGATTGTAATGAAGATATGTCTAAGAAAAACTAAAAAACTTCCTCTTGCTTGATATCCTCTGGGCAATACAAGCCAATTTAGCAATCCAGTACTACATAAAATAATAAAAAGAATAAAGGATGTTACATTGACTATCCAAAGCTTTGAAGATCTTCCATTAGACATACACTATCCTCCCTTAGAACGTTGCTTAGCCCGAATATTTCATGAAAATTTTCGAGAGGCCTTTTTATTAGCAATGAAAACAGTTTGTTATTTACAATTTTGCTTTTAGTTATAAGGTGACAGTTTGTACCGAAAATTTTCTTGTTCAATTTCTCAAAAATTTTCACCCTTCGGGCGAGTCCGAGGCGCCCATTTCCCCGCTATTCGCGGAATCTGCGAGCCGCGTTAATTAAGAATACGGAGGTTTATCCCGCTTTGTATAGCGGGGCTGCGCCCTTGAATGCCTTGTTGGAGCGAAGCGGAAATCCCGCTATCGGGGCAAATGAACGCCTCGCACTCGTGAAATATCCGGGGTAGGGTTTTCATCCTTCGTAACTTCAAAGGTTTATTTCCTTTATCATTCTGCTTTTCAAGAAAACCAGTGGTCGGTCTTCAAGCAAATTTTCACTAACATAAGCATAACCGGTACTTCGATCAGCACCCCTACAACTGTGGCCAGAGCCGCTCCGGATGAAAGACCGAAAAGCAAAACCGCTGTAGCAATAGCCAATTCAAAATGATTGGAGGCACCGATCATGGCCGAAGGGGCCGCATCCGTATAATTAAGACCCATCAGTCTGGCCAAACCGTATGCCAGCCAAAAGATCAGATTGGTTTGAATAAAAAGAGGTATGGCAATCCAGAGTATGGTCAAGGGGTTGGATACAATAACATCGCCTTTAAAGGAAAAAAGAAGTACCAGCGTAACCAGTAAGGCTGTAATTGTAATTGGAGTTAACACGTGTAGAAATTTTTCTTTGAACCAGGTTTCACCCCGTACCCGGATAATAAGTTTCCTGGAAGTATAGCCCGTCACAAGCGGCAGTGCCACATATATTCCAATGGAAAGTACCAGTGCTTGCCACGGAACCGGGAGCCGTCCAACACCCAGAAGGAAGCCTCCCAAAGGACCAAAGAGAAAGAGCATGACAAGGGAGTTGATCGCCACCATGACAAGTGTATGGCCATCATTTCCGCGGGCCAAAAACCCCCAGACAAGAACCATGGCCGTACAGGGCGCAATCCCTAAAAGTATGCACCCTGCCAGATAACTCCGCCAGAGAGGCACCTCAAGCACCTTTAATCCGTTGACCAGAATAACTTTCCCGACGCCGTGCGTTGCACCCACCGTAAGATTTAGACCCAAGGGCATCTTGACATGGTCAACGGCTTCGGGACCAATAAAATTATAAAACAGCGTACCGAGAAAGAAGATCGAAATAGCATACATGGTGAACGGTTTGATGGCCCAGTTAATGAACAAGGTCAAGCCCACCGGTTTGATGTTTTTGCCAGCCATGAGGACTTCGCCGAAATCAATCTTAACCATAATGGGGTACATCATAAAGAAAAGGCAGATGGCGATAGGAATAGAAACTACTGGTGCGTCTCCTACGTAAATGGCAAGACCGTCGAGGTATTTTGCTACTCCCGGGGCAACTTTTCCAAGGGCAATCCCAACCACAATTGAAAGCGCCACCCAGACCGAAAGGTACTTTTCAAAAAAACTAAGACCTTTTGATTCTTTGTCGATAATTGCTTCTGCTACTGTCACTTTCTCTCCTTTGCTTTCAAGAGGACTTCCAGCAACTTTAATAATCAAAACAAAACTGGTTTAGAGGTTCTGCAATATTGTTAATGTTTGAATTATCCGGAGGCGGGCAATTCTCTATCCCTTTGCACTCCCAGCACCCAGTGAAACAAAGACCATAAAGGCTTATACCTCCATTATATACAATTTTATATCAGCATATAGCGATGTAATGGGGCAAAAAAATTATTTTTTACATAGTTCCTCGCGATTTAAATAAGGAACTTTTTTAATTAATTCAACGACTTCAGAATCGTCTTCCAGCCAATGTTTAAGATTACCAAGTAAACTGGCTGCATAAGGACTGCTTTTACCGTTGTTCAGGGAATAATTAACCCACAGACCGTCTTTTCGATAATCCACCAGACCTGCTTCTTCCAGTATTTTAAGATGCTTAGAAACTGTGGACTGGACGGTTCCCAGTGCACCTTGCAACTCACAGACACACATTTCTTTTTGATCCAGCAATTTTATTATTTTAACTCGATTCGGATCGGATAGTGCCTTCATAACTTTGATAAATGATTTCAATTGAGTTTCCTTTTATATTCCCTCACATCGATATAATATTTGATTCTATTATAGTCAAGAGATTTTCAAATCTGGACCTAAAAGTTGGATTTTAACATTTGGAATACAAATCTTAACCCTGCATAATTACGGAAGGATTCGATTCGGAGTCAAACCCGGTGTTTCTTGGTTTTTTTCAGAATGCAAAACGGTCTTGTATTGTATTTCAGAGTGAGCTTTACATGGCGTTGGATCAGCAATTAATGATCTCCGTGTAAAAGGATGTGGCCCTGCCGTTATGGATTGAAATTCTTTCTGAATAGATTGACCTTTCGGCCCATTTAATTTGACGGCGGTTTAAGAGGAATGTCCCACTTTTTCATGTACTTCCAGATTGCGGTTCTGCTCAGGCCCACCCGACGTGCAACTTCGGCCTTATTCCAGCCGCATTCGTTTAGAAGTTCAAGCAGCTTTTCTCGGGAAAGCTTTTTCCGTGGCGATAAAGAACTTAAAGACCGGTCAATTGATTTTGGCTCAAGGGGATGATATTCAATCTGCCGTATTTCAACAGGAAGGTCAAAAATATCGATATGCTCATCATTGCAAAGAACAAAGGCATGCTCAATTGCATTTTCCAGTTCACGCACGTTGCCGGGCCAGGTGTAGTCCATGAGAATTCTCATTGCAGACTGCGAAACACCGTTGATTTTTTTCCCGGTTTTTTTATTCTGAACAGTTATGAAATGACTTGCAAGAAGCGGAATGTCTTCTTTTCTTGTTCGTAAAGGAGGTATATAAATCGGAAACACCTTAAGGCGATAATAGAGATCTTCACGAAAATGGCCTCTATTGACAAGTTCGTACAGATCTTTGTTTGTGGCTGCAATGATTCTGATGTCGATTTTACATTTTTTCGAGTCACCGACCCGCTCAATTTCCCGTTCTTGTAGCACACGAAGCAGCTTGATCTGAATAAAAGGACTAATTTCACCAATTTCATCCAAAAATATGGTTCCACAGTCGGCTTCCTCAAATCGGCCCACACGGTCGCGAATAGCTCCGGTAAAAGCACCTTTTATGTGACCGAATAATTCGCTTTCCAGAAGAGATTCAGAAAGGGCACTGCAGCTCACCGTTACAAACGGCATTTTGTATCGATCGCTGTTGTAATGAATAGCACCGGCAACCAGCTCCTTACCCGTTCCGCTTTCGCCTTGCAGCAGGATGGTTGCTTCGCTTGAAATGGCCGCTTTTACAGCTAAAAACAGGTGCTGCATCGCACGACTTTTACCGATAATGTTATCAAACTTATGGATTTCACCCAGCCGACGGTTGGCATCTTCTGCTTTGCGTCGGGCCTTTTTCAGTTCAGTGATATCAGTCACGGTTTCGACAACACCTTTTACATAATTATTTTCATCCTTTACCAGTCTTGCGCTTCTTATCACAGGTATATTATTACCGTTTTTGTGGCGCAGAAAGCATTCCTCAGCATCAAAACGAGCATTTTCGTAAATTCCGCATTTGTTAATGTTTGTTGGCCAAGTTTCGGAAAGGCAGCGATTGAAATTAAGCAACTTACAGCTTTTTCCTATGGCTTCTTTCGCGCAATAGCCAGTAATACGCTCCATGGATGGATTCCATGATAATATGATTCCCTTGTCATTAAGGGTAAAAACACCATCAGCCATTGATTCCAGAAGCAGACTCGCAAAACTGGAATCTATTATATTATCTGTTTTATTTCGCATGGTAAAAATCCGCCTCTTTACCTTTTTAATATTTTATTTTTCAAATTTTTTAATGCTACTTAATTGAGGGGTCGGAAGTATTTTCGATTCAATAGCTCCATGAAAAATCAGCGACTCCATCATACAAACTCATAAAATCAAACAGTGTATGATTTCGCTGCTGATCATTCATTACGCTATTTTCAAAGCGTTATAAGAAAAACACCCCGACTGCTGACTTAATTAACAACATTCAGAGTTTTAGTGTTATACTAACGTTACTAAAACGTTAACTTTTATTATAAGTAACGCTATTTCTATTTGTCAACCTGTTTTAAATATTTCACTTCAGCATTAATTTACGTCTCGGAATTTCTACAACTTGATGAAAATATAGGATATTTATTGAGGCTTGAACGCTTGTCCCGAATATGGTCCCAGTGAAATAGAAAAAAGTTTCACGGGATAAAAATAATGGAATACTGGAAGGTTGGTTTTTAAAAGGATATTAGCCATTTTTATATTTATTTTTCGGCATGAAGTTGCTTTGAACGATAGTCTTTAAGAAGTTTTTCCAGAGTGTTGACCATGCCCTGAGATAATTTGCCGGCTCGAATCAGCCGCTTGGGCACTGCCTTGGCTTCACGGTACCATATATCCAGCGCTTCACCGGAAGGCTTGATAAATTTAATCCCCTGTTTACGTAAGGTCTCCAGAGCTTTAACGTTGTCTTCGCGGTTCAGCCGGTCTATCTCACGGAAAATACGGCCCATTATTTCGCGAAAGACCCGTTGATCATGAGTTGATATTTTTGCAAATGCCCTGCGATCCACGGCCAGTACACCATAAATGTACAGAAACGGCTCGTACATCAGGTAGTTAATCTGGGTATGCCATTGCAGTGCCACCGCCCCGATGGGCGGAGTGGTGACCGTATTGATAAGTCCGGTTTGCAGGCCGGCCCGCACATCGGCGATGGATAACGGAAATGGAACGATGTCAAAGGCCTTGACCGCTTCAAGGATCATGGGATCATTGTCCGGAATCCAGACTTTCTGCCGGCGCATCTCTCCGACGGTTCTTATGGGCACGGTGGACATCACATAGGCAAAGCCGCCTTCGGCGATCCCGAAGGTCACAAATCCTCCTTTTTCAAGCCCTTGGGCAATACGCGGGTCCAGATGCTTGCGAACATAATCAACTTCTTCAAAGGATCTAAATTTAAGCGGCAGGCTGTAAATCTGGTCGTCGGGATAAAACTGGGATAAACTCCCGCTCACAACTGCGCCCCCATGAAGCTGACCGATGCGGATTTTTCGTAAAACCGCCTTATCGTCGCCCATTACTCCGCCCGGATAGTATTTAATGGTCACCCGGTTGTCGGTTTTACGGGCCAGTTCCTCGGCGCCTTCCCGCATTTTTTGCATCCAGACAGACCCTTCCGGCGACAGGGTGGCGATCTTGAACCTCATGGCCTGAGCCTGACCACTTAACATAAGAATAAGCATAATTGTAATAATTCTTATCATCATGAGAACACCTCATTATATTTTTTGTTTAAACCTGCGGAAGGTGAGCACCCAGCCGTCAGGTATTATCCCAATCCTGAGAGAATGGAACCTGTTCAAAAACGATCGGAAACTTAAATTCTTTTTCAATTCTGCGGCCTAAACCGCTCCTTCGTTCTTTGCCCGATCTTCGTTCCGGAATATGGAGGGTGTATGAAAATACCCTTCTTTCAATTCCTGAACGCCTGCCCGCATTATTTTTGATAAATATCCCCATAACTTTGCATCTCAGGATTTCTAAAACCTATTAAAATTACAATTCTTTTCGATACATTTTCTGATCGCTAAGGAATAAAAAAATAAGTTCCAGTATATTATTATCTAAAACATAACCTTCCCATCCCAGGCGCTCCAAATTCTGCTTAATGCAAACCGGTGTACAATACTTACCACTGCTAATTACATTGGCCACATCCTTTATAAGCCGGTTTATTTCGACGGGGATCAGTCCTCTGTCCCTAAGCTTTTTTGATATGATATCGATTATCGTTGTCATGAAACACCTCGGAAGAAGCGTAGTTCCTTAGTAGTAAATTTTGTGCTTTTTACCCTATGTCAAAAAAAATGCTTAGCCAATTAAGTGTGAAATGCCTAAAGTGAACTAAAGTGCCTAAAGTTAAGGAATACTTCCAATTTGTATAAAAGCCGGAGCGTAGCGACTCTTTAACCCTGGCCCAGACCGATCACCAATACTCTGTACTCAAAAAGTTATGTTTGTAATGGTGCATAAGTCAAATCAATATATGAACGATTAGCACCAGGGCGGGCTTTAGTTCACTTGTAACTTTTCCGGTTTATCCGGGTTAGGTTTTAGTAAGATACTCCCATGAGGCGCCAATTTGTTCCCATATTCACCGGTAAATGTCAGTACCCGCGATAGTTTTTTGATCGTGCAATTTTTTTGAAATACATCCAGACCAAAAGAATGAACCGAAGAAAGAAAGCATGTGTGAATAAAAACTCTTCGGGCAATGCCGCGATATTTTTTTAGGGTATTGATCAGTTCATAGGCTGATGAACCATCAAAGTCTCCCATAAGCTTAAGATGAAGGTTATCCTTGTTTTGATGACAATAAATTCTGAAGTTTGATGCCATTGTTCTCCTCCTTATAACTGCTACCCCCTTTGTCTTTTGTCACTGCTCCTTAGCCATTAAGCACTGTTTTCTGCCATTATTTTTTAGATGTGGAAGGTTCTAAAGCCAAAAACGAGCGCTGCAACTTGGCTGCCTGCTTTGGCTGAACCTGAACCTCGCACTCGGGAAACAGTATCTTAAGGCATGATATCAGGGTTTCACATTCTTCAGGACGATCTGTTATGAGAACAACTTTATCCATTGTAAACCTCCTGTCCACTTGAGGTCTGTGGGTTTACCTATCGATTCAATTAATAATACAGCAATAATGATGCCAATTAATGTTGGGTGCTGGTTGCTCGTGACCGGTTGCTGGATGTTCGCTATCGGTTACGGGTTGCTGGATAAAATAGTGTAGAATTGAAGTTCGAGCGTAATATTTTTGTTGTCATCCAACTGTTAATGTGTTAAATAGATGAACAGTAAAATTGTTTAATATATGAACAGGAGGCGCCTATGTTTGAACAAAAACTAAACAAGTATTGGAAAACGGTGGTGGACACGATTCAGGACGGAGTCATGGTTGTGGACACAAAAGGCACCATAACTTCGGTTAACCGGGCTTTTGAAACCATTACCGGGCATTCTAGGACAGAGATCATAGGGAAACCCTGCACCATATTAAGTTGCAATGCCTGTGAATTGGTCCGAGGAAGTAAAGGAAAAGGACCCCATTGGTGTGTATTGTTTAAGAAGGGCAAGTTAAGAATGCAGAAATGCGTTATGACGCGAAAGAACGGAGACGATATTCACATTGTGAAAAATGCTTCTGTTCTCCGGGACAACAAGGGTAATGTAACGGGTGCTGTTGAAACCATAACCGATATTACTGATCTCATTGAAAAAGAAACCCAGATTGAGACCTTTCGGCGAGAACTCGGGGCAGAAGATCGATTTCACGCCATCCTTGGCACTTCAGCGCCGATGCAGCAGGTTTTTACCATGATTACAAACGCTTCCGAGTCGGATGCGCCGGTGATTATTTTTGGGGAAAGTGGGACTGGAAAGGAGCTTGTCGCAAGGGCAATTCATAAAAGTGGTCCTCGCAAAAACAAACCGTATGTAAAGGTCAGCTGTGCGGCCCTGAATGAGTCACTCCTGGAAAGTGAACTTTTTGGCCACGTAAAAGGCGCTTATACCGGCGCTTTTCAGAGTCGAACCGGAAGATTCGAAGCCGCCCATGAAGGAGATATTTTTCTGGACGAAATTGGCGATTTACCCCTTTCAACCCAGGTAAAACTTTTGCGGGTGCTCGAAGAAAAGATCATTGAACGGGTGGGTGATCACCGGCCGATTCAGATTGATGTTAGAATCATCACGGCAACCAACAAGGATCTAAAACAGCTTGTGGATCAAGGTGCTTTCAGGGAAGATTTTTATTACCGGATAAATGTACTTCCGATATGGGTTCCGCCATTGAGAGAAAGGAACAGCGATATTCCGTTGTTAGCTGAGTCATTCTTCCAAAGAATTTGTCTGAAAAGCGAAAAAATAATTCAAGGCATTACCAATGAAGCCTTGGATCTTATGATCCAGTACCCATGGCCCGGAAATGTAAGGGAACTAAAAAGCACCCTTGAATACGCCTTTGTTGCCTGTCAGGGACCGATGATTGGTCTTGAGCATCTCCCGCTAAACATTTTGCACATGGAAATCCCCCATGAAACCGGCGAACCTTCGTGCGTTGGCCTGAATGAAATAAAGAAGCGACGACTTATGGATGCCTTGCAGCAATCAGGCGGCAATCAATCCGAGGCAGCACGAATTCTTGGCATATCCAGAACAAGTGTCTGGAACCAAATGAAGCGATTCAACATTAAATTTAAAAAAAGTGCATAAAACCTGATTTGTGGCATAACATTTGCTGCCTTACTTCGTCGAGGTTAAACTTGGCGACCTCCAATTTCATATTACCCCCTTCTTAATTGGCAAATCGGCCCTTAAGGGATAGGTCCTTGGGGTCGATTTGCTAAAGGTAAAGGGAAAAGGTTATACGCATGAATAGAATAAAACATGCATCTCATACACCACATATGCTAGGTTCCTATTCTTACGGAGCTTCTGCAACGAAAGATTATTTCAATGGTAGCGTCTAAAGAAAAAAAGAAGATAGGTGCAGTGATGGTCGTGGGTGGTGGCATTGGCGGTATTCAGGCCGCCCTTAACCTGGCAGATTCCGGGTTCTATGTCTATCTCCTTGAAAAATCACCAGCCATTGGCGGCAAGATGTCTCAATTGGATAAAACATATCCTACCAATGATTGTTCCATGTGCATCATGGCGCCAAAGCTCGTGGAATGCGGCCGGCATCTGAATATCGAAATTATCACCTATGCTGATATTGAATCCGTGCAGGGGTCTGCCGGAAATTTCAAGGTAAAGGTCAAGAAACGTGCGCGCAGTATCGACCTGGACCGTTGTATTGGCTGTGGACTGTGCGTCGAAAATTGTCCGGTGACAAATCAGGCGGTTACCGTTCAGGGGACAGCTAAATGATTGAAACAGCTCTATCCAACGCGAATCAAGCCGTTGAAATCGATTATATGGAACTTGATCGAATAATAGATCAAGAATTCAACAATGACAAAGAGAATCTTATTATGATTCTCCAGGTTATTCAACATCAGTATAACTATTTGCCTCAAGCCTCTCTCTTGTACCTTTCCGAGAAGATCGGCGTTCCTTTTAGTCAGATTTACGGTCTAAGCACGTTTTACAGCACCTTCAGTCTGGAACCCAGAGGCAGGAACATCATTTCTGTCTGCCTGGGAACTGCCTGTTATGTAAGAGGGGGGGCAAGGGTATGGGAAAGGATTCAGGAGATTTTGAATTTAGGCCCCGAAAAAACCACTGAAGATATGCGCTTCACATTAGAACCTGTGCGCTGTATTGGATGCTGTGGTCTTGGACCAGTGGTCAAGATTAATGAGGATATCCATAGCCGGATAAGCCGGGAAAAAATACAAAAAGTGTTGGATAGATATAAATAGGGGGTTTTAGGGCTATGCAAGTAAGTTCTGTCAAAGACTTGGAAAAAATCACAAGAGATTACAGAAAGAAACTATACTACCCTGGTGGGATCAAGGTGAACATAGGGATGGCATCGTGCGGGATTGCGGCCGGCGCTAAAGCTTCCTTTGAAAAAGCGCTGGAAAGATTCCCACAGGGAAATGGTACTCAAATCTCCCAAACCGGTTGTCTGGGTTTTTGTCAGGAAGAACCCTTGGTTGAAATACTCGGAAACGGCAAACCGAGAATCATTTACAGGCACCTTACCGAGGATAAAATTCTGGATGCCATTGAAGGCTATATCCGGGGCGATTTCAACACGAAGTGGATCATGGCGCAACTGCGCGATCCCCGTTCTTTATTAGAGGACACTATTGAAAACCCACTGGCTGAGGTTGAGCCGATTGAAGGAATTCCTTTCTTGGAGGATATTCCCTTTTACAGTAAACAGACAAAAATTGCCTTACGTAATTGTGGTTATATTGACCCTGACAGCATTGAAGAGTATATCGCCAAAGGCGGATACCTGGCCTTTATTCAATCCCTCTCACAGATGGAACCCACTGAGATCATCAATATCGTTAAGGAATCCGGATTAAGGGGCCGCGGTGGTGCCGGTTTCCCAACAGGGATCAAATGGGAAAGCTGTGCAAAACTTGACGGCGAAAGATACGTCATCTGTAATGCCGATGAAGGCGACCCCGGCGCTTACATGGACAGAAGCATCCTGGAAGGAGATCCGCATAGTGTTCTTGAGGGGATGTTGATCGCAGCATTGGCCATCGGTTCCAACCAAGGCTTCATTTATGTCCGGTATGAATACCCGTTGGCTGTAAAGCGGTTGGTCACGGCGATCAAGCAAGCAGAGGATTACGGGTTGATTGGAGAAAACATAGCCGGCTCTGATTTTAGCTTTCAAATAAAGATTTCTACCGGGGCAGGCGCTTTTGTTTGTGGTGAATCAACGGCCTTGATGGCCTCCCTGGAAGGTAGAGTGGGAAGACCCAGGGCCAAGTATGTTCATACTGTGGAAAAAGGTTTCAGGGACAAACCATCAAATCTGAACAACGTTGAGACCTATGCCAATATACCCGCTATCTTGTTGAAAGGTGGTCAATGGTATGCCAACATCGGCACCGAGCAGAGCAAGGGTACAAAGGTTTTCAGTCTCGTGGGAAAGGTCAAGAATACCGGTTTAGTGGAAGTGCCCATGGGGATTTCTCTCAGAGAAATCGTTTTTGATATGGGCGGCGGCATTCCCAAAAAGAAAACATTCAAGGCGGTTCAGACCGGGGGGCCCTCCGGCGGATGTATTCCCGAAAAATTCCTCGATGCTCCCGTAGATTACCAGAAGCTGGCCGAACTTGGTTCTATCATGGGATCCGGCGGAATGATCGTGATGGATCATGATACCTGCATGGTAAACATTGCCAGATATTTTTTGGAGTTCCTTAAAAACGAATCATGCGGTCAATGCACCCCCTGCCGTGAAGGAATAACACAGATGTTAGAGATACTCACGGATATCTGTGAGGGAAACGGCAGGGAAGGAGATATCGAACTCCTTGAAGAACTGGCCACCGTGATCAAGAGATTTTCCCTGTGCGGACTGGGAAAAACCGCCCCAAATTCAGTCTTAACCACCATCCTCTATTTTCGGGAGGAGTACGAGGCACACATCAGGGACAAGAAATGCCCGGCAGGTGTGTGTAAGGCCCTTTTCCATTATGAAGTTGATGAAGAACTGTGCAATGGCTGTCATCTGTGCGCACTAAAATGTCCGCAGGAGGCCATCACCGGTGAAAACAAGAAACCCCATCATATAGACCAGGATAAGTGTATCAAGTGTAGCATCTGTTACGATGCCTGTAAGTTTGATGCCATTCTTATCAAGTAGTTAAGGGAGAAGAAACACACCTATGATAACCTTTAAGCTTAACGGTAAAGAAGTTCAGGGGGAAGAAGGGGAATATATCCTTCAGGTTGCTGAACGATGTGGGGTCGAGATCCCGACCCTGTGCTACCATAAAGCCCTCGGACCCGCAGGGATGTGCCGTCTTTGTACGGTAGAGGTTTTTGATGGCCGAAAGACCGATTTTGTCACGGCATGCAACTACCCCATACGGGAAGGTATTGAAGTAGGGACAGAGACTGATGCGGTTCTTGAGGGTCGTAAACTGATCGTGGAATTGCTTCTTGCCCGTTGTCCGAATGTGCCTATGGTCAAGAAATTGGCAGCAACATATGGGATCAAAGAGCCTCGGTTTAAGAAAAGAGACGAGGATTGTATCCTTTGCGGACTTTGCGTGCGTATTTGCGAGAGGATGGGAAACAGTGCCATCAGCCTAACCGGCCGGGGTGTGGATATGAAGGTGGATACCCCGTTCCATCTTCAGACCGATCTGTGTATGGCCTGCGGTGCCTGCGCCTCGGTTTGCCCGACCGGACATATCAAGCTTGAAGACATTACCAAACATGCTATTCAACCTATCCCCTCTGAGTATGACATGGGGCTGATCGGACGAAAACCGATTTATATACCCTATCCTCAAGCCATACCCAAAGCACCGGCCATTGACCGGACGGTTTGCATGCACTTTAAGACCGGCGGATGTAAAATATGCACTGAATTTTGCACCGCCCAAGCCATTGACCACTCCCAAGAAGATGAAACTGTCGAACTGAACGTTGGGTCAATCATCCTTGCCCCTGGTTTTGAACCCTACGATCCTTCAGGTGATATCACGTATCAACACAGCCGTTTTCCCAACGTGGTCACCAGTATGGAATTTGAGCGCATATTAAGCGCTTCAGGTCCCTATAAGGCTCACCTTGTGCGTCCATCTGACGAAAAGGAGCCTGGAAAGATTGCCTGGCTCCAGTGTGTGGGTTCAAGGAGCATCAATACGTGTGACCAGGGCTACTGTTCTGCGGTATGCTGCATGTATGCCATCAAAGAGGCCGTTATTGCCAAGGAGCACAGCTCCCTGCCATTAGATACGGCCATTTTTTTCATGGATATGCGAACCTACGGCAAGGATTTTGAAAAATATTATAACCGAGCAAAGGACGAAATCGGCGTCAGGTTTATCAGGTCCAAGATACATACCATAGAGCCGGTAGGAAATACTGGAGACCTCAAACTGGTCTATGTTACTGAAGGGGGAAAGAAAAAAGAGGAAGTCTTCGATATGGTCGTGCTTTCCATTGGTTTGATGCCTCCCGCCGATGCCAAAGATCTGGCTGAGCGATTGGATATAGAACTCGACCGCCATCATTTTGCCGCTACCCGATGCCTTTCTCCTATAGAGACATCAAAACCGGGGATATACGTATGTGGCGCATTCCAAGGGCCTAAAGATATTCCAGGGACGGTTATGGAGGCGAGCGCTGCGGCCAATACCGCTATGGGCCTTTTAGCAACCGTGAGAAACAGCCTGGTCAAGAAAAAAGAGTATCCTGTTGAAAAAGAGATTTTCGGAGAGGAGCCCCGCATCGGCGTATTTGTCTGCCACTGAGGGATTAACATCGG
Organism: uncultured Desulfobacteraceae bacterium; assembly: GCA_964492995.1. Lineage (GTDB taxonomy): Bacteria > Desulfobacterota > Desulfobacteria > Desulfobacterales > UBA11574 > S5133MH16. The sequence goes on along the minus strand of CAZBOB010000032.1, from coordinate 5,515 downwards.
GGGCGTCGTTGACGTCCCGAAGGTGAGAGCATACGCAGAAACCCTGCCAAACGTGGTGGTGGCCGACAGGAACCTCTTTACCTGTTCCCAGGACACCCAGGAAAAAATAAAAGAATATATAAGGGAATATGATCTGAATCGGGTGGTGGTTGCCTCATGCACCCCAAGAACCCATGAGCCGTTGTTCAGAGAGACACTCCGGGAAGGGGCTCTGAACAAATATACCTTTGAGATGTGTAATATTCGCGATCAATGTTCGTGGGTCCATATGGACGATCCGGAAAAGGCCACGGAAAAGGCCAAGGATTTGGTCAGGATGGCGGTGGCTAAGGCGCGTCTGATCGAGCCGCTCACCGATATATCCGTACCGGTAAATCATAATGGCTTAGTGATCGGAGGCGGGGTGGCCGGCATGGTGAGTGCCTTGAGTCTGGCTGAACAAGGTTTCAAGATCGATCTGGTTGAAAAAGGAGACAGATTGGGCGGCCAGGCCCTCAATCTTTATGCCACCTATAAAGGGGACAAGATAAAACCTTATGTTGAAGATCTTTTTGAGAAGGTTAATGACCATCCATTGATCCATGTTTACCTTAACACGACCGTTACAGACGCCTCGGGTTTTGTAGGGAGTTTTGCGTCGACATTGATTGATGATAAAGGTGAAAAAAAGGAATTGGAGCACGGGGCCATCATTATGGCCACTGGTGGCAAACCCTATAAACCCACAGAATATCTATACGGGAAAGATCCCAATGTGTTGCTGTCTCTGGATCTTGATCAAGAAATTATGAAGGGTAGTGATAGGATCAGGGATGCGAGGAGCGCCGTCTTTATCCAATGTGTGGGATCCAGAATACCTGAGAGGCCATATTGCAGTAAAGTCTGCTGCACCCACTCCATCCACAGCGCTTTGACCTTAAAAAGGTTACATCCTGATATGCATATATATATCCTCTATCGGGACATCAGGACCTTTGGAGATAGGGAAGACCTGTACACGGAGGCCAGGGATAAAGGTATTCTGTTCATTCGGTATGATCTGGAAAATAAGCCTGGGGTTGAAAAGGAAAATGGCCGGCTTAAGGTCACGGTTACCGACCATGTGCTCCAAAGACCTCTTGAGATATCTGCGGATATCATATGCCTGGCAACGGCCATAATGCCCTCTGACAACATCCCCCTTACCAAACTTTACAAAGTGTCTTCGACCGAAGAGGGATTTTTCTTGGAAGCCCATATGAAACTGCGGCCGGTTGATTTTGCGACTGACGGCATCTTTTTAGCAGGGCTTTGCCACTATCCAAAACCTATTGAGGAATCTATCGCGCAAGCCAAGGCGGCATCTGCACGGGCAGCAGCCATTTTAATGAAAGATACCATAGAAATCGAGCCCATCGTTTCTGTGGTTGATCAGGAGATATGCAGTGGCTGTGGCATTTGCGAAAGGGTATGCCCATTCGATGCCATCCATATGGTACAGATTGATGGTGTAAAAAAGGCTCAAAATACACCTGCATCCTGTAAAGGGTGTGGACTGTGCGCTGCAAGCTGCCCTTCAAAGGCGGTTGATATGTGCCATTTTAGTCAACATCAAATAAGGGCGCAAATTTGCGCCTTGGCTTAGGGCGTAAGGGGATTTTTGATATGTCAAATCAATTCGAACCCAAATTAGTGGCCTTTCTATGTAACTGGTGTTCATACGCCGGCGCAGATCTGGCCGGGGTTTCCAGGTTCCAATATCCGCCGAATATCCGGGTGGTCCGGGTGATGTGCACCGGAAGGATTGATCCTGTGCTTATTCTGGAGGTTTTAGCGAGGGGAATCGACGGCGTGCTCATCGGCGGGTGACACCCCGGAGAATGTCATTACCTGGAAGGTAATCTATATGTCAGAAGGCGGGTCTTGATGACTAAAAAACTGCTGGAATGTATCGGTATAGACCCGGCTAGAATTCGCCTGGAGTGGATATCGGCTTCAGAGGCCCCAAAATTTGCGCAAGTGGTTAAAGACTTCATAGAGGAGACAAAAGGCATTGGCCAAAACCCTTTTTCCCACAGAGAGGAGAGCCGCCGGATGGGGGAGATATTGGCCAAAAATATTAACCAGATACAGGATGGAGAGAGAAACCATTGATAAAATCCATTGAACATATACCCACGATCTGCCCGTATTGTGGCTGTGGATGCGGCATATACCTGGTGGTCAAAGACGGCAACATAGCGGGTATGGAGCCCTGGAAGGATCATCCGGTATGTGAAGGAAAAAACTGCCAAAAAGGAAGGAATGCCCATGCCTTTTCTACTATCGAGCAACGGTTGCAACGGCCGCTGATAAAGAAGAATGGTGTCTTTGAGGAGTTCTCTTGGAAAGAGGCATTCGGGTTGATTGCAGACAAATTTCAAAATGCGGAGCCGGATGCAGTGGGTTTTATCAACTCTGCAAAATGCTCGAATGAGGATTTGTATGTCATTCAAAAGTTTATCCGGGTGGTTCAGAAGACAAACAACATGGATAATGCTTCCAGATTCTGCCATTCTCCCACAGTCCCTGCATTGCTTTCCACGGTAGGTTCAGGTGTGATGACAACGTCAACTACAAGTATCGAGCAGGCCGATTGTATATTTGTGGCCGGTCCCAACCTGCAGGAAACCTATCCTATCATTGCCCGCAGGGTCATCAGGGCAAAGCGGAAGGGCGCCCGGGTGATCGTTGTGGATCCCAGGAGGACCGTGACGGTTAAAAGTCTTGCAGATAGCTATTTGCAAATCTACCCGGCTACTGACAATGCTCTAATAAATGGCATGATGCGGATCATCATAGATGAGGGGCTTGAAGACAAAGAATTCATAGAAAAAAGGACCAAAGGGCTCGATGAGCTCAAAGACTATTTAATGACCCTGGATCTCAATGAAATAGAGAGAATAACAAACATTCCCCTTAATGTGATAAAAGAGGCGGCAATAACCTATGCAACGGCAAAGAATGCATGCATCCTTTATAATTCCGGTATTGCACAGCATGGCGCCGGCATAGAGAATATCAAGGCCCTTGCCGACCTGGCACTTTTGACCGGAAACTATGGGAGGCCGGGCGCCGGCGTAAATCCTCTAAGGGGTCATGCAAACGGAGAGGGATTTGGCGACATGGGTCCTCTGCCCGTTTTTTACCCGGGATTTCAGAGTGTTAATGAAGAAACAGCCAAGCGCTTTGAAGAGATTTGGGGGGTGAAAGATCTGCCGTCACAGCCCGGTATGACCTACATGGACATGGTGGAAAAGTGTAAGGTCTTATATATTGTAGGGGCAAACCCCATGCTTGCGGCTCCTGATACAAACAGGGTGAGGAAGGCTCTGGAAGAAAAGGACCTTCTGGTGGTTCAGGACATATTTATGACCGAAACCGCAGAAATGGCAAATATTGTGCTGCCCGCGGCGACTTTTATGGAGAAGGACGGGACGATCACCGGGGTAGATAGACGGGTGCAAAGAATCAATAAGGCCATTCAGCCTCCGGGTGATGCAAAGCCGGACTGGGTGATATTCTGTGAACTGGCCAGGATCATGGGTTATGAAGAGAAATTTAGTTTTGACAGCCCGGTGCAAATATTTGAGGAGATCAGAAAATGTGTGCCTCAATACAGGGGCATAACCTATAAAAGGTTAAAAAGCCCCAGCGGCATTCAATGGCCATGCCCAACCGAGGATCATCCGGGTACGGAGGTGATGTTTGTGGAGAACTTTCCCACCCCGGACGGTCTCGGGCAGTTCCAGATCGCAGAGTACAAACCCCCTTTGGAATTACCTGATGACACCTATCCTTATATATTTACCAACGGGCGAGTTGTATTCCATTTCCACACAGGGACCATGACCCGGCGAACCAAAAGGCTGAACAATGAATTAACCCATGGATTTGCTGAGATAAGCCGTGAGGATGCCAGGGAGTTGGCCATAGAAGATGGGGATCAGGTCCTGTTAAAATCAAGGAGAGGAGAGATAAAGACCATTGCCAGGGTGACTCACGACATAAGAAAGGGTTTGATATTCATGCCCTGGCATTTTTCGGAATGTGCTCCCAATGTATTAACCGGACCCACGGCCGGCCCCCCGTCCAAGATGCCGGAATTTAAATTTTGTGCAGTGAGCATTGAAAAGGTGTAATGATATGAAAGATAATCTGTATCTCTCGTGGTCTTCTGACGACAAAATTCGGGAAATGGGAGAATCCGGCGGTGCGGTGACTGCTTTACTCAAGTTTGCTCTTGAGATGAAACTTGTAGATGCCGTGTTGGCCGTCAAAAAGAGAAATGGAAACAGATATGACGGGGTGTTATCTTTAATCACCGATCCGGATGAGGTCGTTGAGAGTGCCGGGTCCTTGCATTTTGCCCCTGTAAACGTGGCCAAAGAGATACACAAGTATTTAGATGGCGCCAAAAACTTGAAAATTGCCGTTACCTGTAAGCCCTGTGATTGCCGTGCGATCATCGAATTGGCCAAAAGGGGGCAAATCAACATGGCGAACGTCATCTTAATCGGATTGAACTGTACCGGAACGGTGTTGCCTGTGGTGGCCGAAAAAATGATAAAAGATGAATACCATGTCAACCCCGAGGATGTGGTCGGGGAGGATCTTGATAACGGGAAACTCATCATTACACTGGCCGATGGCACCAGAAAAGAAAAAAATTTGGAGGAACTGGAGGAAAAGGGATACGGAAGAAGAGAGAATTGCAGGAGATGTGTTTTTAATATTCCCAGGATGGCAGACTTGGCTTGCGGCAAGTGGGGGACCAAGGGCAAGAAAGCCACGTTTATCGAAATTTGCTCTCAAAGAGGTTCTGAACTCATAGAAAAGGCCATAGAGACCGGGGCCCTCATTGTTGAAACACCGGATGAGGAAGCCATAGAAGAAAGAGAGGAAAAAGACAGACAGGCCGTTGAACTGGCCCAAACATGGGAACAAAGAGATTTCGATGAACTGAGACGGCTTCCTTATATGGATCGATTGAAATATTGGTTAAGATATTTTAACCGGTGCATTAAGTGCTTTGGCTGCAGAGATGTATGCCCAATATGTTACTGCAAGGACTGTTACCTTGAGCCGGAAAGAGGTTTTGTGCAGGGAGGACAAACACCACCACATATGATGTTTCCATTGGTCAGATTGGCCCACGTTGCAGATTCCTGCGTGAATTGCGGTCAGTGTGAGGATGCATGCCCCATGGAAATTCCGCTGACCAGACTTTACCATATGCTAAACACGGAACTAAGCTCCATATTTGGTTATGTGCCGGGCATGGATGTCAGCGAATATCCGCCACTGACCACCGTAACCGATGAAGAACTTCATATTGAGGAAGTTAATGTCTTTAGGAAGAATTAAGGATTGAGCTATCGGACTGGCCAAAACAATATTGAAAGAATTTCCTATGAATGATGAGTTAACTCCGGAAGAAAAGGAGGCTCTAAAGCATGTTGCCTCAAAACTTGAATCCTTTGAAAAGCAAAGAGGA
>CAZBOB010000031.1:0-39625 GCA_964492995.1 uncultured Desulfobacteraceae bacterium | reverse complement strand
TAAGTATTCTCAGGGAGTATAACCTTATGATCATTTAATATATAACGGGGTTGAATTTAGGCGTTTCTTTTTTCCGAATCATTTCCATCTTCTTTTAAAAACCGGCAAAGAGCCGATTGCTCAAATTATGCGACGACTTCTGACCGGCTATGCGGTTACTTTTAACCGGCGGCATCGCCGTTACGGCCGTTTATTTCAAAATCGCTACCCCGGTTAGATAGTTTTTGCCAAATGCACCTTTTCTTAAACTCATTCTAACGGGAAAACGTTTCTCCAATTAAGATATTATTAGATTTAACAGGGCACGGCAAATCGATTTTGTGTCAGGAAAGCACTTACCTTCCGGAACTGGTGCGCTATATCCATTTAAATCCGATTCGGGCCGGGATTGTAAAAGATTTAAAGTCGCTTGACAGGTATGCCTACACCGGTCACAGTATTATTATGGGAAAACGCAAAAATCCTTGGCAAGATACCGATTCGGTGTTGCAACTCTTTGGTAAAAGCCAATATGCGGCACGAAAAAAGTACCGGGACTTTGTGGACAAAGGCTGGGCCGGGGACGAAATCCGGAGATGACCGGAGGAGGACTATTAAGGAGTATCGGTGGTTGGGGTGTATTAAAATCCATGCCAAGGATGAAGATTCATATAAAGGATGAAGATTCATATAAAGGGAGATGAGCGCATTTTAGGGGACAGTGATTTTGTCGAAAAAGTTCTGAGCCAGGCATCAGAGCAAATGGAACGACGGTACCGGTTAAAGGCGGAAGGATGGACGCTAACAAAGATTACCGAAAGGGTTGCAAAAATCTTTGGCATTGAAAAAGACCAAGTGGTTGTCGCCGGAAAACAGCCCGATCGGGTACGTGCCCGTAGTGTTCCGGCCTACAGGGCGATTCGGGATCTGGGCCTGACGGCAACGGAGGTTGGCAAGTACCTCGGGCTGAGCAAATCCGCTGTCAGTCGGGCGGCCACTAGAAGCCAAAAACTGATCGTCGATCAATTCTTGTCCCTGAAAGACTATAAACGCGTAATTTCAACCTCGTCCCCTTTTTTACACCGCCGACGACTATCTTACCGATACCGTCTATCCGCTCGAAGCCTATTTTTAGCAGCCGGCCTGCCAAAATCAACCGGTGAGTTTTACCCGAAGCTTGTCCCCGCGAAGGCGCGGATTGCCCTAATTGGGCAAGGTTGGATGAAAAATGACGATTGACAACCTGGCTCGCCTTTGCTATTTAAATTTCAATAGTTACCGCAACCGGGAACTGAAATCTGCATCGCCACGATGAGGGGTTGATCCGCATGCCGACTGAGCCGACAAGCGCCGTCCGGGCCACAGCCCGACCGGCTAAGTTTTCACTGGCGGCGAATTACGATCCGGAACTGGTTCCGGCGCTCGCCGCGTATCCGGTCGATGAAGTTTATGGCAAGTTCCACGCCGACGGCGTCAGCGGTGGCCGTCCCCGCTATCTGGCGACACCGCTGTCGGAAGCCGATCTGGGGCGGTATATCTACGTGCTCGACCGTCATGGCATCGCCTTCAACTATCTCCTCAACGGCGCCTGTTTCGGCAACCGCGAATGGACGCGCCCGTGGCAGAAGCGGGTGACGGCCCTGCTGAGCAAGCTGGGCGACTTGGGCGTGAACCGGGTCACTGTATCCACCCCTTTTCTTCTGGAACTGGTCAAGCGCCGTTTCCCCGAGTTTAAGGTAAGAGTCGGGATCTATGCCCAGGTCGACACACCCCGGCGCGCCCGTTTCTGGGAAGAACTCGGGGCGGATGCCATTACGCTGGAGAGTTTCTCGATCAACCGGGACTTCCGCCGTCTGGCGGCTATCCGCCAGGCGGTCAGTTGCGGTCTGCAACTGATCGCGAATCACGCCTGCTTCCTGAACTGTCCGATGCAAACCTATCATCAGAACGGGTTCGCACATGCATCCGACGACACCAGCACGCTCTTCATCGACTACTGCTTCCTGCGCTGTTCGCGGTTGCGCTTGTCGGATCCGTCGCAGTTCATCAAGGCGGCCTGGATCCGGCCGGAGGACCTCGCCGCCTATGAAGCGATGGGGTACACGACATTCAAGCTTCTGGAACGGGGAATTCCGTCCGCGGAACTGCTGCGGCGCGTCAAAGCTTACAGCGAGAGGCGGTTCTCTGGAAATCTGGCCGAACTGCTGCTGTCCTACGGCTTCAAGGAACCGGCCCGCAGGGAATCGCTCTGGACTCTGCGTCATTTCTGGAAGCCGTGGCAGGCAAATCCGTTGCGACTGAAACCGCTGCTTGACTTGGCGCGCCTCCAAGGCATGCTCTCGCCGTTGCCGGAGTGTCCGATCCGGGTGGATGCGCGGCAGATCCCCGAGAACTTCCTGGACGGTTTTCGCGACCGTGACTGCGTCTCCACGGACTGCCAGGCGTGCGGCTATTGCGATCGGATTGCCGCGCAGGCCGTCTCGATCTCGCCCGAGTACCGCACCGCGGTGCTGGAAAAGTACGCGGAAATGGACGATGCGATGGCAACGGGAGGGCTCTGGGGTGTTTGACTCGCGCGCCACCGCAACGGAGTTCCTGGACCGGCCGGACTGCGATCCGGCGCTGGCCGCCGCGAGCTACCGGTTCATGGAGATGGTCAATCGTCGCTTCGGCGGCATCCGGATGGTCCGGCGCTTCCTGGCCACCGAAGGTGCGAGTCGCCATGCCGGCGGCCCCCTACGCGTCCTCGACATCGGCTCGGGAAGCTGTGACATCCCACTGGCTGTGAGCCGGTGGGCGCGGGCGCACGATATCCCTCTGCACGTCACCTGCCTGGAAATGGCGGGCCACACGGTTGACATTGCGCGCGAGCAGCTTACCCGAGCAGGCAACCCGGCGGTCCAACTGCTTCAGGAAGACGCCTTCACCCACCAACCCGCCGAACCGTATGATTGTGCCGTGGCCTCCATGTGCTTCCATCATTTCAGCGATGCACAGATCCTCACACTGCTGCAGAGGCTCCGCGGTTTCGTGCTCAACAGCGTGCTGATAAACGATCTTCGGCGCTCGCGACTGGCGTATCTGGCGGCAAGACTGCTGCTGGCGGGTACGCCGGCAGGGGTCCGGCATGACGCCCTGCTCTCGATCCGGCGCGGCTTCCAGATCAGTGAACTGAGTGCCTTGTTGCGACAACTTGGCAACGTCACGGTTTCCGTGGAGTCCGCCCGGTGGTTTCGGATCGCCGCCATCGTCCGGTTCAAACCAGGAGACGATTTGTGAAGACCATTCTCAAAGGTCTGGGAACCGCCACCCCCCCGCTCTATGCAACGCAGGAGGAGGCCTACGAATTCTTCACCGAGCATTTCCCCCTGGAACCGGCCGAACAGAATCTCTATCGCCGCATTCTCCTGGACGGCAAGATCAAAGGCCGGTATCTGGGGATGGATGCCAAGACGGATGCCCTCGAAACCGACCCCGACCGGCTGCTGGCGCGCTTTCTGAAGTTCGGTCGCACGACAGCCGTTGCCGCCGCGCGCCGCGCGTTGGCGGAGGCTGATGTGGAAACCGCTGAGATAACCGGTTTGATCGTCAACACCTGCACCGGCTACCTCTGCCCGGGACTCTCCTCGTATGTCGCGGCAGACTTGGGGCTCAGCCCGTCGATTAGCTTTCAGGACTTGATGGGGATGGGGTGCGGTGCGGCGATCGCGAATCTCGAAGCCGCTGTCGGCATTCTGGCCCGTAGCGGGGAAGGCCCGGTTCTCAGCCTGGCCGTGGAGATCTGCACGGCCACGATTTTCCCCAGCCATGAGCCGGAGCTGATCGTGAGCAACTCTATTTTCGGCGACGGCGCCGCAGCCGCCGTGTTCGACTTGGCGCCAGGCAAGCGCCCGGGCGGTCTGGCGCGCATGGTGGACTTTGCGACGGGCCTGTTTCCCCAGTACCGTGAGGCTCTGCGTTACCGGACGGAAGGAGGCCGCCTGCGCAACCAACTGAGCAAGCGGGTGCCGGTCATCGGCGCACACACCGCGACAGAGGTGGCGTACCGGCTTTTGGCCCGGCACGGCCTCTCCCGGAATGACATTGCCTGGTGGGCGATCCATCCAGGCGGCACGGTCGTGCTGGCCCAAGTCGCCAAGGAACTGGAACTTGCCGGCGAGGCCCTGCGTTTTTCCTACAACGTCTTCGAGAACTACGGCAACATGTCGTCACCCTCGGTTCTGTTTGTTTTGCGGGAGATCCTGGACAGCGGCCGGCCACAACCCGGCCAAAAAGGGATGCTACTCGCGTTCGGCGCCGGCTTCTCCGCCTTCGCGGCGCTTGTGGAATTTGTGTAAAAGGGGACGTAAAAGGGGACGTTGGTTCCAAAACAACTTGATAATATAGTTAAATGTGGGATAAGATTGTTGCACGCCAAGACAGCCAAGACTTGATGCCCCGATAGAAATTGAGGATTGGCCCGAAGATTCCCTTTATCCGCACCTCAACTTTTTTGAAACTATGATCCATAGCGGATTTCATAGGAATCGTTGTAATGATTTGAACCCCCAATCCTTACGACATGCAGGATCGCCCTCATCCATTAAAAAGACAGGCACCATAATAATCGGCTGATCAGTTAAGATTAAGACCACAATATGTTGATTTTTCCTGCCTCAATCCAGCCTGGAAAATGATGATTTACCCAGGTGTGGTACTGTTACGGATACCTGCAATGATCCCGTAAATATCAAGGGGCTAAAATATTTGTGATATCATTTTTTCAATTGGGGCAAATCTTTTTCAAGGTTTGCCTTTTTTGATTTATTGATATATGTAATGAACAAGACTTGGTATCAGGTTGCGTTCATGGCAAGATCTGTACTTCTTATGATTTCGGTTATAACCTTTACTTTTCGGAAATTGAAGGTTTATGTATGAAATATTTTATGATATTGGTATGATACTGATTCAAGATTTATGTTTGTAATGTTGCATCAAGACTGAAACAGCAAGCCAACTTACAATACAGTTCCATTCAAAAGATAGACCTATGTGATGTAAAAGCTCATACAAGGTGTTAAGCAATACCATAGTATGGGCCTTTTTTGTTTTGTAGTATTTGGAGGATGTTCTAATGGCTGATAAACCGACATATGAAGAATTAAAGCAAAGAGTTAAGGAATTGGAAAAGGAAGCTACTGAACTCAAGCGAACTGAGGAGGTACTGATGAAGAGCGAGGAGCGGTTTCGGATTATTTTCAACAATGCTCCGCAGGGAATTGTACTCGCAAATCATTCAGGCCAGTTTTTAAAAGTAAATTCAGCATGGCAAGATATGTTTGGTTATAACGAAGAGGAATCCCAACAACTAACTATTCAGGACATAACTTCTCCGGAAGATATAAAGATTTCAAAAGAGAAACTGGCAGATTTGTTCAGGGGAGACATAGGCTTCTACAGATTTGAGAAGCGCTTTAAAAGAAAGGATGGCTCTATATTTTGGGGAGATCTCTCGGTTTCTTTGATTCATGATTTGGAAAATGGTTTGGAGATTGCGCTTGGTGTGGTTGTGGATATTACTAATCGCAAACGGTTTGAGGAGGCGCTGCGGGATAGTGAAGAGCGTTACAAGACCATATTTGAAACGGTGCCGACATCAATAGTATTTGTCGATAAGGAAGGCAAAATAGTAGATATAAATCCTTATCATGTGAACCATATTGGCAAGGGACAAACAAGAAAACAAAGCTACGTCGGAAAAAACATCATAACACATCCAAGTATTGTTCAAGCGCGTCTCTCCAACAAATATAAAAGGTTGTTGGAAGGGGAGGCTTTCGAAAAAACAGACGTGTATTTTCCAACATTGACGGGTGGTGCTGACGGCTATTTCAATGTGAGGGGGGTGCCACTTATTAAAGACGATGAAGTCATTGGTGCCATCACAACGCATGAAGATATCACTGAGCGCAAACGTTCAGTGAATGCACTGCGAGAGAGTGAAGGAAAACTCAATGCTATGCTGCAGTCTATTGGTGATCACATAAGCATGATGGATGAAGACTTAAATATTATCTGGACCAATAAAACTGCCAAGGAAATCTTTGGTAATGATATTATAGGTAAGAAATGCTATGAAGTATACCATCAAAGAAAAGAGCCCTGTAAACCATATCCCTGCTTAACGCTTAAGGCATTTCAGGATGGAGAGGTTCATAAGCATGATACCCAGGTGATCGATCAAGACGGGGAAAAGATATTTTTCCATTGTACTGCTAATGTCGCGTTAAGAGATAAAGAGGGAAAACCCACAGCAGTATTGGAAATTTCCAGGGACACCACCGAGCACAAGCAGGCAGAATTAGCCCTGATAGAAAGAGGTAAAGAATTAGAGAATAAAACTCAGGAGCTTGAGGAAGTCAATGCTGCATTGAGAGTCCTTCTAAAACACAGGGACGAAGATAAAAAAGACTTAGAAGATAAAGTCGTTGCCAATGTGAAGAAGCTTGTTTTGCCATATGTTGAAAAACTGAATAACAGTCGATTAAACGATCGGCAGATGGTATATTTAAATATTATTAAATCGAATCTTGAGGATATTATTACCCCATTTCTACACCAGTTGTCCTCGAAATATTTCAATCTTACCCCTAGAGAAATTCAGATTGCCGGGCTTGTTAAGGATGGCAAGACAACCAAGGAGATAGCTGAATTGTTGAATTCCTCCACGGGTACCATTGATTTTCACCGCAACAATCTTAGAAAGAAACTGGGTCTGCGAAATACAAAAACAAACCTAAGGTCCTTCCTTTTGGCCCTCACATAATATATGTTTTTACCCTATATTAAGCCTATAGTCTTTGGCTATTTACTTTTTGATTATTTATTGCAAAATTGTCTTAAAAAATCAGCTCTTTAATAACCCATTAAACCTTAAGCTAAGCTGAAGGTCCAGGCTTTGTTATGCGGGTAGGTGAGTGCATATTATTTTCACCCTTTTTTTACATATGTAGCTCAAGCACAAAGATTTCACAAAAAAAACCATGTACTCACCACCCGCTTTGCCTGCCGCCATCGCGAGCACTCAGACGAGGAAGGCGGGCTCAAAAGCCCACATGGCAAACTCCTTTATTATACAGATGATCAGTTGACAATACAAGATAAAGCCAAACCGTCCCAGGGTTAAGGAAATGAGCAAAAACTCCCTAAAAGAAATTAGAGAGTCCCTTATGATCAGCAAGGTCGAGCTTGCAAGAAAGACCGATCTATCACCCAAGACCATTACACGGATAGAACAAGGCCTGCCATGCAGAATGGAGACAAAACCAAAGATTATTAGAACTTTAGGGTCTATAAATTCAGATGAGAACGAAGTTATGGCGTCATTTATCAGAGATAATGGAGGTGTGCGCTCAGGATTAGAAAGGCGTCAATTTTCATATGACAGGTATATTCCTGAGCGCAGGTCTGGCAAGGATCGAAGAAACGGACTTGATAGAAGACTGAAACTAAGAATATCAGAATATTAAGCATAGTATGGCCAAGAAAATAATCCTGCTGGTTGAAGACAATCCTGACAAAGAACTGCTGACCACGTGCACTTAAAGAAAATAATATTATGAAAAAGTTTGTGATTGCGAGGGATGATTCGAGGTTCATTGCAGAAATGGAGTAGAGCATCTTATTATCATATTATTAATTGCATTGATAAACAGGAGATTAAAGTGGGCGCTGAGAAAAGTAAGGATTTAGAAATTAAACTTCGAAAAATGTTTGAGATCAACAAGAAATTCCAAGCTAAAAAAAAGCGATGGCAAGCCAAATCTGATATCGACGATGTTATTCGCCGCAGAAAAGGCGAACCGGATAAACGGATTTCCCGTATGCCAAAAAAATTATAATTTCGAAATCTTTAACTGGTTGCTTTTTATGCCATGCATGGAGATGAGAAAGGTTTTTAACAAGGGACGAGGAACAGGAACATGGCAAGCATCCTTATCATAGACGATGATCCACAAATACTGGACATGCTCGGCCAGATATTAGAGCGTGAAGGACACGAGGTAGTAGACGCTTCTAACGGGAAGGAAGGTTTAAAACTCTATCGAGAAAAACCCACCGACCTGGTTATCACCGACCTGATTATGCCGGAAAAGGAGGGCATAGAAACCATAATGGAGCTTCGCCGGGATTTTCCAGATGTCAAGATAATCGCCATATCCGGAGGCGGGCAAATCGATGCAGAACAATATTTATCTATGGCTCAAAAGTTTGGCGTACAGAAAACATTTGCCAAACCTATTGCACGAGCAGAACTTTTAAAAGCGGTAAGGGAACTCCTCAATTAAAAAATTAGTAAGAAAGTTAGCCAAAATAGTGCTAAATGATGTAATACAAGCCTTATTTTAGCAACGAAAAACCAACTTTTTTTTGTTCGGGAATTATTCTCCGTCTGGTGATACCTGCTATTAAATCTGGAAATTTAAAATCGATTCAATTGGTTGTGATATCATATTCCAAAAATTGAAGTGTCCAGGGGTGTATTGACCAGTTTACCTAAACCCGCCCAAGGACTGCTTTTAAGACCTGAGATAGCATCCTTTCTGGTGAAAATATCATCCACTTCAAAAACCCGTGATATGTCTGACATCTGGATACTTTTTTATGAAATTTCAAACCCTTCTCTCATTTCTTCGATCAGCTGCAGATTGAAATTGAGGATTGACACGAAGTTTTTCTTTATCCGCACCTCAATTTTTCTGAAGCTGTAGTCCATTTCAGAGATCAAAGGTTCACCAAATCGCAATATGTTGGATATATCAATGTGGTTTCAACCTGCTGGTATGAGTCTCGGCGGAATGCCAGCTATCGTTGAGCACATTCTTAGGCGCGATTCTTCTCCCACCGGTAAACTCGAAGCGGCGGTATGTTGAAAAGTTCCACCTCCATCTGCCCTGGTCCGAGGATGGGCTGGCACAGGCGGGCGACACGCTTGCTCACCTGGTATGCCACGAAGCGTCCCCCTGGGGCGAGCACTGACGAGATCGAATCAATGATCTGAGATCCTGAACCGTGGTTCATGGTGGAAAAGGGAATACCAGAAATCAGGACCTCTGGGGCGAGCACTGACGAGATCGAATCAATGATCTGAGATCCTGAACCGTGGTTCATGGTGGAAAAGGGAATACCAGAAATCAGGACCTCTGGGGCGTCTAGTCCGTACATCGAGAGGATTTTCTTTAGCCCAATAGCGTCACCAAGGTGAGCAATAAGTCGATCGTCCTCGATGCGGTTCACCAAGGTGTGTAAATATGGATTGTTTTCGATGCTTAGGAGCTCAGAGCGCTGTGCCATTGCTTTCAGTATCGCGCCCGGGTCGTGCCTCCCGTGCCAGGACCCAGCTCTACTATGGTCTTGGCAGAACTGATCCCCGCGGTCTCCACAACGCGGCACTCAAGGAAACGAGAACTTGAGATGACCGATCCAATTTGAAGAGGGTGTTTAAGAAATTCTTGAAATAAGGCCAATCGGCCATCTATTAGGGCATGAAGTGGTTTCTGATCTGACATTCGCTTGACTCCAACAAAATCTTCAAATTCGCTGTCAATTGATTATACGGGGCCGGATATCATCGCTTTTATAATGTTATCCATCTTAAATGTAATGGGTTGCCGAAAAACCAAATATCACACAACCAATGATATTTTGAGATAATACGTAACAAAATCCGGCTTGTCAAAATCTTTGATCGCTTGGCAATATTTCAGCATTTCAACTGATTCAAAAACCTGCGATATGTCTGACCCCTGACTGCTTTTTCATGAGAATTCAAACCCTTATCTCATTTTTTCGCTCAGATGCAGATTAAGATTGATGTTAACGCGATGATTCCCTTTATTCGCACCTCAACTTTTCTAAAGCTGTACTCCATTGCAGAAGATCAAAGGTTCGCCAAATCGCGATGTATGTTGGAGAAATCCAATAAAATGGAACAGGTCAGATTCGTGTGATCTCCATTACGTATCCCAGGTCGACCTGTTTGTGTGATCTCGGTAAGTGATCTGTACTTTTTATGATTTCGGTTATATGTAATGAACAAGAAATGGTCCAAACTGTTTGTATTACAACAAGATAATGCAACAGTTGATCTCGGTTATGAAACCTTCACCTCACGGTAACTGAATATTTAGGTACGAAACCTTGCATTTCCTCTATTATCCCAGTAATCAAATAATTGAATCGGATTTCAGAAAAGAACCCTTATAACAGATTCAATACAAAGGTTTATCAAATGAACGAGTCTATTAAAAGGAGGTCTGTAATGAAAAAAAACTTAACCCTTTTACTAATTATAATCACCGTTGCTTTTCTTATTGCCGGGAAGAGTTTGGCCGGTGAGGTACGTTTGAAAAACGGGGATAGACTAACCGGCCAGGTCATCAGGATGGAAGCGGGTAAACTGATCCTGAAAACCATCTATGCCGGTGAAATCAGCATACTCTGGCAGGAGGTGATCAGCGTTAAGACTGATGGCTCAGTGAAAGTCGTGCTTAATGATGAAACTGCTCTTGAAGGGACTACCGAAGCAATTGAAGATGGAAAAATGAAGTTGGATACTGACAAGCTCGAAGCACCCGCCTCTTTTAGTCTGGCTGATGTGAAGGCGATTAATCCAAAACCGATCAAGACCGTGAAAATAACCACCCGGGCGAATGTCAATATAACCAGCGAAAAGGGCAATACGGACTCGGAAAACTACTACCTTGACGGGGAGTTTGTGGCACGTACGAAGAAAAACCGTTATAAAATCGGGGGTGAGTTGAGTAAGGAAGAATCAGATGGAACGACAACTTCGCAGAACTGGCTTGTTTACGGAAATTACAGCCATTTTTTGGGCAAAAAATGGTACTTATATGCAGACACGCTCTTTGAACATGATGAGTTCAAAGACCTTGATCTCAGGAGCACCCTGGGTGCAGGGACAGGGTATCAGATTTTCGAAACACCCCTGCTGAACCTTTCCATATCGGCTGGCTTGGCAAAGGTTGACGAGAACTTTGACGTGGCCAAAGATGATGACTACGCCGCAGGTCAGTGGTCTGTGAATTATGATCAGTATTTTTTCAAAAAGTTTGTACAGCTGTTTCACGTACACACCGGATACGTTAGTTTTGAAGATACGGATGACTGGTTTTACAGAACGCGTACGGGATTGCGATTTCCTGTTTACAAAGGGTTAACCGCGACGCTGCAATATAACTATGACTATGATCACCAGCCTTCGGTGGATGCGGAAGAAAAAGAGGACACGAAATTCATTTTCCTGCTGGGTTACGAGTTCAAGAATTAAGGATTGCTTTCAGATCGGAATGAACTTAAGGGGCTTCGCCCCAATTGGAATAATGGAATGATGGAGTAATGGAATGATGGGTGAGCTTGTCCTGAACAAAATTGAAGGAAAGGAGTTTTTTCGATTCAATAGCTCCATGAATAATCAGCGACTCCATCATACAAACTCATACATAAGGGTTCGTAAAGAAAGAACAGAAAATATGGCTTTAAATAAATAGGTTATATGACTACTCGCTTAACGCATTTTAATTACGAACACAAAATACCGCTGTTCTATCTTAACGATCCCTAATGTATTCAAACAGTGTATGATTTCGCTGCTGATCATTCATTACGCTATTTACCAAGCTTTATAAGAAAAACACCCCGACTGCTGAATTAGTTGGTTTTCGGTCCAGAGTGCAAATAATTTGTAATCATTGTAGGCTCGATCCATGGCGACAATTGAACCGGGTACCAATGATACTTTGCGGGCAATAGTTTCATCATGTTTTTTCATAAAATTTTTGGCGATTAAACAGTGCAATCAGTTGACTAAACAGGCTTGCGTGTCGTACCATCAGTGCATCCCCCTTGTTTTCGGGTAACTTACGATGCCCTATATGCAAGGAGGATTTTTTTCGATTACTTTTTCGATTGCTTACTCTAAAACCGTTTTTGGACGAGTGTGTAACTCAATAATAGTTACTCCATGAACGAAAAATTGTCTTCAAATCATATGCATACTGAAAAATAACTATGATCGGAGGTTTTTCGTCGTGATTGATCCCCGGATTGTTAAATACCGCGATATTGCCGCTGCCATGAAAAAAGGGATGTTTGATTTTGATCTTCCGGCCGGTCCGGAGGACGAAATCGGCCAACTCGGCCAGACCTTGCTTGAATTAGGACATGCGCTGAAAAAACAATTTGATCAGTTTCACATGTTATGCAAAATCACCGCTCAAATAAATGCCGGACTGACTTTAGACGAAATTTTGAATCAGATCTTTGAATCGTTTAAATCCCTAATACCCTATGATCGAATTGGATTTTCACTGCTCGAAGAAAATGGGCGGGTTGTTCGGACGCAATGGGTACGATCCAACACAGCCACAGTGAATATCACGCCCGGCTACACGGCACGCATGGAAGGAAGCAATTTGCAGCGTATTGTCGAAACGAGTCAGCCGCGTATCATTAATGATTTGCCGGCATATCTGCAAGCGCATCCGGAATCTGAATCAACGCGGCTTATTGTTGGAGAAGGAATGCGTTCCAGCTTAACGTTTCCTCTGGTTGGCATGCATCATCCGATTGGATTCATATTTTTTAACAGTATACAATTGAATACCTACCAGAATTCCCATGTAGAGCTTTTTCTCCAAATTGCAGGCCAGCTGTCGATGATCGTGGAAAAGAGCCGGCTTTATCAGCAGTTAATCGAACTCGATCAAATGAAAAACAGATTCCTAGGGATTGCGGCGCATGACCTGAGAAGCCCGATCGCTATCATCATGAATTATGTCGATTATCTTTTAGAAGGTCATCCCGGCAAGATCACAGAGAAGCAAAATATCATTTTGCATAAAATGCATGCGGTCAGCGAAAAAATGATTACTTTGATTAACGAGCTTTTGGATGTGAACGCCATTGAAGCCGGCCGGTTGGAACTTAACCTACTTCCAACAGATCCAACAGAATATTTGCAGCAGTGCTACGAAGAAAACCGCGTTTTGTCAAAGGCCAAGTCCATTGAACTGGTGTTGGATATTGAACCTGAGCTTCCGCTTATTGTCATGGACCCCCATCGGATAGACCAGGTAATGAATAATCTTATAAACAACGCAATTAAATTTTCCTATCCCAATACCACCATCACATTGCGAGCACGAGTTCTGGATAAAGATGTTGCAATTTCCGTCCAGGACCAGGGACAAGGGATTCCGGCCCAAGAGGTTGATAACCTATTTACGGAATTTGGCAAAACCAGCGTTCGACCAACCGCAGGTGAGAAAAGTACCGGTCTGGGTCTTGCTATCGTCAAAAGAATTGTCGAGTTGCATGGCGGCCGCATATGGGTGGAGAGTAAGGTCGGCGTCGGTTCTACCTTTACATTTACGTTGCCGCAAACAACTCGGGCAATTTAATTCAGGTTCAAAAAGAAGATGTTAAAGTTACGGTGGATAGCGGCGTCTTAACCATCCGTGGTGAAAGAAAGCAGGAAAAAGAGAAGAAAGACAAAAAGTTTCATCGAATCGAACGATATTACGGCAGCTTTGTCCGTAGTTTTACGCTTCCCGACAATGTTGATGAAACTAAAATTGAAGCAACATTTAAGGACGGAATGCTGAATCTTCAAATTCCCAAAATCGAAGAAGCAAAACCCAAAGCGATTGAAGTCAAGGTAAAATAAAGCCAATTGCCCTCCAACAATTTGCCGGTTTCTGGAATCTGGAAGGTGAGAGAGGCGGAGCTATTTGAGGTAATTATTTCCTGAATCTTGCATGAAAATTAATGAGATTTTTTAAACAGCTTAATTGGAGCGGGTTTAGACAAAATCCCATAATCATAGTTTTTACCCAAATGTTAAATCGGATGATGATCTTTTTTATTCATTAATTTTCACCCGAAGGGCGAGCCGGAGGCTTCCATCTGCTGCGTTATTAAGGGTTCGTAATAGTTCACTATGACTTCACCCTTAAATGCCTTGCATATGAAAGCCTCCGACTCGTGCAAAATTCAGGTATTTATGCTTTACAAATCTGCCAATGGCAATACGGGATTAGACAGTGTGACATTTAATGTAAAGTAGCGGAAGGGAGGAGTCTAAAAATGAAGGTTTTAATCGTTTACTATTCGATGTACGGTCATGTCCATCGAATGGCCGAGGCTGTTGCTGAAGGTGCAAAGGAAATCAAGGGAGCAGAAGTCGAAATGCGACGTGTTCCCGAAACGCTGCCTCAGGATGTTCTTGCCAAAATGGGCGCCCTTGAGGCCCAAAAATCTTTTTCCCAAATACCGCTTTGCACCGTTGAGGAGCTTGCATCCGCCGATGCAATTGTATTCGGCACGCCAACTCGTTTCGGAAATATGTGCGGCCAAATGCGCCAGTTTCTCGACGCAAGCGGTCAGCTTTGGGCACGGGGCGCGCTGGTGGGGAAGGTGGGAAGTGTGTTTACAAGCTCTGCCACCCAGCATGGGGGCCAGGAATCTACCATATTGAGTTTTCATATCACGCTTCTCCATCATGGTTTTGTGATTGTGGGACTCCTTTACTCGTTTCAAGGACAGATGCGCGTGGATGAAATTACAGGCGGATCGCCCTATGGGGCTTCGACCATTGCCGGCGGACAGGGCGAACGCATACCGAGTGACAATGAACTGACTGCCGCCCGCTTTCAGGGAAAACACGTTGCGAACATTGCAGCAAAGCTCTCAAAATAATCATCGAAAAAGATTTTGGAAGAATTCCGATCAGGAAACCCAATCCATTTATTTGAATCCTAAAAAAAAACCTGTGGGAAGGAAGACAAAAGCGCAATCTTAAACAACGCGGCTCAGGTGTTCAACCACACCTTCTACTGGAACAGCATGAAGCCCAACGGCGGCGGCCGGCCGACAGGGAAAATCGCCCATAAGATCACCCAAGCCTTCGGCGACTACCCTAAATTTGCCGAGGCCTTCTCAAGCGCCGCCGCCACTTAGTTCGGCAGCGGCTGGGCTTGGCAGGACCGACTTTCTGATGGGGTCTTGATATTCATGTAAGCACCTCTTTTCGTACCTATCCCACAATTCCGCGTGATTGCTCCTCGTGGAGCTTCACCCGTTTTTATTCTCCAGCCCGGAATTTCCCGTGGACCGCGGATCGGGTTAAACAACGGGATGAGGATTATTCCATATCGTTTATGAAATATTTTAAAATCGCTTTTGTGCCGATGATCATTACGATCATTCTTTCCTCAATCTGGTTGTTAGTAATAAAGATGTAGATATGTTTAAAGCCTCTCCGACTAAAAAACGATCATCCTCAAAACTTCGATTTAGCCGGCTGTTTTTCTTGTGAATCACATACAAACTTGATATAAAAACCAAAACAGGTAATAAAATGCCGAATTATAGTTCACCCCATATGCCGGATAGCCTTTCCTCGTCTATTCATACGACCATTATAGATACGAGCATGATAGCTCCGGGCGTCCTTGGAGTCAAGATTACCGGCCGGCTTGATGCAACCAGTACGGGTGATATCTGGCGTGTGGCCGATCGAGAGATTAACCGAACGTCGCCGCAACGAATCGTTGTCGATACCTCTGAGATGGTGTACTGCGACGGTTCCGGTATGGGTTTTTTATTTGAGCTTCGCCGGCGCCAGCAAAAAGCAGGTGGAAAATTGGAAATTCTTGGACTCCAGCCCAAATTTCAGCACCTCCTTGATCTTTTCGATCCTTCTGAATTTGAAGAAACCCCGGCGATCAAACCCAAGTCCGTCGGCTTTGCCGAAAAGATCGGACGGGCAACGTGCCAAATCTGTGAGCATGCATATGCGCTGATTGAATTTTTGGGAGAAGCCGGTGCGGCCCTGGTCCAGGCCCTGCTCAACCCCAAGCAGGTGCGCTGGAAAGATGCATTTCTTGTGGCCGAAACCGCGGGCGTCAATGCCCTGCCGGTTATCGGTCTGGTCGGATTTTTGATGGGACTGATTATGGCCTTTCAGGCGGCCATTCCCATGCGCCAGTTCGGCGCTGAAATCTACGTGGCAAATCTTGTCGGACTTTCCATGGTCAGAGAACTGGGGCCCCTGATGACCGCCGTGGTTCTGGCCGGACGCAGCGGATCCGCTTTTGCCGCGGAACTCGGAACCATGAAGATCAACGAAGAGATAGACGCTCTGATCACCATGGGGCTGGACCCCGTCCGATTTTTGGTGGTAACCCGCGTTCTGGCAGCGGTAATCATGACGCCGTTGCTGACCCTCTTTGCCGATCTGATCGGCGTGATGGGCGGCTCCATTGTGCTGCTTTCCATGGGTTATTCGCTGTCTAGCTATTTTAATCAGATGGTTTCCATGGTCAATTACGTAGATCTGCTCGGAGGACTGTTTAAATCCATTGTTTTCGGTTTGATGGTTGCAGGCATCGGGTGTTTGCGAGGCCTGCAGACCGAAATCGGCGCCAGCGCCGTGGGCGATTCCACCACGCGGGCTGTTGTCGGTGGAATCGTGCTGATTGTTGTTGCCGACGGCATTTTTTCGGTTGTCTATTACTATTTAGGAATCTAAAACCTCATGAATCAAATCCAGGACCCCATTATTTGGGTTGAAAACCTTACCGCCGGATACAGTGGGACCATTGTGGTGGATAATGTCTCTTTTGAGGTGAACCGTGGAGAGGTCTTCGCCATTTTAGGCGGCTCGGGCAGCGGCAAGAGCACCCTTTTAAAACTGATCATCGGTCTACACAAACCGTTATCCGGAAGAATTCTGATTGACGGGCAAGACATGGTTTCGGCCGAGGGTCAAGAACGCCTGGCGCTGCTTAGAAAATTCGGCGTGATGTATCAAAGAGGGGCCCTGTTCGGCTCCATGACCCTGCTAGAAAACGTGCGGCTTCCTTTAGAGGAGTTTACCGATCTACCTCCGCCGGCCATGGATCTTATTGCCATGATGAAGCTGAGTCTGGTAGGATTAAAAGAATTCGGAGACCTTATGCCGGCGGAACTCAGCGGCGGAATGCAAAAACGCGCCGCCATCGCCAGGGCAATGGCTCTTGACCCTCAGATTCTGTTTTTGGATGAGCTGTCAGCCGGCCTGGACCCGATCACTTCCGCGGACCTGGATCAACTGGTCCTCAGCCTTGCCCATAATCTGAACATCACATTTGTGATTGTCACTCATGAGCTTTCGAGCATCTATACAATTGCCGATCGAATCATCATGTTGGATAAACAAAGCAAGGGTATCATTGCCGAAGGCCACCCTCAGGATTTACGGGATCACAGTGAAAATACATTTGTCCGGCGATTTTTTAACCGCCGGGGAGCATCCGACAGTGTGTTTGGAGAATTTGATGGTGAAAGCCAAAGTCGTAAGAAAGGGGCTTAACAAACCCTTGATTAAAAACGGATATGAGCGCTCAGGTAAATTATTTTAAAATTGGAATGTTTGTCATCGCTGCCGTGTTGATCGGTGTGGTCTCGATTATTGTATTAGGGGCCGGATCGCTTTTTCAAAAAACGGTTACGATCGAAACCTACTTTGAAGAATCGGTACAAGGTCTTGATAACGGATCTCCACTAAAGTTTCGTGGTGTTGGTATCGGTAACATTGCGGAAATCACCTTGGTGGGCAAGGAGTATCCCACCAATCGACGGTATGTCTTGATACGAGCGAATCTGTTGGTGGATACGTTGCGGGTAAAGTCAACACCGCTTACGCGCGCCGATATGAAAGACGAGATTGAAAAAGGGCTTCGGATTCGATTGAGTTTCCAGGGGTTGACCGGCAGCGCTTATCTGGAGATGGATTATATGGACCCGAAGCTTCATCCACCATTAGATATCGATTGGGAGCCTGTGCATTGCTATATCCCTTCCACTTCCAGCACCATCACCCGGATCAGCGTTGCGGTGGATCGGATTATGAAAAACCTGGAAAGCATCGATTTTAAAAACACCGCCGAAAACTTCAATAACTCTCTCAAAATCCTAAGCCAAACACTCGACAAGATAAACATAGGAAAGGTCGGCCAGGAGGCGGAAATCTTGCTTTCGGAACTCAGACAAACAAACCGGCGGGTAGCCCTGCTTTTGAAAGATCCTAAAATAGAATCGCTTTTGCCCGACGCCGCGGCAACCATGGCAGCAGCCCGCCGGTTTGCAGAAGATACACAGCAGCCCGTGTCGCAACTTCTCAATACTTTTAACGATGTTTCGGACGGCATGGCAAAACTGGCAGTGAAACTTGACGCGCTTTCCGGTGACACCACCGAGAGCGTCGTTCGGTTAAGAGGGATATTGCGTCGCCTGGACGATCTTATTGCCGAGCGGCAGCCGGACATTGAAACGGCGCTTGAAAATATCAGGCTCATTTCCGAAAATCTAAAGGAGATTACCGGCAATGCCAAAAAATATCCATCACAATTTCTGTTCGGCGAGCCCCCGCCGCATACAAAAACCGGAGAAAGATAATGAAGAAAAAAACGTTTCTGATTTTCTTTATTGGGCAGTTAGCGCTGCTTTCCCTTTTGACGGGATGCTTCAACTTTAACAAAAGTTTCCCTGAAAAACGTTTCTTTGTTCTGAGTGCTTCCAGGAGCGAGAAAGTTTCATTGTCAAAGTTGAATGCGGTTCTCAAAATTCAAAGATTCCGCGTCTCCCCTCAGTTTGAAGGCAAAGATTTTGTCTACCGCAAAGGCAATTTTAATTATGAGTCGGATTTTTATAACGAATTTTTCATTTCGCCGGGTTTGATGATTGCCGAAGAAGTAGGAAAATGGCTTTCAGGATCAGGCCTGTTTAAATATGTTATGAGTTCCTCAAGCCCTGTTGAACCGACCCTGGAACTGGAAGGTGTGATCAACGCCCTTTATGGAGATTACAGGGATACCAAGGTCCCCAAGGCCGTGCTGGAAATGCAGTTTTTCCTCGTTCGAAATGTATCTTCCCGACCGGTCATCGTTTTTGGAAAGACATATCACGAAGAAACCCTTATAATGGGAAATTCTCCGGATACTTTGGTGGCAGCCTGGAACCTGGCCCTTAAACACATTCTTACTAAATTCGAAACGAACTTAAAAGACCTCGATTTAAAAGAAGGGAAAACGTCATGAAAAAACTGAAAAAACATTCAATTTGTCTCTTCCGGGGCCTGGGTCGACTCACCATCGCCTGGTGGATGTCCGCCGTGTTGATTACGGCAGGGATTTCGGAGGTCCTTTCATCACCGGGTCCGGCGACACCTTTGAGCTCCTTTTCCCATTTGGTTAAAATAGCCAGCCCTTCGGTGGTAAATATCAGCACTGTAACAACGGTTAAAGGACAGCAGCAGGTTCCCATGCCGCTTGGCCCGGATGATCCGCTTAGAGATTTTTTTGAACGCTACTTTGGAGGCCAGATACCCAGAGAATACAAGCAAAGGAGTCTGGGTACCGGTTTTATCATCGACGCCAACGGTTTTATCCTGACCAACAACCATTTGGTCGATCAGTCCGATGAAATCAAAGTCAAAACAGCGGACGACAAGGAATATACCGCCGAAATCATCGGCCGGGACCCTATGACGGATCTGGCCCTCATCCGTATCAAAACCGACGTTCCGCTAACCCCTCTGCTTCTGGGCGATTCGGACCGGCTGGAGGTCGGCGACTGGGTGGTGGCCATCGGAAATCCGTTTGGTCTGGGCAATACGGTGACTGCAGGCATCGTAAGTGCCAAGTACCGACGGATCGGCGCAGGTGCCTATGATAATTTTATTCAAACCGACACCCCTATCAACCCGGGCAACAGTGGGGGACCTCTCTTGAATACCGCCGGTGAAGTTGTCGGCATCAACACGGCCATTTTTTCGCAAAGCGGCGGCAGTGTCGGCATCGGATTTGCCATTCCCATCAACATGGTCAAAGACCTTCTGTCCCAGCTTAAAAAAGGGAAGGTTATCCGGGGATGGATCGGTGTCATAATCCAGAAAGTCACCCCTGAACTCAAAGATAAGCTCAACCTTCCAGATGAAAAAGGCGCCCTGGTTTCAGATGTTGTTTCAAGAGGTCCGGCCGATAAATCCGGCATCAAACGCGGAGACGTGATCGTCTCATTTGACGGTAAACCAATCAGGGAAAGCAGAGAACTGCCGTATATTGTGGCCTCAACACCTGTGGACAAAACGGTTCCGGTGGAAGTCATTCGCAATCGCGAGAAATTGAGATCAGAAGTCAGGGTCGGTGAGTTGAAGACAGCAGAAGAACAATTTCAGCAAATGCCCAAAGGCGAACCCGACTTCGGATTGACCCTGCAGGAGATTACGCCTGAACTTGCAAAACAATATGACCTGGCGGAAACAAGCGGTCTTATTATTGTCAATATCGAAAACAATTCTCCGGCAGCCGAAGCCGACCTGAGGAGCGGAGATATCATTCTCGAGATTGACCGCACGCCGATTAAAAGCATAGCGGCGTTCAACCGTAAAATACGCCAGTATAAAAAGGGAAGCACGATTCTCTTTTTGGTCAATCGCGAGGGGTCAACCCTCTTTGTCACACTCACGATATCCTGATAATCAGGAGGATGTATGATAGGGGAAACGAAAACAACTCACACTGTATCTAAATGGGGAAGCCGACCCGATTGTTCAACCGGAAAAATAGTGCTCGATCATCTTAAAGAATCTTTGAGGTTGTCGAATTAGAGGTGATTTGCTCAAAGCGATCCGGATGGATCAGCATCCCAAAGTAAAGACGATCCATACCCGGTTGCTGAACGCTAAAATGGCCCTCAATCAAACCGAAATGGTGCGGTTGGTTTAACTGCCGTCGGTAGGTTGTAAAGTAAGCCGTGAAAACAAGTTTGAGATGTCTTGAAATTTAATGTGGTCAAATGAATATGGAATCCGAAAATGGCCATGTGCCGCCGGAACAGGTCGATAGTTCTCCGAAACAGGAGTGTGAAGTTATACCTGAGGCTATCATCATCAATGAGGTTCAGCTTATTTTAGCTGAAAAGAGAACCTCCTTATCAGCCATGCGGACAGGCATAACGGTTTTTGTCCTGCCCCTGTCCGTTTTAAGCGTCCTGATAGCCACTTCGAAATACTACGATGTTCTCCAGGTGATGCACCTGATCGTACCACTGCTCATCATTTGTGCAGCTTTGGTCGTTCTGGGTTCATATCTGATCATTCGAGCAATTATTCGAATACACCATCAGGACAACTTAATACTGCAATTAAAGCGCAAGCACATGTGGATTTCAGAGTTCATCGATTAATATGGGAGTGTTGTCTTTAATTCGTATTTCCGGCCGGACACCCTGATTTGCAAGTCCTTGCCGACCTAAACTAAAGACAATTTTCGATGCCTTATGAACCAGGGTTGCTTGCCGCTATTGTCGTTACCGGCTTGCTGATCTGGATTGTTTATTTAAAACGCCCTGGGTGGAAAAAACCCGATCCTCCTTAAATCCATGAGTGGGACAATATCGCTATAAAATTTTTTAGTCGAAATATCGCTCAAGGCTTAAGCATTATTACTTTTAACGAAAGGAGTTTAAAATGTCCATTATCACCATCTCAAGAGGATCTTACAGCCATGGGAGAGAAGTTGCCGAAAAGGTTGCTCAAAAGATAGGCTACCAATGTGTATCACGGGAAATTCTCCTTGAAGCTTCCGAACAATTTCACATTCCGGAAATTAAGCTGGTTCGGGCGATTCACGATGCCCCTTCCGTGTTCGATCGATTCACTTACGGAAAAGAAAGATACATTGCTTATATTCGTGCTGCTCTGTTAAAGTGCATGCAGAAAGACAATGTTGTCTATCATGGCCTGGCAGGCCATTTTTTCCTTCAAGAGATTCCGCATGTTCTCAAGGTGCGTGTCATTGCAGATCTGGAAGACAGGGTGAAAGAAGAAATGAAACGGGAGGGTATTTCTGCCGAAGAAGCACGATATATTCTGAGAAAAGATGATGATGAGCGTCGTAAATGGGGTCTGCAATTATACGGTTATGATACCCGGGACTCCAGCCTTTACGACTTGGTTGTTCATATCAAAAGAAAAAAAGTAGACGATGCAGTGGGTCTTATATTATATGCCGCAAGAATGCCTTGCTTTCAAACAACGCCCGAATCTCAGAAGATTATTAATGATTTGACATTGGCCGCCGAGGTGAAAGCCGCTCTGGTTAACCAATTTCCCACTTCAGGGGTTACTGCCAAAGACGGCTCTGTCTTTGTTAAAATAGAGATCCCCTTGAGTCAGCAGGAAAAAACAACAAATGCGATAAAAAGAATTGCAGAGAACATAGATGGTGTTAAAGAGGTTAGCATACATGTAATGCCTTTGATGGGGACCGATTAAATTGAGAATATGGGAGACAGCCATAGAAAGTGCGTCATGGATTTTATTTTCAAACTTCGTCGATGAGGAAGTTGGCTATGTTTAAAAAACTATTGCCCAAGGAACACCGTTTTTTCGAACTTTTTGAACAGCAGACGGCGGTTATCAAGAAAGGTTTGGACCTGTTTGAATTACTGCTTCGAGAATACTCACGCCGGAAAGAACTGACCAAACAAATTAAAGATGTGGAAAATGATGCCGACGCCGTCGCCCACCAAATCTACCGGTTACTGAACAACACCTTTGTGACGCCCTTTGACCGCGAAGATATCCAGACGCTCGTCGACCGGATGGATGATGTGATGGATCTGCTTGAAAAAGCCAGCGCGCGCATGGAGATTTACGATCTGTCCGCTCCACCGGAGAACATCGGTGAAATGCTTACAGTTCTCCAAAAAGCATTCGAAAAGATCTCCTCTGCCGTGGGTATGCTCAGGGATTGGAAACACCGGGATGCGATTTTTCAAATTTGCGTTGAGGTCAACAGCCTGGAAAACCAAGGCGATACTCTGCTTCGAGCGTCCCTGGAGCGTTTGTTCAAGGAAGCATCAGACCCGTTTTATGTGATCAAGGCCAAGGAAATATACGAAAGCCTTGAGGATGCCATTGATCGCTGTGAGGATCTATCCAACATCATTGAGACGATTATCATCAAGAATGCATAGAAGGTGTGTCGATGGATCCGACGATTATTGCTGTTATCATTATTATCCTGGCCCTGCTGTTTGATTTTCTAAACGGCATGAACGATGCTGCCAATTCCATTGCCACCATCGTCTCCACCCGTGTGCTTACACCGCGGTTTGCCGTGGCCTGGGCGGCCTTTTTCAATTTAGTTGCCGCCTTTGGGTTCGGCGTGGGTGTTGCCAAGACCATCGGCAAGGGCGTCGTGTCACCGGAGATTCTGTCGCTCTGGTTTGTTCTGGCCGTTCTTTTGGGCGCCATCGGGTGGACCTATACCTGCACAAAGTTGGGGCTTCCCATCAGCGTCTCCCACGCACTGGTGGGCGGCATTATCGGGGCCGGGCTCGTTAAGGGCGGGGTTAAGGTGCTGGTAATGAAAAGCATCATCAAAATCGCCGCCTTTATCATCCTCTCGCCGCTTATCGGCTTTTTTCTCGGCATCTTTTTCTCTATCGTCACTACCTGGATCTTTCGCCGCTGGTCTCCCTGGCGGGTGGATCGCCTGTTTCGCATAGGACAGCTTCTCTCTTCAGCCCTGTTCAGTCTGGGGCACGGTGCCAACGACGCACAGAAAACCATGGGCATCATCGTTATGGTACTGGTGGCCTCAGGCTGGCAGGAGGGATTTCACGTACCTTTGTGGGTGATCCTTTCCTGTCATTTTGCCATTGCTCTGGGAACGCTGCTGGGCGGCTGGCGCGTGGTGAAGACCATGGGGATGCGGGTGACCAAACTGATTCCGGTGAGCGGATTCTGCGCCGAGGCCGCCGCCGCCGTATCGATTATCGGCAGTTCATTGGGCGGCATTCCGGTATCAACCACCCACACAATTACCGGCGGAATCATCGGCGTGGGGTCCCTTCGCCGGTTATCCGCCGTCAAATGGGGGGTTGCCGGAAACATTGTCGTGGCCTGGGTCCTGACACTGCCCGGTTCGGCCTTGATCTCAGCGCTGGCGTACCTGGCGTTGAAAGCCTTGGGTGCAGCCTGACCCTAATAATTTGAGGGGCGTTCCGCAAGTCTCTCCAAGACCTGTACTATATATGTATGGTCGGAATTTTAAGCCTAAAATCATTACAGATATCACAATGCCTGCTAAACTGTTTGTAACCCAAATACAGGTATCTGATATTTTAAGACATCACATTTTACAACCTTTCTGTATATTATTACAATTTGCATGATAAACAGAAATGTATAATAATTTTTTAGCTTAGACAACATCAACACCAAAACGAAAGGAGCTAAATATAACCTTAAGCGTATCGTTGTGGCCTCTATTGGCAATAATAGCAGGGAGTTCGATAACTTTGAATTATAATTAAGGGAGGATACAAAATGAGACGAATAGCTCTGTTAATCATGTTGACGGCATTTTTCGGCTTGGCTTTTCTGGTTGCATGCGGAGATCAGAAAGGGGTCGAAAAGTCTGAAACAGAAGTGACTTCAGTGGATGTAAAAAAAGAAGCAAAAGAAGCAATGGAAACTGCCAAAACCTACGCCCAGCAGCAAAAAGAAGAATATTTACAGCAGATAGAGGCCAAGATGAAAGAATACGACCGAGAAATGCAGGAGCTGCTGGCCAAAGCACAATCAAGAGCAACTGACCTGAAAGAGGAAAGCAAAGCACAATTTAATCAGAGCATGGAAGAGTTGCGCAACAAGAAGCAGGCGGCCGCTGAGAAATTAAATGAACTAAATTCTGCAAGCGGCGAAGCCTGGGAGGACATTAAATCCGGAACAGATTCGGCAATGGACGAACTGAGCAAAGCGTTTGACCGGGCGCGTTCGCATTTCAAGTCATGAAGCCAGTCCACGAAAAGTATCGCAATCGAATTCATCATCAGGCAAAAAAAGCTCTTTTTCCTGTTGTTTATGTGTGAAACAGATTTGGTTCAAATTTGGCTGATCCGAGAGAGCAAAACCACAGGAATAGCGAGCTATTTCGAGGATTTTGCGAGTGAGGTATCAGCCAAAGATGGGCTGAAGCTGAGATGTAAAAATGTGAAATTATTTTTGCGCGAGCCCTAAGGATGTGAATTTGAGATTGACAGAATAAGAAATGCATTATTTCATGTCCGTCCCTTTCTATTGTAGAATGCACAATTGGTAAACGACAGCAATATTACAGGAAATTAACTATCAACCATGAAACGTATTCTCACCTGGTCGGATTGTGTTTTCAATCAGGCACATGCCGTATGGAAAACACACGCATCCAAGCGCACTGCAGCAGTGCTTTTGCTGGCGGTTTTTGTGGCCTCTTTGATCGTCATTGAACTGGGCCGCCGAGGTCTTTTGCCGCCTGGAGTGGCAGCAATGACGCCTCGCAGCCATTATGCAGCCATCAGCATGGCCTTCACATTCCTGCTTTACCTGGAAGTGATCGACCTCGTTTTCGGTCTGGCCACGTCGGTGTCCCGGGCCGTGGGTAAACAGTTTGAAATATTTTCACTGATTCTCCTTCGCCGATCTTTCAAGGAATTTACTTACCTACCGGAGCCCCTCCAATGGCCGGCGACGATGGAACCGGTCTGGCATATTCTCTCAGATTCCTGTGGCGCCCTGCTGGTTTTTGCTGTGCTGGTCTTCTACTACCGTACGCTTTATCATACTCCCATCACGGCCGATGACGATGAAACCGCAGACTTCATCTCCGCCAAAAAAATAATTGCGTTGATCCTGTTAGTCGTCTTCATCGCCCTAGGCGTTCATAGTGTTCTGGCAACTTTAAAATCCGTCAAAGAAACGGATTTCTTTGCCGCTTTCTATACCATCCTGGTTTTTTGCGATATCCTGATTGTTCTCGTCTCGGTACGCTACAGCAAATCCTATCCTGTCGTTTTCCACAACTCGGGATTCGCCCTTGCCACCGTCGCGCTGCGCCTGGCGCTGGCCGCTCCGGATTATTACAACGCTGGATTGGGGGTAGGAGCGGTGCTGTATATTCTGGGGTTGAACACGGCGTATAATCTTTTTGTAAAAACTCGGGTGTCAAGTGTGAAATAGGTGTCACCCATTAAAGGTCGGGTCAAGAGAAAAAACACCTACCCGATGCAAAAAAATAATAAACAGATAGGAAAAATACAAAACAGTATTAATACTGGTCAAAAGCAGACTTAACCTCATTTCTTCAAGCAGAAGCACCTGAAGGCCTGGTTGCAGCGCTAATAAAATGATTGCAAATTAAAAATATAAATGATAGGCAATTAATTATATTATATTCCTTATCCCAACCCTTTGGGAGGTTTCAAATTGACACGGACCCCTGGAGAGTTTAAATCCCCTGCGATAACCAGTAGGCCAGATCAAGATCCCCAACCGAAGCTTTCAAAAGCTGATCAATCAGGGCGGGATCAGTGTCAATCAGACGATCCGTTCGCGGATGCTCGCCGCCATGATCCAGATACCGCCCCCCCCAATCCGGTGCCGCCGATCGACAGCATAGATAAAGACAGCGATATGAAGGGATTTATGTCCCCGAATATCGGCGAATATCTAAGAATATCTGCCTTACGCAAATTTTTTCATTTACCGAAATTCAACCGGCGGGACGGCCTGGATGACTACGATGAGGACTTTCAGGTGTTTCAGCACCTTGGTAATATCCTGACATCCGACATGCGGTATCATCTGGAGCGCCTGTCCGAGCAGAAGACAGGCTCCCGCCTAAAGAGAGATCCCCCTGCGAACCGTCCGTCAGAAGCCATCGAGGAAAGTACCGGGACTTTTGACTCGAAATCAGACCATATTTCACACTCCAAAATTGCGGGACCAATACCGGGTATGGAAAAGGTTGGTGATCTTTTCCACCATCCGGCCCTCTGCGCTCATGGGACCAGGGGCCTGACCGGATGCACCCGATGCCTGGAGGCCTGTCCGGCTGGACAATCAGCACCGCCGGTGTTACCATCCAAATCGACCCGGAAATCTGCCAACAAAAAGGTTTGTGCGCCACGGTTTGCCCGACGGACGCGCTGAGGCTCTCAAGGCACAATAGCACCGAATTGCTGGCGTCCATCCGCTTGTCGCTGACGGCGACTCTTGATCCAAATCCTGCTGTAATTTTTCATGACGCGGGTTTTGTACCTGCACTGCTTCAAAACGTTCCCAGGGGAACACTTTGTTTTTCCGTTGATTCCATCGAAGCGGTGGGGATGGATACGTGGTTGGCCGCCCTGGCTTATGGGGCGTCCCATGTTGTTGTGCTGGCGGAAAACGACATTACGCCTGCTGTTTTTGACATTCTTCAAACCCAGATGTCCTACGCAACGAAGATTCTTGAAGGTATGCGGCTGGAAAAAGAACGAATTCAAATGATTCGGGTAGATCATCGTCACCAGGAAACATCATTCACGGATCTCATCCCTTTAGGGCCAGTGCGTCCCACCCGACCCGCACGGTTTGCACCGGGTGACACCAAACGTACATTGATTCTTCAATCTATCGATTATCTTTACGAACAGGCTCCGGGAGCTCGACCCTTGACGGCGCTTGCCCAAGGCGCCCCTTTTGGTGAAATCATCATCGACTCGAATACCTGTACGCTTTGCATGGCCTGTGTGGCGGTATGTCCTGCCAAAGCCCTCTACGACGGCGGCGATATGCCGCAAATTCGATTTGTTGAAGCAAATTGCGTGCAGTGCGGGTTGTGCCGCCGCGCCTGCCCGGAAAATGCTATCCGCCTATCACCGCGGATAGTCTTTGACACCGAGGCGCGTAGATCCCTGCGAATTTTAAATCAGGCAGAAACATTTTGCTGTGTGGTCTGTGGCAGGCCTTTTGCCACCAAGGCCATTGTGGACAAAATAGTTCAAAAGCTTTCCGGTCATTGGATGTATCAGGACGATGCGTCCAAACAACGACTTTTCATGTGTGGGGAATGTCGTGCGAGAGATTTCTTTGAGGCAGGTGCAGGCCGATCATGTCGCTGAGCTTAAGCTTTGAATAATTTATCAGCTGATATGGCTGCGCTCTCAAGTGCCTTGTTGGAGCGAAGCGGAAATCCCGCTATCGGGGCATATGAAAGTCTCCGACTCGTGAAAAATTCAGGTATCACCTGAGTATGCGATGCAGACTTTAAAGGATAACGATACGCTGCGCGCCCATGTCTATAGTTTGCTGGCAGCGTTGCTGACCGGCCCTCCTTCCGCGGATCTCTTGCGGCTCTTGGCCCGGATTGAAGATCAGCAGGCGTCGGACACCGAAATGGCGCAAGCCTGGCGGATGATAAAAAAGGCCGGCGGCCAAACAAATGCCGCCCTGCTGGAAGATGAGTATCACCAGTTATTTATCGGTTTGGGCCGCGGAGAACTGGTTCCCTACGGTTCCTGGTATCAAACCGGTTCGGTTATGGACCAGCCCCTTGCCCGGCTCCGGAGTGATTTAGCGGTCTTGGGGATTCAACGTCGTTCCGACGTGAGCGAAACCGAGGACCATGCAGCGGCCCTGTGCGAAACCATGGCCATCATTTGCAGCCATCCGGCAGAAATCGGATTGGAAACCCAGAAGGCATTTTTCAGCGATCACCTAAAGGAATGGATGGATCGTTTTTTCAAGGATATGCAACAAGCTTCCGCGGCTCGATTTTACCGGGCTGTTGGGAGACTGGGAGAAGCTTTCCTGGCCCTGGAAAAGGCTTATATGGGTCTATTATAGACGGTCACGCTTTTGCGGACCGGCAGCTTTCCCCGGACAGCCTTAGGCAATAGATATGGCCCGCAGGGGATAGTAGGATCGATATTTTTCAACCGGGAGGACATGACTATGAACCAAGAATCCAGACAAAATAGCCGTCGCACTTTTATTAGGAACATGGTGCTGATGGGAGGGGCAGGCACCCTCCTTGCAGGCGCCGCCAAGACCCTGCGCCTTGGCTCGTGGAAGAATCCAATGGGGAGCCCTGATGCGCGCCGCTCCCAAGGATACCGGCTAACACCGCACATCCGCAAGTATTATAAAACGGTCGCCTCTTAACGGAAACTGTTGCCACCGAACATTTTCAAAGGAGAATTTGCTATGGGTGTAAAAAGACAACCAAGCCGCAAAAGAGATTTTTCCAAAGGTCGCCGGGGAAGGGGCATGGATCGGCGTACTTTTTTGCGCCGCAGCGGTTTAAGCCTTGGCGGAGCTGCGGTTGCCGGCATGCTTCCCTTTTCCTATATGCAAAAGGCAAGTGCTCAGGAAGACGAAGGATCCACAGTCCCGGGCGCCATTGAAATCCGACGCACGATCTGCACCCACTGCTCGGTGGGCTGCGGGGTGCTGGCCGAAGTGCAAAACGGGGTCTGGATCGGTCAGGAGCCGGATTTTGACTCGCCCTTCAATCTGGGATCCCACTGTACCAAGGGCGCTTCCGTCCGTGAACACGGTTTGGGAGATCGGCGAGTAAAATATCCGATGAAGCTCGTTGGTGGAAAATGGAAACGGATTTCCTGGGACCAGGCCATCAACGAGATCGGGGACAAGATGCTGAAAATTCGAGATACATCCGGACCGGACGCCGTTTTCTGGTGCGGTTCTTCCAAGGCAAGCAACGAGGGCGCTTACCTTCAGCGTAAATTTGCAGCTTTTTGGGGGACCAATAATTGCGATCATCAGGCCCGTATCTGCCATTCCACAACCGTGGCCGGGGTGGCCAACACTTGGGGCTATGGGGCCATGACCAACTCCTATAACGACATGCACAACTGCAAAGTCATGCTGTTTATCGGCAGCAACGCAGCCGAGGCCCACCCGGTGGCCATGCAGCATGTTCTGAGGGGTAAGGAAAACGGTGCCGTCATGATCGTGGTCGATCCTCGGTTTACTCGTACCGCCGCCCATGCGGATCAGTATGTTCGGCTCCGGCCCGGAACAGATGTGGCCTTTATTTGGGGGTTGCTCTGGCATATCTTCAAAAACGGGTGGGAGGACAAGGAATACATCCGCCAGCGTGTGTACGGGATGGATGAGGTCCGCCCGGAAATAGAAAAATGGCCGCCGGATGTGGTTGCCGATGTTACCGGGGTGCCTGAAGAACAAATGTTGCAGGTCGCTAAAACCATGGCCGAAAACCGACCCGGAACCATTGTCTGGTGTATGGGCGGTACCCAGCACCATACCGGCACCAACAACACCCGGGCCTATTGCATCTTTCAATTGGCGCTGGGCAACATCGGGGTGTCGGGCGGCGGCGCCAACATCTTTCGCGGGCACGACAATGTTCAGGGGGCCACGGACGTCGGGCCCAACAGCCACACCCTGCCCGGATATTACGGGCTTTCAGAAGGTGCCTGGAAACATTGGGCGCGGGTGTGGGATGTGGATTATGAATGGCTTAAATCGCGATTCGACCTGAGTCGGCAGTACGATGCCGGTGGAGGGGAACTCGCCTACACCATGAACATCCCCGGCATTCCCGTGTCCCGATGGATCGACGGGGTTCTGGAAACCAAAAACAATCTTTCGCAAAAGGATAATTTCCGTGCCGTTTTCTTCCAGGGTCATGCCTGCAACAGCCAGACGCGAGGTCCCGAGATGAAACAAGCACTGGAAAAGCTCGAGCTTGTGGTCATCTCGGATCCGTATCCGACACACATGGCGGTGATGAGTGAACGTAAAAACGGCACCTATCTGTTGCCCACCTGCACCCAGTTTGAAACATACGGATCGGTGACCGCCTCCAATCGCTCCATTCAATGGCGGGAAAAGGTTATCGAACCGCTGTTTGAATCCCTGCCGGATCATGTCATATTATACAAACTGGCCAAGAAATTCGGATTCGCCGGCCAGATGTTCAAAAATATTCGGGTCAACGGCGAGGAGCCGCTGATCGAGGACGTGTTGCGCGAGATCAATCGGGGGACCTGGACCATCGGCTACACCGGACAGAGTCCGGAGAGACTGAGATTGCACGCCGAGCATCGGGGCACCTTCAATACCACCACCTTAAAGGCCGAAGGCGGACCGGTGGATGGGGAGTATTACGGCCTGCCCTGGCCGTGTTGGGGTACGCCGGAGATGAATCATCCCGGAACGCCCCTCTTGTACGACCCCAGCCTACCCATGGCGGAAGGCGGACAGACGTTCCGTGCCCGCTTTGGCGTGGAACGGGACGGGGTCAGCCTTCTGGCAGACAGCTCATACAGCAAGGGATCGGAGATCAAGGACGGATACCCGGAGTTCAGTGCCGACATGCTCAAGCAACTGGGCTGGTGGAATGATCTTAAGGCAGGTGAAAAGAAAGAAGCCGAAGGGAAAAACTGGAAGACGGATCTTTCGGGCGGTATCCAGCGGGTGGCCATTGAACACGGCTGCGCGCCTTTCGGCAACGCCAAGGCGCGTTGCGTGGTCTGGAGCTTTCCGGACCCGGTACCGGTTCATCGGGAACCGTTGTATACGCCGCGTTACGACCTGGTCGCACGCTATCCCACCTATGATGACCGCAAAGCCCTCTGGCGGCTGCCGACCCGCTACCAATCAATCCAGGCCACGGATTATTCCAGGGAATACCCGATTATTTTTATCAGTGGCCGCCTGGTGGAATACGAGGGCGGGGGCGCAGAAACACGCTCCAACCGATGGCTGGCCAAACT
Source organism: uncultured Desulfobacteraceae bacterium (assembly GCA_964492995.1). GTDB lineage: Bacteria > Desulfobacterota > Desulfobacteria > Desulfobacterales > UBA11574 > S5133MH16. The sequence goes on along the minus strand of CAZBOB010000031.1, from coordinate 7,966 downwards.
GCAACCGGACATGTTCGCCGAAATCAACCCGGTGGATGCCAACAATGCCGGTATCAAGGACAGGGACTGGGTATGGCTGGAGGGCCCCGAAGGCGGACGCATCAAAGTGCGGGCCATGGTGACCCCGCGCGTGGCTCCCGGCGTGACCTGGACGCCGTTTCACTTCGGGGGTTGGTTTCAGGGCAAGGATCTGGTGGATCGTTATCCCGAGGGAACCGCGCCTTACGTTCGCGGCGAAGCCTGCAACACGGCCACCACCTATGGATACGACCCGGTCACCCAAATGCAGGAGACCAAAGCCACTTTGTGCCGCATCCTGAGGGCATGAAAGGAGTAAACAGACATGGCGCGAATGAAATTTTTATGTGATGTGGAGCGATGTATCGAATGCAATGCCTGTGTCACAGCGTGCAACAACGAGAATAACATTCCCTGGGGAATCAACCGGCGCCGGGTGGTGACCCTCAAGGATGGTGAAAAGGGCGAGAAATCCATTTCGGTGGCCTGCATGCACTGCACGGATGCGCCCTGTGCCGCCGTCTGTCCGGTGGACTGTTTTTACACTACCGACGACGGTATCGTGCTGCACGATAAAGACCTTTGCATCGGATGCGGGTATTGCTTTTATGCCTGTCCTTTCGGCGCCCCGCAATTTCCGAAACAGTCGGCCTTCGGGGTGCGCGGCAAGATGGACAAATGCACCTTCTGCGCGGGGGGGCCACCGGAAGACAATTCGCAGGCTGAATATGAAAAATATGGGCGCAACCGTATCGCTGAAGGCAAACTGCCGCTGTGCGCCGAAATGTGTTCCACCAAAGCCCTGCTGGCCGGTGACGGCGAAGTGATATCTGAAATCTATCGGAAGCGGGCGATGAAGCGCGGCAACCGTCCGGATACGTGGGGCTGGCAAAAGGCCTACAAGTTTTCGTCCTAATCACATCGATATACGAGGGATAGTAAAATTGAATTGGCGAGGTTTTATTTTTTTGCTGACAGCGACCATCTTGTTTGTTGTGGCCTGTTATGAATCCCCTGAGGTCGTCGTACACAAACCGGGCATCTACAAAGGCGCCCGGGATCCTTTGCTGGAAAAGCAGCGATCTGCGCAGCAGCAAGAGATGCTCCGGGACAGAGTGATGCTGATCCAGGCCGACCGTTGATGACCGCTGATTTCAGGGAAGTTAAATATCAGATTGCAGTTGGGCCGATAATCGGCAAGCACCACGCCGAAGTCGCTTTTTTTTTAAAGTGCCGGGAGGAATACGATAAATGACAGCACCAGCAATTCAAGGCAATTTCAAGGTTTCCGGGAATAGAAGGCCCAGGGCCATGCTTAGAAAAACCGTGTTGATGCTAATAATCAGCACGTTTGCCCTGATGATTTTAGGATGGGTAATTCATGAAGGATTGTTTGCTGCGGCTGCCACGCAAACCGAGACGACCAATCCCCGTGCCAATTTCTGGCGGGCGGTTAGAGACGGGCAGATCGGGGTGACAACCGTTCAGGGCCAGGAGCGGGACGTACTGATTCAAAACGGGGGAGAAAATTGGCGCCGCATTCGCAACGGCCTGGTGGCCGGTATCTCACCCTGGCTCCTGGGGGTGGTGTTTTTCGCCATCATGCTTTTTTTCTTCGTTCACGGTCCGGATAAACTGGAAGAAGCGCCCTCAGGCGAAACTCTCGATCGCTGGTCACTGCCCCATCGTCTCCTTCACTGGTACACGGCACTATTATTTATCCTCATGGGCTTGACCGGTTTGAGCATGCTCTTCGGTCGGGCCGTTCTGATCCCTGTTCTGGGCCACAGTGCTTTTGCCGGCTACATAAGCGTGGCCATTAAAATTCACAACTACGGCGGGCCGCTCTTTTTGGCAGGGCTGCTGATCGAAATCATTGCCTGGTTCAAACCCAATATCCCCAAAAAAATTGATTTCGATTGGTTTAAATCCCTGGGCGGCATGATCGGCAAAGGACCGCGGCCCCATGCCGAACGGATCAACGGCGGCTCTAAAGCCTGGTTTTGGTTCACGGTTTTGGCCGGTTTGACCGTTGGCATCACCGGCTTGATTTTAGATTTTCCGGAGTTCGGGCAGTCGCGCTGGATGATGCAGGTGGCCCACGTGATTCATGCATCCATTGCCGTTGTTTTTATCACAGGGGCTTTGGGGCATATCTACCTTGGGAGCATCGGTGCCGAGGGTACCTTTGAAAGCATGTGGCGCGGCAAGGTGAGCGCTCAGTGGGCCAAACAGCACAATGATTTATGGTATGCAGAATTGATTAAATCAAAGTCGGCGGAAAGCGAGCCATCGTGATAAGAATAGCGTCGCATCCGGTAACAGAAATAAAATACGAGAAAAATGAGGTCGCCCATTAACGGGCTGTTGCCCAAAGCATGGATTTAAAACTGCTCAAAAATTATTAATCAGATTTTAAAGAAAGCGATACTGTAAAGAAAGATGTTTTTTAATGGTTGTAGTTAACGCCTTTTTAAAGTAAAAATGTGGCTTAAAAAGGTTTGGAAAGCCTGTACACCCCAGCGAGACCGGGCTTTGCTTAAAACGCTATACTTAGGAACTGCAACATCCAAATCATTGCCTCCTAAAAACCAGAGCCAGTCTAAACGTACCGGAATTGTTGCCATAAGTCCTCTCTCGGAACGAACATTGTAAAATATCAAATGAATATGTGGTTTGAAGTCATTTTTTCTTCAGCGGTATTTTTAGCACTCTTTATCTATCATGTTTACCTGGTCTATAAGTTGCGTCGTGACCCTTTGACGACGGCCATCGGCATTACAAATAACGTGCGATACATGTGGGTCAAAGGGGTCATAAGAGACAAGCGCGACATCCTGGCGGTACAGACTCTTCGAAATCAAGTGATGGCTGCCACGTTTTTGGCGTCTACCGCATTCTTATCTGTCTTGGGTAGTTCAGGGCCGCTTTTCGACCGGGTGTATTCAGCGAGATCTCTCATGCGCTCAATCTGTTTGGGACAAAAACCCAAACATTGTGGATGTTCAAACTGATGCTGCTGGGTATATTATTCTTTGTCACTTTTTTTAATTTTACTCTATCCATCCGTTATTACAATCACGACGGGTTCATTATCAACACGTTTGAGCAAAACGATTCTACCGTTTCCGCGGAAGCTGTTACCCAGGTTCTCAATCATGGCGCGCTATGTTACACCATCAGTATTCGCGGGTTCTACCTTTCGGTGCCGCTGGCCCTGTAGCTGTTCGGTCCGATCTGGATGTTGACCGATAGTCTGGTTTTAATGGCCGTTTTATATCGCCTGGATCGAGAGGCCTGAATATGTTTGAGAATTGATTCTCCTAATTTTTTCTTTCGGTTGTGTTCATCAAGTAAGGAATGCTTTTGATGGATCTGCAAAGTATAATTGAAAATTATGGCTATGCGGTAATTTTAATCGGTACATTTTTAGAAGGAGAAACCATCCTGGTGCTGGCAGGTCTGGCAGCCCACCAAGGATATCTGGAACTGACCGGTGTGATTTTCGCTGCCTTTCTCGGCAGTCTTTGCGGCGATCAGCTTTTTTTTTATTTGGGACGCAAACACAGTCAGGCGGTTCTGTCCCGGCGACCTTCCTGGAAATCGAAAGCGGAAAAAGTTCACAAGATGATGAACCAATTTCAAACACCGATGATCCTATCCTTTCGGTTTCTTTACGGACTACGCACAGTTGCCCCTTTTGTCATTGGAATGAGCCCCGTATCATTCAAAAAGTTCATTTTGCTCAATGCCGCTGGAGCGCTGGTCTGGGCGGTAGCCGTCGGATCCGGCGGCTACTTTTTCGGTCATGCCGTGGAGTTAATTATCGGCAAGGTCAAATCATACGAGATTTATATTATGGGTAGTGTAGCAATTGTTGGTTTATTGATATGGATTTTCCATTTTTACCGTCGTCGAAGACGGCCAGCTAAATTTATCACGGAAAGTCGATGATGTCCTTTGCTGAATTAAATCAATAAGGAGGTAAAATTATGGCGAGATTTTTCAAGAAACGAGAAGAGATCAAAGGCCTGTCTCCGGGTTCTTTGGTTTTCATCGGAAACGAAAAGGTAGAAAATATTCGACTTCGTGTCATTGATTACGATGAGGCTGAACTAAAGGAAGATGAGCTAAAAGATATTGCCGAAGGAGCGGAATTTAAACGAACAAAAACTGTCACCTGGATAAATTTAGACGGACTTCATGATCTTTCATTGATGAAAGAAATTGGGAAGACATTCGATCTGCACCCGCTGTTGCTAGAAGATATACTGAATACTGGACAGCGCCCCAAACTTGAGGAATTTGATAATTGTCTCTTCCTTGTTGTAAAAATGCTTCGTTACAACAAAGAAAAACAAATGATTATCTCCGAACAATTAAGTATGGTGCTCGGCGCTACATTTCTGCTGACCTTTCAGGAGCAACCGGGAGATGTATTTGAACCGGTTCGGGAGCGGATCAGAAAACAAAAAGCAAGGATCCGGGCATCGGGTATAGATTATCTGGCATACGCTTTACTGGATTGCGTGGTCGAAAATTATGTTTTCATCGTTGAAAGATTGGGCGAGCAAATTGAAGATATTGAAGAAGAAGTTCTGGAAAAAGCTGAGCCTGCGGTGATGGAAAAGATTAATACATTTAAACGTGAAATGAATTATTTAAGAAAGTCCGTTAGACCGGCCAGGGAAGCCATAATACAACTGTCAAAATTGGATTCCGAACTTATTCATGATCAGACGATTCCCTTTTTGAAAGACTTGCAAGATCTGATTGCTCAAGCTGCGGAGGCCATTGATACCTACCGGGATATGCTTTCGGATCAATTGAACTTGTACAATTCAGTCATCAGCAATCGAATGAACGACATAATGAAAGTATTGACGATTTTTGCCGCCATATTCATTCCGCTCACATTTATTGCAGGCATTTATGGCACGAATTTTGAGTATTTACCCGAACTCAAATTTAAATACAGCTACTTCATTTTTTGGGGCGTAATGCTGGCCATCGCAGGTGTAATGTTAATATTTTTCCGAAAAAAGAAATGGTTATGACTGATTGGATAAGATAGCTTACTCAAAAAATACCGAGATGTCTTAACTGTGGTTGTTAGTGTGAAATTAAATGACAGTAAAAAACGATTCATTTCAACAAAAAATAGGTGGTATCTTCTGTACAAGCCATTTCTTTGAAGGATTTCAACGTTATGAATTTTAATTGGCTACTTGTACACCTTTTGCCATCCATTGGATTTATTCTGGCGCTGGCTTTATTATCCCACATCTTAAGGGAGCAAAGATCGCCAACCAGCACACTTGCTTGGCTGATGGCAATCATTTTTATCCCCTACCTGGGAGTGCCGCTTTACCTTATTTTTGGCGGACGAAAAATGATCAGCAAGGCTAAGACAAAACCGAAGCTTTCACAAGACAAGTCAAAACCTTGCTGCGATTCTTATATTAACAAGGCGTATTTGTTTGAGCCCGGCGATGGTATTTTTCCACCATCAGCGCACAACCACATCACGTTACTGCCAGAAGGCGAACAAGCCTTTCAAACGATATTAGACCTTATTGAGAATGCCCGCCACTCCGTTTATATTGCGACTTTCATATTGGGAAAAGATGAAACGGGCAGGGCCATTGTGCACGCCCTTGCGAAAAAAGCCTCAAAAGGTTTAGAAATTTGTCTCCTCTTAGATGCGTTGGGATCGGTGAGAATATCTAAAAAGTTTCTATTGCCGCTTTTAGAGGCCGGTGGCCGGGTGGCCTTCTTTATGCCGATGATTCATTTGCCTTTCCGGGGACGAGCCAATTTACGTAATCATCGCAAAATGATCATCTGCGACAATCAAACGGCTATCATTGGCGGAATGAACCTTGCTTCAGAATACATGGGGTCACAAGAATCCATTAGCCGCTGGCAGGATCTTTCGTTATTAGTTCAAGGCCCGGTGATCGATCATATAACCGACATTTTTAAGTCGGATTGGAAATTTGCAAGCAAGGCCACACTTAGTTACAATTCGACGACCAGGCAGGCACTAAAATCAGATTCCAACTATGTAACTCAATTGGTTGCAAGCGGACCGGATGTTCGCAACGATTCACTTCGCAATGCGATCCTGACCACGATTTTCAGGGCCAACCGACGCATTTGGGTTGTGACGCCGTATTTTGTACCTGATGAACTGTTGTTAGAGGCCTTATGCATAGCAATCTATCGGAATGTTGATGTATCCATTATAATTCCGAAAAAGTCCAATCATCGTTTGGCAGACTTAGTACGCGAGGGATATTTAGCACGGGTTCAGGAAGCCGGAGCCGGAGTGTGGCTTTACGAGCCACGCATGTTGCACGCGAAAGCAATCCTGGTCGATGATGCGCTTGCAATCTTAGGATCGGCCAACATGGACATGCGAAGTATATTGTTAAACTATGAGATTGCACTGTGTATTTACGATTCGGATGTGATCAGACAGCTCGAAACCTGGATGCTTGGGTTAAAGACAGAATGTTCAGCTCGGAAATTACAACCCAAAAGCTCGTTTGGGCTCATTGAGAGCGTGGGAAGACTTTTTGCTCCTTTGTTGTGATAGCCCGGCATAAATCTGGGCACGTGATGTGTCGGTTTTAGATTGGCTTCCACAAGTTTTTTACTTCTCTTTTTTGATGTTATTTAATGCAGCTACAGAGTTACGGGTGCAGCCCCGTCCTATCTTACGATAAGGAGCTTTTTATATTCTCTCCAGCATAACCAGAGGCTTAGCAAAGAAGTTAAGAAGGCTGGTTTTAGATACTGCTATTAAAACACACGTTTCAAAAAAAGGGGTTCAGCAATGAAATGGTTTATCAAGATGTTTCTGCTCTTTTCATTAACAGTTCAGTTTTTCCCGGGATACAGCTCGGCGGGCTGAAGGCTGGTTTTGAAAAAGCCTTATTCAACTCGATATGCGATCGTAATCATCCAATCCGCATAATTTGGATATAGCTTTTTCATGAAATCAATAACTCTTTGTTTGAATGTGGTCTCTATGATTGCAGACTGACCCGGCCACAGCCGAAACTTGACCCGCAGATAGCGCCAGTTGCCACCTTTGGCTTCTTTTACACCAAAGAGTTCGGGCTTTTCCAAAATAATGGACTTTTGTTGATTGTACAACCCTGTGGCAATGGATTTAACCGTTTCTGTCACCGTTTTTTCCTCTATTTCATCAGGAAGCTGGATATCCACATACCCTCGGATAGCCCCTCGACGAAATCGGCTGATCATGGTGATATTGCGGTTGGGAACATAGATCTTCTGGCCATGCAGATTGATTAGCGTAGTAAATCTTAATCCGATGTTTTCGACTTTGCCAATCTGCCCTGACAGCTCCACGACATCTTCGATGCTGAGCGCATCCGAGAAAATAAGGGTTAATCCGATAATAACATCCTGTACAAGACCCTGCAACCCGAACCCGACAGCAAGTCCGATAATAGAGGCGCTTGCCAAGTATGCGGTCAAAGAAACCTTAAATTCCCTTAAGATTAACCCGATGGCCATGAAATAGATGGCAAAGGTAAGACCGCTGACGAGGATGGTGGTCACAGTGGCAACCTTGGGATATCGACGGGTAAAGCTTTCCGTGGTTGAAGCTTCTGTTCCCAGTTTCAACGTAAGCATCCACCGGCTCAACCGTTTGAGTCCCTGAACCGTAAAATGGGCAAGAATAGCAAGCAACACAATAATAACAATTCGAAAGCCAGCGGGAATCTTAATCATTAAATCAATTGGTTCCATGTCGTATCCCTTTTGGTTTAATAAGAATCCTCTTTCTGAAAGTGAAACAAATGAAAAATTTACATTGTGCCCTCTGGGGTTGGACCGAGATAATATGCTTAAAATACAAATAAATTTATAATTTTGAGGGGACATTAAGGGCTTAGAACTTACATTTCGC
>CAZBOB010000030.1:0-40023 GCA_964492995.1 uncultured Desulfobacteraceae bacterium | reverse complement strand
TTCCCTAATTCTAATGAAATCCGGTTTTAGATTTTTTCAAAGATGGGAAGACCCCGGCTAAAAATACTTATTTCTAAAATAATAGGATTATGCTATATCTAAGTAAAATTTTTCAAGATACTATATCATGGCAAGAGAACAATGGGACAGTCAAACAGGGTTTGTTCTAGCAGCGGTGGGTTCTGCCATCGGGCTCGGCAATATATGGCGCTTCAGTTACATGACCTATAAGCATGGAGGAGGCGCATTTTTAATTCCTTATATAATCGCCCTCTTTACCGTAGGCATCCCGTTATTAATACTTGAATTTGCAATAGGACATGAGAGGATAGGATCCGCTCCTCTTGCTTTCACAAAAATAAATAAAAAATGGGAGTGGGTCGGCTGGTGGTCTGTTACTTTTGTGATGTTCGGCATTGTTCTGTATTATATCACTATTATTTCCTGGTGTTTAAATTATTTCATTAAATCCTTATCCCTGGCCTGGGGAAATGATCCCAACAGTTATTTCTTCAACCAATTTTTAGCAGTCAGCAAATCCCCCTTTGAGCTGAAAGGTATTGTTACACCTGTTTTTACAGGCGTGGCGTTTATATGGTTCATTAACTGGGCTATTGTGTACAGAGGGGTAAAGAAGGGGTTAGAGCTTGCAAATAAAATATTTATGCCGTTGCTTCTTGTTCTCACAGCCATCCTGGTTTTCTGGTCTCTTACCCTAAATGGTGCAGGTGCCGGTATAAAAGCCTATTTAAAACCGGACTTTATCATGCTTGCCAAACCCAAGATCTGGATAGATGCTTTCAGTCAGATCTTTTTCACCCTTTCTCTCGGCTTCGGTATTATGATAGCCTATGCGAGTTATCTGCCTGAAAAGGCCAATTTAACACGGGGAGCCTATTTTACCGCTTTAATAAACAGTGGTTATTCCATCTTTGCCGGTTTCGCAGTTTTTGCTGTTCTTGGCTTTATGGCTGCTTCACAGGGTCAAGAAATATCAAAAGTTGTTTCAGAGAGTATCGGACTTGCTTTTGTTGCCTATCCAAAAGCGCTTTCTATAATGCCCGGCGGAAATATCTTCGGCGCTGTTTTCTTTCTCTGTCTGGTGGTTGCCGGGGTATCCTCTTCTATCTCAATTGTAGAGTCTTTTACCTCCGCAGTCGTTGACAAGTTCGGCATTAGCAGAAAAACTTTTGTTACTATTCTTTGTATACTCGGCTTCATAGGCTCCATTATCTTTACAACAAATGCCGGTTTGTTATGGCTTGATATTGCCGATCATTTTTTTACCCATTACGGGCTTTTAATAGTGGCTACCGCAGAGTGTCTGCTTGTGGGATGGCTGTTTAATATAAAAATAATACGGCATCATATTAACAGAATATCTTCTATCAAAGTCGGCACCGGATGGGAATTTTTTATTAAAGTTTTTATTCCGGCTGTACTTCTGGGGCTTCTGACCATCGATTTTTATAATGAGCTGAGCAAGCCCTATGGAAGCTACTCCTGGACGGCAGTTGTTTTAATCGGCATCGTCTGGCTACTGATAAATCTGGTCATCGCTTTTATCCTGGCCGCAAGACCCTGGAAGACCCAAAACCATAAAATAAAAGGCAGGGGAGAAATTCAGGAATAATAATAAAGGAGTAATAATTAGCCGTGAAAAAGATAGGAATTGTTGTAAAAGAAGATGCGGAAGCAACCAAAAAAGCCGATGAACTTGAAAATTGGCTGCGTTCAAAAGATATAGATGTTATCAGAAAAGAAAACCTGCCTCCAAGACGCAGAATTGCAGACAGAGATAAATCTTGTGCTCCGTCGGATCTGCTTTACATTTTCGTGCTTGGAGGAGACGGCACTTTTTTGAGTGCGGTTCGCTGGATCGGAGACCAGAACATACCGATTATCGGAGTCAAATTCGGTGAAGTCGGTTTTCTGGCGGAAACCGTCGAAGAGAACCTTTTTTCTGCTGCCGAGGCTGTTTTAAATAAAAAGTTTAACACAGAACCCAGGATGCGCCTTCTGGTTAAAGTCATCAGGGAAGGAAAAGAACTGGCCAGTGAAACCGTGTTGAATGATATTGTCATCAACAAGGGTACGCTTGCAAGACTTGCTCATATTGAAACGTATATAAACGATCATTATTTGACCACATACAGTGCAGACGGACTTATCGTTGCAACTCCCACCGGTTCAACCGCCTATTCACTTGCTGCCGGCGGTCCTATAATCCATCCGGCAGTGGCGGGTATCTTAATGACACCCATATGCCCGTTTACCCTGACCAACCGTCCCCTCATTATTCCTGACTCAGCAAGCATCAAGATCAGGCTTGGAAAAAAGTCATCGGATATTATGCTGACATTTGACGGCCAGGCCGGTCTCGAAATCAATGAAGATCACACCATTATTATCCGGAAAGGTTCCTATCCCGTTAAAATGATCACATTGCCGGGCCAGCATTATTTTGATGTGCTCAAGGCCAAACTGAGGTGGAGCGGAGGCCGCGTTTAACCGATCTATACGTTACAACTTCATTACGTCACTATTATTTTTTTTCAACGACCACCCAGAAAAAAAAACGGCCACCACTTTCAACACGGGCATTAAACCCCTGATCCTTTATCATATCGACAATTTCATCAGAAGAATAGAAACAACTGCGCATTAACGCCAGCTTTTCCGCCAGAGCAACCCATTTTATAATGAAATTATCGATATTCGGCTCTTCTATCACCAAACGCCCTCCGGTTTTGAGCACACGGAGCAATTCTTGAATCGATTCCCTTTGATCGCAAAAATGATGCAGCGCATCTACCACTACAATCCGTTCAAAACTCTCATTTGGAAAAGGAAGTTTTTCTACGTGGGTCTGAACCGTCAATAAACGGCCTTTGTTTCTGGCTTGTTTCAGCATAGACAATGACAAATCGCATACCACAATTTCATCGATCATGGACCGAAAGCGGGATGATACCCGTCCGGTTCCACCGCCGGCATCAAGCATGCGACCACTGGTGGGTAACTTCAGCAAATCGGTCAAGCGTTTCAAATCGAGTTTATGGATAACCCGATCATAAAACGGTGCAATAATGTCAAAGTGATCAAACATGACATATCGTCCATCGAAATTCACTTGAATAAGACTTCAATTGAGCGAAACTTGAATTTTTATTGATCCTGATATCTTCGGGTTAGGATTTGGACAACTCGCTCTTTACCGTATTATAAAGGTCCAAAGCCTTATCAGGTTGCTCATTATCGTGGACAACGGCTCGCACCGCCTGGATCATTGCAATGGGAGCTTCAGACTGGAAGATATTTCGTCCCATATCTACGCCACCGGCTCCTTGCTGAACCGCATTATAAGCCATGGTAAGGGCATCCGGTTCAGGAATTTTCTTGCCTCCGGCCATAACAATAGGAACCGGACAAGAGGCACAGACGGTTTCAAAGTTTTTTTCAATATAATATGTTTTGATATAATGTGCTCCTAATTCTGCACATATTCGGGTAGCCAATCTAAAATAACGCGCATCACGGTCCATATCCTTGCCAACTGCGGTCACAGCCAATGTTGGAATGCCGTAACGGGTTCCCATGTCCACCATGCGAGTCATATTGATGATCGACTCTTTTTCATATTCACCGCCGATGAATACCTGAACAGCCATGGCGCAGACATTCAGCCGTATGGATTCTTCTATATCAACAGCGATCTCTTCATTGGAAAGCTCTTTGAGTATACTGGTTCCACCTGAAACCCTAAGAACGATTGACTTTGTTATCGAAGGAGGAACAAGACTTCTTAAGATTCCCCTGGTAAGCATTAAGGTGTCCGCGTATGGGGTCAAAGGAAGAATGTTGAGATCTATACGTTCCAAACCGGTCGTAGGTCCCTGAAAATAACCATGATCTATGGCCAACATGACCGTACGACCCGACTCAGGGTTGAAGATCTGGGCAAGCCTGTTTTTCATTCCCCAATCCAGGGAATTTGATCCTTTGAGAAAAAACCCCTCTGTCTTCTGAGGGATGTCGGCACAAAACTTTTTTGCCTCTTTCAACTCATCAATATCAGCCATTGTATTATCTCCTTTCTATTTCATCACAATAATTAAAAATACACGCATAGAAAACGTTGCTTTGATTTTTCCATTATCCAATACCTCATTACTCCAATCGGCGTAAGGATTAGGCAGACTCAATATTTCTGACCACATCTTAGGATTTAGATTTCTAAGTCAGATTATATCACTCTAACATTGCCACCATCAATCGGGATCTGAGCACCTGTAGTCTTGGCAAAAGCAGGACCAACCATGGCGCAAACCAATGTGGCTACGTCTTTGGACGATACTTCGGTTTTTAAGCAATTATTTCTTTTATATTCTTCTACTGTACATCCGTATTCACAGGCGCGGCTTTCCAGGACTTCAGGTGTCCAAAGAGCTGTATCATAAACCGCATTGGGGTGCACGATATTGACACGGATACCGTCACACCCAAGCTCCAGTGCGGCGATTCGGGCCAGTTGGGTCTGTCCGGCCTTGGCCACAGAATAGGCGGCAGCGCCCGGGCCGGGAGCAGGAACGTTTTTGGAAGAGATAAATACGGCCGTAGCATCAATACCCTGTCGAAGATAGGGAATACATATCTTTAATAACCGTTGATTGCTGTTCAAATTAATTTCCATGCTCCTTTCCCAGGTCTTTTCATCCATGTCTTCAATTCTCTGGCTATCTGGAAAAATTCCCGCGTTAAGGATTAAAATATCAAGACCGCCAAAACAACGAACCGTCATCTTGACGGCTTCTTTTACAGCCCTGTTATCCGTAATATCACAATGAGCACCCACCCTGTCCTGCTGGTTTAATATCTGGGTAATTTCAGGATTAATATCAAGACCCACTACAGCAGCACCTTGTTCATGCAACATCTCCGTACAGGCAAGACCAATCCCACTGGCGGCCCCGGTTATCAACGCTACTTTACCTTGTAATTCAGGAGAAATACTATCTTTGCGCAATTTTGCCTGTTGCAACTCCCAATATTCCATATCAAAGATCTGTTTTTCCGATAAGGCTTTCCACCCTCCAATGGCTTCACCCCATTGGATCGCTCGAATCGTATGATGAATAATATCTGAAACAACCGTCGTTCCCTTTACACTTCGGCCAAAAGCTATCGTGCCATGTTGAGGCCAAATTCCCCATCTAGGGGCCAGATCAAGGCAAATCAGATGACCATCTGTATTTCTGTCAAAATACGTTTTATATGATGAAGAATAATCAGTTATTTCCTGCTCCACATTCTTCCCCAAAATCACCGGAATCGGCTTGGTATAGATAAGATGATCTGAAGTTATAGGACCACGGGTGGCAATCAACTCGACATCGGAAAGGCCGGCAAATCCACAGGCTTCAGGGCTTTTATCCAGTTTGGCCAACATAGCACTCCCTTTTTCCAAGGAAACATGACGACGAATTCGGGATAGTGTGAGCAAATCCTCTTTGGATTCCGCTTTCGCAACATTGTCCAGTGCGCCTTGTTTTTGAAGATAATCTTCTGCGAGTGAAACCAGATATATCATCCGTTCATAACTGGTTTGAGCATCATCTGCAAAAGTAAAAACACCATGATGCATAAGGATCATACCTTGGAATTTCTTCCAATCTCCATTACGAGTCATTTCGTATATTTTTTTTGCCAACCTAAAGCCCGGCTTGATATACGGAACAATAAGAACCCGGTCCTTATAGATTTCACGAATCAGCGCTTCACCTCTTTTGTTATTCGTTATCGTTACAACCGCATCAGCATGGGTGTGGTCTACATATTTAAAGGGGATATTAGCGTGTAAAATGGCTTCAATGGAAGGGTTGGGGGCAGCAGGATCGGTCATTGCCAACCTTTGAAGCCTGACCATATCTGTATCTGTTAACCGGTCCAGTGTAACCATTCGTTTGAGCACTTCCAATCTTACAGGCGCAAACCCTTTAGTGTGAATCTTAGACAGATCATAACCACTTCCTTTAACAAAAAGAATTTCTTCACTATCCCCAAATAAATTCTTTGTCCTAGCTTTTACAGAGGTATTGCCTCCGCCATGTAAAACTAATCCGGGTTCCTGACCCAATAATCGGGAAGTATAGACTCGCAATTGCAACGGATCATTGGTGAAAGTTTTTGCCACATTATCGTTCCACAAACTTTTCATTACATCACCTTAATAATATAGAAATTTCTTTTTTTAGTCCGCCGCCGAACGTTGTATAAAACCGCAAAGCGATTTTATTGCTTGTTAAAAAAGTTTAGAAAAATGAGACTCGAGAGTCAAGAATGAATGCGTTCTATTACAGCTTTTTACATATTGTTAATAAAATTTCGTGTTTATCTTGACATTACACTTTTTACAACTTAATTTTCAAACCGAATGACTCATTGCAAACTCTTAAGGATTATTAAAAAAAGGTAATTTGACATGCTGCCTATTATTTCTGTTGTAGGAAAATCCAAATCAGGCAAGACCACATTGATCGAAAAGCTAATTCCTGAACTTAAAAAACGGGGATACAGGGTAGGGACTGTTAAACACGCCTCTCATGATTTTGATATGGATAAAAAAGGAAAGGATAGCTGGCGTCACAAAGCAGCCGGTGCAGATACGGTCATTGTTGTTTCCAGGGAAAGGATCGTCATGGTAAAAGATGAAAATTTCGTGCAGTTGGAAAGCATTGAAAAATATTTTGATGACGTGGATCTTGTTATCACTGAAGGGTTCAAAAAGGAAAAAAGGCCCAAAATAGAAGTATATCGCTCCCATAAAAACAAAAAGCCGCTTTGCAATGATGATAAAACCTTCATCGCCCTTGTCACAGATACGAATATCAGTGTAAATGTGCCCACATTTAGCTTGGAAGAAATTGAAGCACTGTCGGACCTGATAGAAAAAAAATATTTATGAACCGGGAAGATCTGAACCACTTAAAATCATGGTTTGCTGATTATGTTGCGGGTTTTTACACGGATGACCCCAGAGACATTTATGCTATACGTCTCAAGGAAAGACATACTGAGCGAGTATGCGAAAATATCATCATGCTTGGCAACGCTCTGGGTCTGTCTGACCAGGAAATGATACTGGCAGAGACCATGGGGCTATTTCATGATATTGGCCGGTTCAAACAGTATGCGGTATATGGAACGTTCAATGATATGGTATCTGAAAACCATGCCAAGCTCGGACTTCGGGAGATGGCCAAACATAACGTTCTGGCGGTATGCACAAAAGACGAGAAGCGCTGGATCACAAAAGCCGTTGCCTATCACAACACCGCTTCAATACCCAAAGATGAGGATGAGAAAACACTTTTTTACATTCGCCTTCTGCGGGATGCCGATAAGCTGGATATCTGGAAAGTTGTCATAGATCACTATAGAAAGCCTGATAAACGGCCAAATTCGGTTTTAGAAATTGGCCTTCCCGATGATCCAGCGTGTTCACCACAGATTGTAACAGCAATACGAGAGAGCCGCCTTGTCCTTATGCAAAATTTAAAAACATTAAACGATTTTAAGCTGCTCCAGATCAGCTGGGTGTTTGATCTTAATTTTGTTCCTTCGTTCCGGGCCGTTAAAACTCGTGAGTATATAGAACAGATTGAGGCAACCCTTCCGCACTCAAAAGAAATCACAGAGGCTGTATCACATGCACATGATTACGTGAACCGTCACCTGTAACTTCTGTTTTTTATTACCTAAATCTTGCATGAAAATTAATGAAAATCTTTATAATTCTTAATTGAAGCGGGTTTAAACAAAATCATAGAATCATACATTTTACCCAAATGGCAAATCGGATGATGATCTTTTTTATTCATTAATTTTCACCCCAAAGGGCGAGCCGGAGGCTTTCATCTGCTGCGTTATTAAGGGTTCGTAATAGTTCACTATGACTTCACCCTTAACTGCCTTGCATATGAAAGCCTCCGACTCGTGCAAGATTCAGGTTTTAAATTTGGTAGTGCGCATTTATAGTGTTATATTCTTTGAATTTTTTCCATTTCGATTTCAAGAGATTTCATCTCATCCTCACGGCCGAACTCGTGCAACCTTTTTCTGAGTTTTTCCATCTCTTTTTTGAGTTGCGGCAATAATTCTTCCTTTATCTTTTCTCGCGCCGCTTGTCCGGATCGTTTCATCTCTTCTGCCAAACGCTTCAATTCGTCTTCGAGCTTTTTGAATTCTTCAGTCTCCGGAATGCTTTTTAAGTCTTTGGAGAATTGTTCAAACTGTTTTTCTAAATCTTTAAGTCCGTTCTCAATTCCACCAAAAAGCTTCTGGAAAAGGATTGAAGTCTCGGTGTAACCTTGGAGGGTGGCATTATTTTTCAAAAGCGTTCCGCCGCTACGGATCTGGATCATCTCAACGGCCTTATTCTCCTGGTTTTGGGGATCAGTAATGATAGAAAACCTGGAATGCTCTGTGGCAGTGTCAGTAAAATCTTTTTTTATGGCAATATCCACAATGAAAAAACCTTCATCTGAATAAAAAAGTCTTTTGACGGTGCCGATATGATTCTGCCCAAAAATGACTCGGTTTCCTTGTTTCAGTCCTTGAACCTGATTGAAGCGGATTTTGAGGTTGAGGGAATTTTCTTTACACGCCAAAAAAACAAACGGCAGTATCAGTAAAATCAAAACTCTTTTACGCATATATAACTCCTTTCCATACCGTCGATAACCATCTATTTGAACACAATTTATAATAATAGCACCTTAGTGTCAAACAAGATAACATTCCCTATTTGACACCTAACGTTTATATATACTAAATAAGATGTGATCGGAAAAATTCATATTTACAACTTTTTTAGGATAGATCAAAACAAATCGGGGAAAAGGGGAAATCATGGTTTATCAAAAATTTAATCTAAACTACCAAGGTCAAAAAATTAATGTAAAGAATGATCTACTTTGCTTAACAGATTTTTGGAAGGCTGTGGGGCGTCCTAAAAACAAATCCGCCCCCCAGTGGCTGCGTCTCCCCCAGACAATAAATTTTATTATCAGACTGGAGTCTAAAATTGGACATTCTCAAGCGATGGTAGAAAAATATGATAAATTAGAAACTTTTGCTCACTGGCAAATTGCCCTGGCGTATGCAAAATATTTGTCTGCTGATTTAGAGATGCATATGAGTGAAGTGTATATGCGGTACCAGGCCGGCGATGTTACACTCGCTGATCAAATAGCTGGCAAAGCGAGTCCGGATGCCCAGGTATGGCTTTTAAAAAGAATAGCCAAAAAAGTAAAACGCTGGTTAATGATTGAACCGCCATTTAAAAGAATCGAGAAATAATAGCTCCGGCGTAAACTTACGATCATTTTTACCATCTGCGTTTATTATCTGGCCCGATGCAAGGGTCCCTCGCATCTATTATCCCTTTGTTATATATCTCATAAATTATACAACCATTTGATATAAAAAACAATTTGCCCATAGAATCCGGAATGACAAACAGAACAAATCTACTTGATCTGTTTAATCGACATTTTAACAATTACCTCAATATATTGTGGTATCTTTTTACTTGACACACAAGACACTTTATTTTATATTACCGTTCAAAGTTTATTTAACATATTAATAATTATGAAATTATCATAAAGATGAAGGAAAGAATAGATGGGCAAAACATTTATAACATGTCCTAAAGATCCAAAAATGCAATATTATCGTGAAGTTTGCACGGAAATTTTTAGGAAAGGGAACATGCGCAATTGGTGTAAGAACTGTGAGGTTTTTCAGGACCAGAAAAAGACCACCGGAGAGACTCAGTAACCGTAGCATTATTTTTATATAAAGTTTGTCTAAGTTTTACAGTCAGACCGACCAATTATTTATACCTGAGTTGAGCAATTTTTTGCGAAGAGATGTGCTGAGATCTTGATGCATAAGGGTTCGCGAAAACCGCAGGCATACCCGTGGATATGTCGAGGATTTTCACGGATCCTTGATGCGCAAGAAATCGGTGCAGATCGAGTAAAAAATCGCTCAATTTAGGTTATAATTAAGCTTTAAAGGAAATGGTTTTTCGTTATTAAACAAGCATAACAGAAGGAGGAATTATGATCTCTTCCCCATGTGCAAATTGCAAAAAGAAAAATCAACCTAAAGAACAATGCGCCAAAGATTGTAAAATATTACAGGCCATACAATGTCACCAGGTTTTACATGAAAAAGAAAGTGTTTTCCAAGCCATAGATTATGCCGAAGAAGGACGATTTTGTTTAAACAACGTAGAATTACATAAATAATTGTTCTTTCTTTCCGCACTAAAAACGAGTATGATTTGTTTTGTTAAGGCTGTTTTAATCATGCAAAGGGGGTTGCCTCTATGTATGTGGGTCGTGTTATGAATACATATCTTGTGACTGTCTCCCCTGATACAACCATAATAAAAGCCAAAGATATTATTGAAGAAAAGCGGATTAACCACCTTCTGGTAGTAGATAAAAATAAAAATTTGCTTGGATTGGTCTCGGACAGAGATGTTAAGCAAAGCTGGGCCTCTCCGGCCACAACTCTGAGCGTTCATGAGTTGAATTATCTGTTAACTCAGTTGACCGTTGAAATGATCATGGCAAAAAAGATCATCACTATATCATCCGACACCACCATTGAAAGTGCCGCTCTCATCATGCAGGAAAACCGGATCAGCGCTCTGCCGGTCATGGAAGCGGAAAAACTCGTAGGAATCATCACGACTACAGATGTTATGGAGGTTTTGTTACGTGCCATCGGCCTAGATGAGGGAAGTGAACGGTTCATCGTTCTGGTTAAAGACCGTATCGGAGTTTTGGCTGAGGTTTCGAGACTCCTCAAGGATCAGCAGATCAGTATCCGGAGTTTGGTTACCTGGCCGGTTAAAAAGTTCCCGGGCATTTATCAGCTCATTATGAGGGTGGCTGATGAAGATGGGGAAAAAGCAATTTCTGTATTAACGGATGGCGGCTTCAAAATACTAACAGAATATATCCGGGATCTAACGCCCTACCTGCCAAACCAATAGTCCACAGTTATCATGAATCCGGCATATTCGGCCAGGTTGTGTAAATGCCCTGATAATTTTTCAGCGTATATTCTTTTTCATTCTTTTCGATGATGTAATAATCCGGCATTAAAGGGATCTTGCCGATATTGGTGGCAATGACATACATTGGCTGTGCCAGACCTGTCGTGTGACCCCGCAGCGCATCTCGAATAAGTTCGGCCCCCTTTTCAATCGGTGTCCGAAAATGATCGATTCCCGGTGCCGGCTCACAGTAAAAGACATAGTAAGGCCGGATGCGAACCGCTAAAAGCTTTTGATGCAACTTCCTAAAAGTCTCTACGTCATCATTGATCCCCTTTAACAAGACCGCCTGGTTGCCCACGTTGACTCCGCATGATAGGAGATCGAAAACAGCCTTTGCCGTCTTTTCCGTAATTTCTTTGGGATGATTACATTGCGTATTCACCCAGATTGGCACCCGATGATAGCTCCTTAGAACCTTTTTGAGACCGTCGGTAATTCGATGGGGCAAAACAATCGGTGTGCGTGTTCCAAAGCGAATCATCTCTATATGAGAGATCTCTCTCAACTTGCGGATAAGATATTCAATCTTTTGATCTGAAAGTATGAAAGGGTCACCGCCGGTAATGAGAACATCCCGAATCTCCTCATGTTCACGGATCCACGCCACACCCTCTTCCAAATCAAAGCGAAGCTTGAGCTCTCGGTCAAGCACGAGTTCTTTACGAAAACAATGACGGCAGTAATTTGCACAGACATCGGTAACGGTAAAGGCTATGCGGTCATGATACTGTCTGGCGATACAGTCGGGTCTGATCTCCTCGGTATCACGGTTTTCTTCCCAAATCAGGTAATTTGGAATTCCATATCGATTCTCAGTTTCTTTCATAGAGGGAATAACCTGTTTGCGTATTGGACAATCAGGGTTATCCGGATCCATTAAAGAAGCAAAATAAGGGGTTGTCCCCCATTTAGTATTTAGAGTCGTTATAGCCTCTTCTTCTTCCGGGGTGACCTTGACAAACGTCTTCAGTCTATCAAGGGTGTTGACGCTGTTTTGGAGTTGTTTGACCCAGTCTTCCATTATGTCTTCCTCCTATATACTAAAAACGTTCACTCATTCTTTTAAGGTAATAAAGTAAAATGGAATTGGAACGGAAAAGATGCCGGCGGGTATCGTTTATGGGGATGGTGTGGATCCTTGAAAATTTTTGTTATTATTCAGTTTTGGGTCATTTTTCCCCGATTCTTTAGGATCTCAATGGTTTCTGAAATCTCCTGAATGGAAACACACTGACGAAGTTTTTCCATCCTTCCCATTATCTCGGCAAATCGACTACCTTCTGCCGCACTGATCCATTCGAGCTGGAGCCGTTCGGGCCGGATTCCCAGTTTCTCCATTTTCTTTCGAATCTTTTTAACTCTTTTCTCAGTCCAGCGGTTGGCATCAATATAATGACAGTCACCCATATGGCATCCGCTGACCAGGACAACCGGCGCACCGTTAAGAAAGCCGTTAAAGATAAATTTTTCGTCAACTCGGCCTGAGCACATGGTCCGGATAATCCGAACATTTGAGGGATATTGAAGACGTGAAACCCCCGCGTAATCAGCGCCGGCATATGAGCACCAGTTGCAGGCAAATACCAGAATTTTTTCTTGCGAACTTTTTTCGAGCATGGAATCGATTTGGTTGTTAATCTGGTCGTCTGTAAAATGGTTCATAACAATGGCGTCATAAGGGCATTCCGCAGCGCAAGTGCCGCAGCCGGCGCATGCTGCCGTATTCACGACACAAGGCGTCTTTTTTCTGATACCTTTTGTAATTGCATTATAGGGACAAACTTCAACACACTTGCCGCAAGCGTTGCACTTTTCGGGGTCTATTTCGGAAGTAATCGGTTCTGTGTAGATTTCTCCTTTATGCATCAGGCGAATGGCGCGGACTGCGGCTGCTGAAGCCTGTGTAACGCTGTCTTTGATATCCTTGGGGCTCTCGGCGCATCCCGCATAGAAAATTCCTCGAGAGGCCGCGTCAACCGGTTGGAGCTTGGGATGAGCTTCCAGGAAAAAACCGTCGGGGTTTAGCTGAAGCCCCAACATTTCTTGGAGCCGCCGGGTACTTTTGGCCGGCTTCATTCCGAGAGCTAAGACGAGCATTTCAAGATCGAAAAATTCCAGCCTGCCGGTTACCGTATTTTCGACCGCAACCCGCATGCTGTGATCCGGCAGCTCTTCAACGTTGCCTGGCAAACCTCTCAGGTAATGCACTCCCAGACGACGGCTGCGCATAAAGAGATCTTCGAATCCTTTGCCAAAGGCACGAATATCTATATAAAAAACCTTTATGTCAATATCAGGGTAATGTTCTTTGAGTACCAGTGTGCTTTTAATGGTGTTCATACAGCAGGTATTAGAGCAATAGCTGCCGCCTTTCCTGGCGGAACGTGAGCCCACACACTGGATAAACCCGACGGATTTAGGAAGTCTTCTGTCTGTGGGGCGAATCAGTTTTCCTTTGGTAGGGCCCCCGGCATTGATGAGGCGTTCAAATTCAAGACTGGTAAGGACATTTTTGAATCTTGTATATCCGTATTCGTCAAGCTCAGTGGGATTATAAGGCTCCAGTCCGGTCGCCACGATGATTGATCCCACACTTTCCTGGATTTCATCATCGGACATGTGAAAATTGATGCATCCCTTTTCACAGGCTTCGAGACATTTTGCGCAAACCACGGGGTTATGCCCCAAGCATTCATTGATATTGACGACATAGGCCGAGGGAACGGCCTGGGGAAAAGGGGTAAAAACGGCCTTGCGCGATGATAGGCCCAGATTGAACTCGTCGGGACGAACTACGGGGCAAACCGCAGCGCAGTCACCACATGCGGTGCAATCTTCCTCCGACACATAACGAGCCTTTTTTAATATCTTTATATCAAAGTTGCCCACATAGCCTTTAACATCTACTATTTCGCTCAGGGTGTACAGTTTAATCCGGGGATGTCGACCGACATCCGTCATCTTAGGACCCAGAATTCAGATGGAACAGTCCATCGTAGGAAAGGTCTTGTCAAGCTGGGCCATGGTTCCGCCGATGGAAGCATTTTTTTCAACCAGTACGACCTCATAACCGTTGTCTGCAAGATCGAGGGAAGCCTGAATACCGGCAATGCCTCCGCCGATGATCAGGGTTCGTTTGGTGAGCGGCAGCTTTTCTTCTTCAAGCGGCTGGAGCAATCGTGCTCGGGAGACGGCCATTTTTACAAGGTCTTCAGCCTTTTGTGTTGCTGCATCAGGTTCATTCAAATGGACCCAGCTGCATTGTTCACGGAGATTGGCCATTTCCAAAAGATATGGATTAAGACCGGCGGATTGCATCATCTGTCGAAAAGTGGGTTCATGAAGCCTCGGTGAACACGAAGCCACGACAATGCGCTCCAAGCCGTGTTCCTGAATATCCTGCCGGATTTCCTGTTGACCGGGCTCGGAACAGGCGTAAGCGATATCCTTTGAAATAACAACATCCTCAAGCCGGGACGCTGTTTCGGAAACTTTTGGACAGTTCACCGTCCGAGCGATATTTGAGCCGCAATGACAGACATAGACGCCGATACGCATCTGCGGTTTTGTATTTATTGATGTAGCAGGTTCCATGTTCATTCCTTAAATAGTTTCCAAAATTGTTCCCGTGTAAACGGTTACTCCCAGCAAATGGTTTTTGCAATAATACCGGTCAAGTCTATCATATCCATGTTAAGTTCTTCTCCGAGAAAAGGATCTTCCATGGCACAGCGGAGATGAATCTGACATTTGGGGCAGGCGGTGACCAGAAGATCACTTTCTGTGTCATGCGCCTGTCTCAAGCGTTTGACCTGAAGTGCCTTGCTGAACGCATCACATCCGGTCCAGGCGCAATTCCCGCAACATATGGCCGCGCTTCCATTATTCTGCATTTCCCTGAAGTTGATTGGCTTGAGGCGCCGGATCAATTTTCTGGGAAGGTCCGCAGGTGCTTCAAGCCAGTTTAAACGACACGAATCCTGGAATGTTATCTTTTTATCAATTTTTTTAAAATCTATCGCTCCTTTGCTGATCTCTTTTTCAAGCAGTTCATAGATGTGGGTGACCTTGAAATTTAATTTAATCCCATGTTTCGGGTAGTCATAGGCCAGTGTCCTATGGCACTCCGGACAAGCGGTAATCACCTCCTCAATTCCTAGGTTATGAATCGAATCCACATTCATTGCTGCTAATTTTAAAAAATTATCTTTATCTCCCGACCAGAGGAGATCGTGTCCGCAACATCGCTCATCCTGGAGCAGGGCCGGTTTAATATCGAAGAAATTAAGAAGGCGAAGACTATCTTTTAAGATATTAAGGGTTTCAACGCCGAGATGATTTCTGAAAAATATGTCAAAGTACGGGGTGCAACCCCCAAAAAAAAGGATCTTACTCTTGGAGTCAAGATCCACATCTTGGGGCAGCCAATCCCATCGCTCTGTTTTGAGCCCGGGTGTTGTCATGGCTCGCATCAGAGACTGAAAAAATCCGCCGTGCGCCTCATGAGCATTTCCACCGTTTTTTCTAACAACGTGGCGAATATCGCGGATAAACTCGGGAAAATTAACTGCCGATGGACAGCGGTCATAGCAGAGGCCGCAGGTCAGGCAGGACCAGATATCTTTGTTTACAGAAGGAGAATCCAAATCGCCGGCAATGATGGAATTGACCAGCTCCCGTGGCGAGAATGGTTTGCCGATCAGTGCCAGGGGACAGGCGGAAGCGCATTTCCCACAGTCCTGACAGGCAAAAGCATCATGATAAGAAACGATCTCGGCCAAAGACTCCCGGCTTACAATTTCTGATTCCGGTATTGGGATGGGCGCCATAGGACTCGGACCCAGCGACCGGATTTGATTACAAAAGTCATTCAAGAATTTCAATAATAGATCCGACTCATCCGGGAGAAATGTGACATGGCGCAACCGTTCTTTTCCCAGGCCTAAAAGTCCGATAATATCCCTCGTATCTTCGGTATTCTCACGGGCAGTCGCTGTACCGCTGCCGTATCGGCAGGTTCCGGGTTTGCACCCTAACAAAAGCACACCATCCGCTCCCATTTCAAAGGCTTTAAACAGAAGGGATTTACTGATTCTTCCGGTGCAGGGAATCCGAATCATACTTACCTCATCGGGAATTTCGCTTCCATTGTCCTGGAGTGTTTGAAAAGCGGTATGGGGGCCCCAGTTACATAAAAATAAGATTATTTTAACGTCGTCCATTTTTTACGTCAGCAATATTTTTTCAAGTGTCTGTTCGAGAAATTCCTGGTTACGATACGGGCTGTCCACGGCATTGGTGGGACATACGGAAATACAATTGCCGCAGCCTTTGCACAGAGTCTCGTCCACCCAGGCGGCCCATCCGTCCATAGCGTTTCTGTGCAATGTCACCGCCTGATAAGGGCAGACGCGGATGCAGCGTCCACAACTTCGGCACAGGCTTTCATCCACCACAACGGTATATCCTTTGTTATGGCGAGGTTCGCGCGGCATAATGGCTGCTGCCTGGACGGCGGCGGCAGCGCCTTTTTTCCGGTTAGAGACATTGATGCCCGGCGGTTCAGCTAAAAAAAGTCCGGAAATGGCGGTTGAACCCGGATAAAAGAAAGGTATTCCGGGCACGCCCATTTCCTGCATAGAAGATGCCACGGTTCGGCCCGGCAGACCTTCCTGATGAATATATTTAATTTTCTTTCTTGACTTTTCATCCAGGATGACCGTCCCCACCGTCATTATCTGTCGGGAATCGCCTGATTCTGCGATGATGTGAAAATTACCAAGCGTCCCGCTCAATTCTTTGATGAAAAAGCCTCCGAAGTTGTGCACGTTGGGATGATCAAGAATTTCCGCTGGTGGTTTTTGCGACCGTGGGAACCAAAAAACCTCCAGTCCTGCTTCAGCAAGGGTCAATGCACTGCTTTTGGCGACTTCTGAGGTCCCGATTACCGCCGTGGTAAAATTATAGTTTCTAATAAGATCCGGAAGCGGTTTCAATCTTCTTGCCCGATTCATGGAACGATTAATGAATCCGGTAAATTTTTTCAAGGCTAGGGAAGGGCTCCGTTTTAAAAGACGAAGGACTTCTCCTCTTAAGTTGCAGGTCTGCACCATTGAACGACTGATCCCTGTTCCGGTAAATAAAGCGTTTTTCAGCCGGCTTCGCTGGTCCGTACAGGCGCTGCAAATAAAGTTGAGCGGGCAGCATACACAGGATGCAAGTACCACGCGGGTAAGTCCTTTTTCACGAATCATCCGGATAATACTCAAAGATCCTTCATGAGTACAGGCCGAGTTTACAACCTGGGCATGAACCACATCCTCTTGAGACTGTAATCCCGCGACATATTGACTCATATCATCAAGCCATCCAAAGGCATTGTTACATTTGCAAACAAAAATTCCCATACGGATTTCCGGGGAAAGCCCCGGATCAGGGGTCGAAAACGACAACCCATAACCCTTTGGCCGTTGGAAAGTTCCCCCAAGCAATATCATGGCCCGGGAAGCCGCTGCAAAACCGCGAACAAACATAGCGTTAACATCCGGTTTCGCTGTTTTGGGCCCGTACACTCGGATGACATCATCCCCCTTGACCATCGGGGCTATTTCCGGGTCTGCAATGATGACCACACCGGTTTGCTCAATGGTCTCTTCCGGTAATTGTGAATGGTTTATGGCATGAATTGCACCACAGGCATCAACGCACTGGAGACATTCGCTGCAAACTCCGCATTGCAGACATCGGGCGGCTTCCAAAAAAACCTGTTGTTCACTCAAGCCCATGGAAACTTCCAAGAAACTATCCTTGCGAACCGCGGGTTGCCTTTCCGGCATGATCGTTCTTGCCTGCGAAGGTATATCCGCCGGAATTTCCGGAAAATCTTTGTCCTCCGGCCTTAAGAGCCCAGGATAAAAGACCTCCTCTTTACAAATATCGCCATGAACGATACGGGCAACCCGCCGGCCTGCGGCCATGGCTTCAACAACGGATGAGGGTCCTGAAACCGAATCTCCTACAGCATAGACATCCGGTAAATTCGTACGCAAATATTCATCAACCTCAATCAAGCCTCGTGTTGAAACATCAAAGCTGAACGAATGGTTATGACCCTGCAGAGCTCCCCTTTGACCGATGGCAACAAAAGCCCGGTTAAACTCGAGTTCAAAGGGCGGACTATCCGGAATAATGACCGGCCAGGGGATACCCTGGGCATCGGGCTCTCCGGGTTTGGTGGTCATGCAACGCATCCCATGGAGCTTACCGTTTTGACCTAAAAACGCAATGGTCTGCGTGCAGTCCCGAATGAGAATTCCTTCTTCTTTAGCGGCCCGAATTTCTTCGGCATTGGCAGGGATCAAATCTTCAGGGAACCAGGATAAAATTGTGACATGGGCGCCCAGACGCAAAAGTGTACGAGCCAGGTCAAAAGCGGCGTTGCCGTCCCCAATCACCGCTACTTTTTCATCGAGTGCTTTTATTTCGTTGCGATAAAAGCGCCCCAAAAAAGAGAGGCAACCTTCAACACCTTCCAGCGTTTCTCCGGGCACACCTAATTTTAGATCAGACCACGTCCCATTGGAGATAATGACAGCGTCAAAGTCTTTTTTGAGCAAATCCATATCACGGGCCAGATCAACGGAATGGCCGGTAATAAATTGTACGCCCAGTTTCTTAATATATTCAAGATCATTATCGATGATATCCCTGGGCAGGCGATGACGCCCAATTCCGTAACGGAGCAACCCGCCGACTTCTTTCTCTTTTTCGAAAACCGTTACCTCATAGCCGAATCGGGCCAGGTCCGCAGCGGCGGAAATCCCTGCCGGACCTGAGCCGATAATGACGATCTTTTCTGACTTTTTATGAACATCACAGGCTTGTATGTCTCTGGGATTGGAGCGCTCATGGTCTGCCACAAATCGCTTAATATCCATGATGGCGACAGGTTCATCGAGTTCACCCCTTCTGCAGACGGCCTCACAAGGGTGGGTACAAATGCGTCCGCAGATGCCGGGCAAAACGTTATTTTCCCTGATAAGGTCAAGCGCTTCGACAAACCTGCCGGCTTTTACAAGGGCAATATAGCCCTGGGCGTTAACCCCTAGCGGACAGTTTGCCTGGCAGAGCGGCCGGCGCCGTTTATCTATGACCGGTCGGCCGGGAAGGCTTCGCTGACTGTTAATTTGGATGGCTTTTTCTCCTCCGGGAAGCAAAACCGGGCATATTTCGGTACAACGACCGCAAAGCGTACATTTGTCTTGATCTACAAAGGTTTGGGGGATGTTTAGGTGAACACGGAATCCTTGGCGATTATGCTTAATGGAGGAGACTTCTGCGGGAAAGATGCATCGAATGGCAGGGTTTCTTAAAATTCTGATAAGCCCGGGTCGATGGGCATGGTTTAAAGGAATGCCTGATTTCAGAACCCATTCATCCCGGGAAAGTTTTTTATCCAGATCGCAATCAGAATCAACAAGGGTGAGGGGAATGCCCAGTTCTCCAAGCTTGTTGGTTGCGGCTATACCGGCCGGTGTCGCACCGATAACGGTGACCCGGTGAAGCCGTTCTTTGGGACGTTTCATGAAATAGCCCCTGCGTGACCCGCGGCCTTTTTCTGTCGTCCCTTGAGTGTGGCCAAGCCATAGTCATGACCTTTTTTGAAGGCCGTTGTGTTAAGTTTTTCAGTGCCTTTTGGAACGGATTCCACCACGGATTTTTGGGCTGCGTCCATGGAAATAACTTCTGTGACGGCTGTTAAAAAACCGAGCATAATGATATTGGCGATCATTACTCGTCCAAGCTCTTCGGCCATGCCGGTGGCAGGAATAGAAAAAAAGTCGCATTTTAATCCACGGGCAGGGCGAACCAGATCCTGATCAATGATTAACGTTCCTTTTTCCTTGATCTGCTTGATTAGCTTATCATAGCCTGATTGAGACATGCAGACCAAAATATCCGGATGGCTCACATAAGGGTAATGAATCATTTCATCGGAAATGACAACCTGAGCATTACACGACCCCCCACGAGACTCGGGCCCGTAAGACTGAACAAGTGTGCTTTCCATGTGTTCACCAATGGCAGCCGCTTTTCCCAGGATAATACCCGCAAGGATAATGCCCTGCCCACCAAAGCCGGTAATTATAATTTCCTTTTTTCCCTGTTTATGATTTTGAGAGTCGGTCATGAGTTCAACCCCGGAACGTTTTCTTGAAGACGGCTCGGCCGGTAGATCTTGTCATAATGTTCAATAAACGTCGGTCGATCCAGATCGACAAATTTGCCCAAAATGATGCCCTTTTCAAAGTCTATGTCCAGTGTAGAAGGATCTGCATCATTTTTGATGATCGCTTTTTCCTGGTATAACTTAAGCATATCCAGGGGTTTTTGTTTATTGCGTCGACCGTAATTTACCGGACACGGTGAAAGTGCTTCAATAAAGGAAAACCCTTTTTTACAAATCGCTTCTGTTATGGAATCCGTAAGATCTCTGGTGTGCAGCATGGTCCATCGGGCCACATACGTGGCGCCGCACGCATAGGCCATTAGCGGCAGATTAAAAGGGGTTTCAGGATTTCCCATCGGTGTTGTTGTCGATTTAGCCAGGTAAGGTGTGGTTGCGGCGACCTGGCCGCCGGTCATGCCATAATTTAAATTATTTACACAGATAACCGTCATATCCATATTCCGCCGGGCTGCATGGATAAAATGGTTTCCGCCGATGGCGAAGAGATCGCCGTCACCGCTGAACACCACGATATTCAGTTCAGGGTTGGCAAGTTTTAATCCGGTGGCAAAGGGTATGGCCCTCCCGTGGGTTGTATGAAAGGAATCCAGTTTAACATAACCGGCGGCACGTCCCGAACATCCGATTCCCGAGACCATCACCGTCTTTCGAAGATTGATACCGCTTCCTTTCAGAGCAGCCAGACACGCAGAGAACACTGTTCCAATCCCGCACCCCGGACACCAGATATGGGGAATGCGATCCGTGCGGATAAGATCATCCAGGGGATGACAGGGTTGTTTTTTGGATGTTACCGGGATTTCTTGCATGGTTTAAAAGGCCTCTTTCAACATTTTAACAACGCTGTCAGGATGGATAATCGTCCCGCCGGGATGCCCGACTAAAAATATAGGAACCTTGCCCCCGGCGCATCGTTCAACCTCTCGATGGATCTGACCCAGATTAATTTCTACCGTCACGAATCCCTTGACTCTATCTGCCAGCTTGCGAATCTGATCTTCGGGAAAAGGCCAAATCGTTACCAGGCGCAAAAGTCCGGCCTTGATTCCCAGCTTTCTGGCTTCAGCGACAGCGGCCATGCTGGTTCGGGCCGAAACTCCATAAGATACAACGACAATTTCAGCATCATCGAGGAGGAAACTATCTGTCCGAATGATGTCGTCTAAATTTTTTTGGATTTTTTCGGTAATCCGGGCCATCATTTCTGTCTGGGTTTCTACGGCCATTACCGGATACCCCTTTTCATCGTGGGTAAGACCGGTAATGTGCAGGTTATAGCCCTCCCCTGCCGCCGGCATCGGTGCGACACCATTAGGTCCGGGTGCAAAGGGTTTAAAGCGGTCTTTTCTCCCTTTGGGTCTGGGACGCGATACGATCTCAAGTAATTTTGCTTCGGGTATAATGACTTTTTCACTCATATGCCCGATAATTTCGTCGGTCATGATGAGAACCGGCAACCGGTATTTTTCACTCAGATTAAACGCTGTGATCGTTAAATAAAATATTTCCTGGGGTGAGGACGGGGCTATGGCAATAATTTCATAGTGCCCGTGTGACCCCCATCGGGCCTGCATCATGTCGCTCTGGGCGCCATGTGTAGGAAGACCTGTTGAGGGACCGCCGCGCTGAACATTTACCACAACACAGGGAGTTTCCGTACAGATCCCCAAACCGATATTTTCCATCATAAGACTGAATCCGGGACCGGAGGTGGCGGTCATGCTTTTTACACCGCCCCATGATGCACCAAGAACTGCGGCCATCGCGCCGATTTCGTCTTCCATCTGGATAAAACATCCGTCAACATGAGAAAGCCGGATAGCCATCCGTTCGGCGATCTCAGTGGCTGGTGTTATGGGGTATCCCCCAAAAAAACGGCATCCTGCTGCCAGTGCGCCTTCGGCACAGGCAACGTCGCCGGTCATAAAATATTCACCGGTAAGGACCGCTGGTTTCATTCGTCTCTTGTCTAACCTTTATAATCTGTGTGTTTCTGTGGTTTCATATAATTAAACGTCTCGGAAATTCTACAACTTCTTGAAAATACAAGTTTATTAATGGCAACCTGTTTATGCCATCAGCATGGAATAATGGAATGCTGGAATATTGGAATATTGGGGATAAATGCGGAAATAAACCATTTTAATTTTAAAAACTCCTTTCCTTCAACTTCGTTCAGGACAAGCTCACCCATCATTTTTACCCAGTGAAACTTTTTTTTCTATTTCACCGGGGCCATTACTCCATAATTCCATTATTCCAATTGGGGCGAAGCCCCTAAGTTCAATGATGATTGCCAGTTTATATCGCATGGTTGGTTTCGGCTTGGCCGGGTTTGGTTGTTTGTGGGCATTCTACTGAAAATATGGCAAACTCCGGGCAAATGATTTCGCAGTAGTGACAGTTTACGCATTCCTCGGGCTTTACAACAACAGGGGGATGATACCCCTTTTGGTTGAATTTTGTTGAAAATTCAAGGGCTTGCTTGGGGCAGTACTCGATACAGTATCCACATCCTTTACATCGATCCTCCAGGATGTGCACGATGCCTAAAGAGACTTGTATGGTGTCCGCGTCAAGTGGAACCCTCCAAAATTCCATACGCCTTTCTCCTGTTGTTTAGGCGGTCTTATCAATTTTAGTTAAAAACGTTCCCAAATATAATAATTGTTAGAGTGTGTCAAATAATAAATTCTGAAAACATAACGATTTTAGTAGAGACAGCCTAATTTTTCCGAGGGGTATCTATAATTTTATGCATTGCCTGTACCCACAGCTATGAGCAGGAGTAGGAGTGTTACGCTTCCAAATTTATTGCAAAAATCCAGCATGTGATTTTCTAAAACCATCCCTGAGTTTTTTAGTGGCAACCTGTTTATGCCATCGACATGGAAGAATGGAATGCTGGAATAAAGAAAATTCCTTCAAGTTTTAGTGAGGATTTTTAGTCAATAAACACCCCTAAAAGGGTCTTCAATAAATAATTATTTACCGCAGAGTCGCAAAAATCGCAGAGTTTTTGGTTTTTCTTTTTTGCTTTTCGCTGAGACGCCGAAAAGCAAAATGACACAACTCTTCGTGGAATATAACATATGAGTTCTCGTTGTATTGAAAGCATCTATCATGCGTTGCTTTGTTGCAGCATAAGCTGTTTAGTGCTTTTCCATTGCCGTCCTCTCAACGGCAACGGAAAAATTATTATTCTCTGCGCCCTCTGTGCCTTAAGCGAAGCGGGCGGTGAATATAAACTCACATACCTGCATAGCAAAGCTGGGACCTTCAGCTTAGCTGAAGGTTTTATGGATTAATAAATTATTCAAGAAAAAATGGCGCCATATATAAATAAAACCCATAAGTAAAACTTGAAACTCCCTGAAATAGAGTTTATGGTTACCGTGCAAACTGAGGATTCAACGGTAAAAAAAATATGGATGAAAATGAATAAAGTACTTGTCAGCGCCTGCTTAATTGGAGAAAATGTGCGTTACAACGGACGGGTTAAAGTTAATGAAAGCCGTGTGTTAGGGGATTGGAAGCTCCAGGGACGTCTGGTGCCATTCTGTCCCGAAGTTGGTGGAGGGCTTCCAGTGCCCAGACCTTGCTCGGAAATCTCCGGGCACGACGGAAGTACAGTATTGCACGGGCATGCTAGGGTCATGAACATTAAAGGAAAGGATGTTACCCAATATTTTTTGACCGGTGCTCAAAAAGCGCTTGAACTTGCCCGCTTACACAAAATCAAGCTTGCCGTTCTGAAAGATGGCAGCCCTTCGTGCGGCAGCACATATATTTACGACGGAAGTTTTTCCGTAATTAAAAAGCCGGGCAAAGGCATTACGACGGTTCTTCTGGTAGAAAATAGTATCCGTGTTTTCAGCGAACGGGAAATTCCAGAAGCCGTCGAATATTTAAAAACGATGGAAATTTAATTTGAGGTTGTTATGGCCCATCACACCATAAAATCCGGGTATATACAGCTGGTGGATCGTTTGAATCGATTTCCCCAAGGCGCGCCTCCTTCAAAACTATTATATAAAATTCTAGAAATTCTTTTTAGCGAAAAAGATGCCAAACTGGTATCGCTACTACCCTTAAGACCGTTTTCAGCTGAAAAAGCCGCTCATTTATGGAAAATGGACGGGGTCAGAACCCGGAAAATTTTAGATCAACTGTGTGGCCGGGCGATTTTAATGGATATCGAAGAGAACGGCCGTCAGGTTTACTGCCTTCCGCCCCCTATGGCGGGATTTTTTGAATTCTCCCTGATGCGTATCAGAGGTGACATTAATCAGAAACTATTGAGCGAACTGTATTACCAGTATCTCAATGTTGAAGAGGATTTTATCAAGAATCTGTTTCTTGTTGGAGAAACTAAGCTGGGACGGGTTTTTGTTCATGAGCCGGTTCTTTCAAGTGAGAACGCATTACAGATCTTCGATTATGAAAGGGCGACCGAGGTCATTAAAACCGCTTCACACATCGGGATCAGCACTTGCTATTGCCGTCATAAAATGTCGCATATGGGCCGTGACTGTGATGCACCCAAAGAAACATGCATGACCTTTAACTCGGTGGCATCATCGCTGATAAAATATGACTATGCCCGACAGGTGGAGGTGTCGGAATGCCTGGAATTGCTGGAAACAGCTTATTCACACAATCTGGTACAATTCGGCGACAATGTTAGAGAGGATGTGAATTTTATCTGCAATTGCTGCGGATGCTGCTGCGAAGCCATGATTACCGCCCGGAAATTTGCGATTTTGCAGCCGGTTCATACAACCAATTTCATCCCAAAAATTCAAGATGAGACATGCACGGGGTGCAGAAAATGTGTAACCGTATGCCCGGTCGAGGCGATGAGCCTGGTTTCGGCCAACAATCCCCATCATCCCAAAAAGAAAAAGGCACGGGTTAACGAGAAAATTTGTCTGGGATGTGGCGTCTGTGCCAGGGTCTGTCCCGAGGATTGCATTAGCTTGCAATCCAGAGATCAGAGGGTGATTACGCCGCTGAATACCGCCCACCGGGTCGTGGTTATGGCCATTGAGCAGGGCAAGCTTCAAGAGCTGATTTTCGACAATCAGGTATTAAAAAGCCACCGTGCCATGGCCGCTGTTTTAGGGGTTATTCTGAAACTTCCGCCCATTAAACAGGCAATGGCCAGTCAACAAATGAAATCGACTTATCTCGAAGCGTTGGTCAGTCGGTTGAATCTCTAGTTCGTGTCCATCCATAAACGGCATCTTTCGGCCCCCGGCGGCGTTCTCGCTCGTTTTCAATCCTCGAAATAGCGCGCTATGCCTGCGGTTGAAAACTCGCTCGGGCCTTGCCGGAAACCAAAATCTACCATTTCTGGATGGACACGAGTTGGTTTCCATCCGGGAATATCCCTCTTCCGCAATCTTTGCGTCTGCCCCGTGAAATGCTTGCCCAATGAAATGCAGAGCCTATTTCTCTGGGGTCAATCTGCGGAATACCTTGTGTGACTTAGTATAGGTTTATTAATGGCAACCTGTTTTGCCATCAGAATGGAATAATGAAAGGCGGAAATATTGGGGATAAAGGCGGAAATAAACCATTTTAATTGTAAAAAACTCCTTTCCTTCAACTTCGTTCAGGACAAGCTCACCCATCATTTTTACCCAGTGAAACTTTTTTTTCTATTTCACCGGGGCCATTACTCCATCATTCCATTATTCCAATTGGGGCAACGCCCCTAAGTTATGTCATTTCTTTAAATAGTTGTAAAATAATCGGCAACGCCTTGCTGCTGGGTTGTTTTATGAAAAAACCCCGCCCGCTTTTTATCGCAAGGTTCGAAAACGGGTTTTCCTCAATATTGATGTCAATAATGACGCCCCCATGATTCTTTACTTCCCATACCACCTGATTCGGCAAATTGGTGGCACCCGAGGTTCCAACGACAATCAGCAGTTCGGTCTCCCCGGCGACCTGCAATGAACTATGATATCGATAGTGGTGTTCATTATAGATTTCATCAAACCACAGCACATGGGGACGGGTGCGATTTCCACAATCCGGACACCGGAGTAAGTTGCGGTCTTTTTCTGTAATGGTCTGATCTTTTGTTCTGCCGGTCAAGTCCTGCGGAACCGGATAAATTTGTGCGGTACATTCATTGACACAGCGCATGAAAAACACGTTTCCGTGAATCTGATACGTGTTTTTTAAACTGTTTCCTGCCCTAAGGTGCAAATTGTCTACATTTTGAGTGATCAGAGTAAAGCGATTTTTGAAAATTTTTTCCATTTCTACCAGGGCAAAATGCCCTGAATTCGGTTCGGCCTTTCCACATACACCGATTCTATATAAATACCACTTCCAAACTTCATCCGGATACTGCATAAACATCCCGAAGGTGGCCATCTCCTGAGGATGATACTCCTTTGAGCCCACAGTCCAATACCCTTCCGGACCACGGAATGTCGGAATGCCGCTTTCGGCAGAGATGCCGGCACCCGTTAAAATTGTAATAGGGCCGGAACTTTGGGCAACATTTTGCAAAATCTTTTTGAGATTGTGACTCATCATACATTTCTTCTTAATGACAGGCTTTACAATCAGGGAATCGTACCAAATCATAATAAATCGTCAAGGACAAATGCACCTGTTGCACCCCATACGCAACCCGATAAAATTAGATAATCGAAAGTGCAGACCATTTCTGTTCTTCCATTTTTCAAACCCATTGGTTTTGTATGGGTTTGGATTTCAGTAATACATCTATATCAAGATTTATGGCTTTGATTTTTTCTTTTCGTAATTTTTGAGCGCTTCGTCAAAAAGCCGTCTGATAGTCTCGGAAGAGGTGCTGATTCGGTTTTCAAAGCGGATTATGACTTTTGGTCCGGGGAAAACCTTCAGGCACTTTTGTTTTTGAAAGGGGGAATCTTATCACACAGGCATGAAAAATATACGTTTAGACCCTTTGCCAGGCATACAGAGGGTGCTCAGACGGGCGATAATTTTTTGAGGCATACCCAACCAGTAACCGTCAGACCGATCTTTCAGACTTTAGGTAAAGGAAAATAACGACAGCAACATAAACCATTGTGATGCCTAAAATGATATACACTAACACGTCATTTCTCCTTTTAAATATATTATATCGTCAAATATACTTAAAATCTTAACCTCTCGGGCTAAACGCGTACGCCTGAAAAGGGCGTCCCTGGCCCTTGCCCGTGGATAAACTCAGGGAGTAAATGATAGGAATTATGGATGCCAGTGATAGAAAAAAACAAAAAGCCTATCACTTGTATGATAGGCTTCCATTAAAATGGCGGGAGTGACGAGACTTGAACTCGCGACCTCCGGCTTGACAGGCCGGCGCTCTAACCAAAACTGAGCTACACCCCCAAATGGTAGGCGGAACAGGGCTTGAACCTGTGACCCTCGGCTTGTAAGGCCGATGCTCTCCCAACTGAGCTATCCGCCCTTATACCTTCCTAGCAGATTTTAGGTTATGCGAATTTTTAAAGCAGTGTACCGCTAACAATTTAGCAGCATGAAGTCAAGATTAAATTGTTTTGAAAAAATGACTGGTATAAATTTTATTTATATTAAAGCTGGCCGCTGCTCCAGATCAACTTCATTTTGCATTATGTCTAAAGGCACGTCGCTTTCTTTAAAAAGAGTATCCCCTTCACTTAAAACCAGCGAATGAGGCAAAACTTCGTCCATGTGCTCCAACAAAACAATTTCAACCTCTTTTAACACCGTGGGGGGTATATCCTTTAAATCCTTTTCGTTTTCTTTGGGAATAAGAACTTTCTTGACGCCACCTCTGTGAGCAGCCAGAATTTTCTCTTTTATTCCACCGATAGGCAGAACACGTCCTCTCAAGGTTATTTCACCCGTCATGGCAATATTGTGATAAACAGGTCTTTTCAGAAGAGCCGAAACCAGAGATGTGCACATTGAAATCCCTGCCGAAGGGCCGTCCTTTGGAATAGCGCCTTCAGGTATATGAATATGAATGTCAAATTTCCGGTAAAATTTTGTATCTATGTCGAGAAACTCGGCACGTGATCGCACATAGCTTACGGCTGCCTGAGCAGACTCTTTCATCACATCTCCGAGTTTGCCGGTCATAGTCAATTTTCCCCTGCCGGGCATAATCAGGGTTTCGACACAAAGCAATTCTCCACCCACCTGTGTCCAGGCAAGCCCGGTAACAATTCCGACTTGATCGTTTTCCTCTATTTGAAGCTCTTTGAAGCGCGGCGGCCCTAAGTATGTTTGCACGGATTTTGCAGTCACTTTAAAACCGTCGTGTTCTTTATCCTTTATCACTTTACGGGCGATTTTGCGGCAGATTGAAGAAATTTCGCGCTCAAGGTTTCTAACCCCTGATTCTCGTGTATATCTCCGGATAATTGTAAGAACAGCTTCCTTGGAAAAATGTACATTCTTATCTTTAAGTCCATTCATTCCGATCTGTTTGGATAAAAGAAAGTCTCTGGCGATATAATATTTTTCATATTCGGCATAGCCGGGCAAACGAATAATTTCCATTCTGTCCTGTAAGGGCAGCGGTATCTCAGGCAGCGTATTGGCTGTAGTAATAAAAAGAATGTCCGAAAGATCATAATCTACATCAAGATAATGGTCGTTAAAACTGTAATTCTGTTCCGGGTCAAGGACCTCTAAGAGAGCGGCCGAAGGATCGCCACGGAAATCCATACTCATTTTATCAACTTCATCAAGGCAAAATACCGGATTGTTAACACCGACTTTTTTAAGAGACTGAATAATCTTACCGGGCATTGCGCCAATATAGGTGCGCCGATGTCCCCGAATTTCAGCCTCATCCCGAACACCTCCCAGGGAAAGACGTACAAATTTTCTTCCCGTAGCTCTGGCAACAGATTGGGCCAAAGACGTTTTTCCCACACCGGGCGGCCCCACAAAACAAAGTATCGGCCCCCGGATCTTGTTGACCAAAGACTGGACGGCAAGGTATTCAAGAATGCGCTCCTTTGGCTTTTCCAGCCCGTAATGATCTTCTTCCAGTATTTTATCTGCTTCTTCAATATCTTTTCGGAATTTGCTCTTTTCAAACCAGGGAAGACTGATCAACCAATCAATATAGCCTCGAACCACCGTTGCTTCGGCCGACATAGGGGTCATCATCTTAAGTTTTTTTAACTCTTGTCTGACCTTGGCCGCAGCTTCCTTTGACATCCTTTTGCGTTTGATTCGCTTTTCAAGATCGTTCAGCTCGCTTCTATTGTCATCCTCCGTTCCGATCTCCTTTTTGATGGCCCGCATCTGTTCATTCAAATAATAATTCTTCTGGGTTTTTTCCATCTGTTTCTTGACACGGTTTTTTATCCTCTGATCCATCTTGAAAATATCGATCTCCATCTTTATCAGGCTCAAAAGAAGAGACAACCGCTCTTCCATAACAACCGCTTCCAACAGACGCTGTTTATCATCTATTTTAAAAGAAAAATGGGCCGCCACCGTATCAGCCAACTTTGAAGGATCTGAAATGGCAGAAACCGTTTTTACGAGATCTTTTGAGATGTTTTTGTTTACTTTAGCATATTCATCAAAACTATCATGAATAGCCCTGATCAGTGCCTCGCCCTCGGCCGGCAATATCTCAGTTTCAACGATTGGTTTCAGCGCCACCTGCAAAAAGTCCGGGTTCTTGATAAAATGGACAACAGAAGCCCTGGTTTTTCCTTCAATCAGAGCTTTTACCGTACCGTCCGGAAGCCGAAGAAGCTGCAGTATCTTTGCAATGGTCCCGATCTGGCTGATGTCTTTTTCCGTAGGGTTGTCAATACCCGCCCTTTTTTGAGTGGCAAGAAACACTCTTTTATCGTTGTTCATTGCATAGGAGAGGGCTTTCACAGATTTTGAACGTCCCACAAAAAGGGGGGCAACCATTTGTGGAAAGACGACTATATCTCTAAGCGGAAGTAGCGGAAGCAGTAACTCCGGCACATCGGGATCATTATCCTTAAAAAATTTCGGCAAGTTAATCATCGTAAAATTTAAACCTCTAATTAGTTTCTATCCAGAAAAGGCCCTTTTACGCAATCTCTGCATTGGAAACTTAATTTGTGCCCAATATAGATTTATGGATGGGCACTAATTAGCTGTCTTGTGCTTGTTTTTTGGGTTGCTCGAATAAAAGAATGGGATCCTCTTTGTTGATCACCGTATCTTCTCCGATAACACATTCCTTTACATTCTCCATAGAAGGAATTTCATACATAATATCTATCATAGATGTTTCTATAATGGCGCGAAGACCTCTGGCGCCGGATTTTCTTTTCATGGCCTCTTTGGCAATGGCTGAAAGGGCGCTATCTGTAAATCTTAAGTTCACACCTTCCATTTCCATCAATTTTGAAAACTGTTTTATAAGGGCATTTTTCGGCTCCTTCAGTATTCTTATCAAAGCAAGCTCATTCAATTCAGAAAGGGTTGCAATAACAGGCAGGCGACCCAGAAATTCAGGAATCAAACCGTATTTGATCAGATCCTCGGGCTGAACCATCTGCAGGATTTCACCGATACTTTTTTCTTCCTGCTTTAAGATTTTGGCGCCAAAGCCCATGATTTTGGAGCCCAAACGCCGCTGAATAATCTGCTCTAGCCCGGTAAAAGTTCCACCACAAACAAAAAGTATGTTAGAGGTGTCAACCTTGACAAAATCCTGCTGTGGATGTTTTCGTCCTCCTTTGGGCGGTACACTGGCAGTAGTTCCTTCTATAATCTTCAATAATGCCTGCTGAACCCCCTCTCCGGAAACATCACGGGTAATGGACGGGTTATCGGATTTGCGTGCAATCTTGTCAATTTCATCAATGTAAACAATACCCCGCCTGGCTTTTTCCACATCGTAATCTGCGTTCTGGAGCAGGGAAAGGATGATATTTTCAACATCTTCACCCACATAGCCGGCCTCGGTCAGGCTGGTAGCATCAGCAATGGTAAACGGTACATTTAGAAATCGTGCAAGGGTCTGCGCCAGCAATGTCTTTCCACAGCCGGTGGGCCCAATAAGGAGGATATTGCTTTTCTGAATTTCCACCTCACTTGCTCTGATCGCAGAATCAAGACGCTTGTAATGATTATAAACAGCGACGGCAAGAATCTTTTTGGCCGCTTCCTGTTCAATCACGTAACCATCGAGCATTGCCTTTATCTCTTTTGGAAAAAGGAGCTGGTCCATACCGTCTATATCTTTTTCTCTTTCCTCTTCAATGATTTCACTGCATAGCTGTATGCATTCATCACAAATATATACCGCGGGACCGGCAATCAGTTTCTGCACCTCTTTCTGGTTTTTTCCACAAAACGAGCAAAAGAGATTGTCGTTCACGTCCCCTTTTTTTGACATTTTAATCCTCCGCCTTATTTATTTTATCAAGATCATCTCTGTTCACTATAACGTGATCGACGATTCCGTATTCTTTGGCCTCATAACCGGTCATGAAAAAATCACGATCCGTATCAGACTGTATATGCGCTAAATCTTTTCCGGTATGCACTACCAGAATTTGATTCAGGGTTTCCTTCATGCGAAGGATCTCTTTGGCCTGTATTTCTATATCTGATGCTTGCCCCTGAAATCCTCCCATGGGCTGATGGATCAAAATTCTTGCGTTTGGAAGGGTATAGCGCTTACCTTTTGTACCGGCCGTCAGTAAAAGCGCCCCCAAACTGGCTGCTTGTCCGATACATACGGTGGCAATATCCGGTTTAATGTACTGCATGGTATCATATACCGCCAAACCGGCTGTCACCACACCGCCGGGGGAATTGATGTAAAAATTGATATCCTTGTCAGGATCTTCGGATTCCAGGAACAAAAGTTGCGCGATCAAAAGATTTGCAACCTCATCATTCATGGCAGTTCCAAGGAAAATTATTCTGTCTTTAAGAAGCCTCGAATATATATCATAGGCGCGTTCACCTCTGCTGCTCTGCTCTATGACCATGGGTATTAGTGGCACAAATAGTCTCCTTTATCACTTTGTATTTTTTATTCGCAACAATTTAGTTCATTGTTGTTCTAAGCTGGGTTCTACCTCTTCTATGATGCTATTTTTAATAATAAGTTCTATAGTATGTTTTTCAAGTAGGGTCTGTTTAAAAAACTCGAGATTATCTTCATTCTGACTATAATACTTTTTTATTTCTTCAACAGGCTGATTAAAACCTTTGGCTATCTCCTCAAAACTATTTTCTAATTCTTCATCCGAAAGGGTCATATTTTCCTGCCTGACAATCTTGTCTAAAATCAGATGCCTTCTTACTTTCTTTTCTGCCAGTTCACGATGTTTTTCCAAAAGTATTTCTCTGGACAGCCCCTGATCTTCCAACGACTTGTTATGATAAGATAAAGTCTTTTCAACCTCTTCGATAATCCGTTCCAGCTCATGTTCGACCATCGAATCCGGCAACTCGAATTCGGTCTTTTTAATCAGGCTCTTAAAAATTTGCTCGTTCATTTCCTGCTCCGCTCTTTTGGCGTAGCCCTGATCCAAGTTCTGAGTTATAGCATCTTTCAGGTTGTCTAATGTTTCATACTTCCCAAAATTTTTGGCAAACTCGTCATCAATCTCCGGAAGTACCTCTTCCCTGATTTCATGTAGCTTTATCTGAAACGTTATTTCCTGGTTGGCCAACTTGCCGTTATGATAATCTTCCGGAAATTTTACCTTGATTTCCCGGTTATCACCCCTCTTCATTCCGACTAACTGATCGTCAAATTCCTTTAAAATATGGCCCTCGCCGACTTTCATGGCATGGTTTTCAGTTTTTTGGGTTTCGGCAAAGGGTTTACCGTTTTTAAATCCTTCATAATCGATCAGAACAAAATCGTTTTCCCGGACCCCTCGATCTTCTGCTATGGGATTTTGTTTTGCCAGATTTTTCTGGAGCATTTTAAGCTGTACATCCATTTCTTCATCCGTAATATGGTACAGATACTTTTTCAGGGTTAAGTTTTTGAAATCGATATCCTCAATTTCGGGTTTTATCTCCACCGTTGCGGCATATTTATACGCCCCTTTTTTATCAAGCCCGGGCAGATCAATATCCGGCTTTCCCACAATATCGAGATCGGCTTCCTTGAGCGCTTGGATAAAAGAATCCTGAATGAGTTTGGAAGATACATCATTATGGACATCTTTTTTAAATAACCTTTCCAAAACCGAACGCGGTGCCTTTCCCTTGCGAAAACCTTTTATTTTAGCTGTATTTTTGAGCTGTTTATAAGCATTGTTCAATTCACGGACAACCTTTTCTTCCGGAATCTCAACATGCATTATCTTTTTAACGCTACTCACATTCTCTACCGTAACTTTCATAAAAATCCTTTCTAAAAGGTTAACATGATTTAAAAACTGGTGCGAGAGGGGAGAGTTGAACTCCCATTCTGTTTCCAGAGCTGGATCCTAAGTCCAGTGCGTCTACCAGTTCCGCCACTCTCGCAAATTAATATTAATATTGTGTCTGCCTATCGGGGGTCTCAAATGTTGCTACTACCCCGTTTTTTCATTCAGAAAAGAACGGGTTGAATAGATCTATAAACTACAACTTGAGAGTATAAGCATTTCCTTTTTTGGACACAGATGAACACAGATTATCAAGATTCTTAAATTAAGAAATAACAATATTATCTGTGTATATCTGCGAAAATCTGTGTCCTATTTAACTTGACAATATATTTAAATATATTAAATTTCAACAAAAACAAGGTAGAATTATAATGTCAAATCCAATTCGTGTCAAGCAAACCCTAACGTTGCATAAACAACACAGCAAAAAAGGTGTTTTCATTGAATACCGCCAACGGTTAGATTTTATGATGATTACTCCAATCAACGCAAAGCCTTTGTCTAAGCCGTTTAACGTATAATCTGATGTGTTGTTTATGCAACGATAGGGCAAACTAACAAAAGTGTCTGCTATGTCAGCATGTTACAATCCATTTTCTATAAAACGTCATTGCGTTTTAATTTTTTTAGGGATCATTCTTATATGTCCAGGGACATTACAGGCAAACCCCGAAAAACCGATCTTTGCAAAGCAAAAAAAAACCATTGTGTTAGATCCGGGCCATGGAGGACATGATAAAGGGGTCTTGGGTCCGGAAGGAACATTTGAAAAAAATGTAACTCTGGACCTGGCCAGAATGGTAGCCACAGAATTCGAGAATACTTACCGGGTAATTCTTACAAGAACCGATGACTATTTTCTAAACATCCCTTCACGAACATCCACGGCCAACCATGTAAAGGCAGACCTTTTCATCAGCATTCATACCGGCGGAAGCTTTCTTCATCAAGCAAGCGGCATAACTCTATATTTTTTCAAAGAAATTGCGGAACTGGCTTTAACACCCGACACCGATCCATCGAAGCCGTTTGAAAGAATTAACAACCTGTCTCCATGGTCCAATATTCAAAACGCACATCAAACAACAAGCAAAATCCTTGCCAAATTGTTGCTAAATCGTATCAACGAACAGACAATATTCAAAAAAAGTGAAATTCTGGGTGCGCCGCTAATGGTTCTGGAAGGGGCGGATATGCCCGCAGTCTGCCTGGAAATAGGATATATTACCAACCCCGCTGAAGAAAAATCA
Organism: uncultured Desulfobacteraceae bacterium; assembly: GCA_964492995.1. Classification (GTDB taxonomy): domain Bacteria; phylum Desulfobacterota; class Desulfobacteria; order Desulfobacterales; family UBA11574; genus S5133MH16. Next base: position 4,992 of record CAZBOB010000030.1, on the reverse strand, counting down.
TTAAGAGATATCAGCGTGTTATCTAATATTGTCCAGGGCATCCGAAAGGGCATAGACGCTTTTTTTGAAAAAGTTCGTTAATCGATTTTATGTACTTGCATGCTTGTTAAAAGCATGGTACCTAAAAACCACACACAAATTTTAAACGACTTAAATAAATATAATCATATTATACTGTTAGCATATAAAGTGTATGTTTTGTAGTGCATAATTTGTATGCAGCTTTTAGTTGGTAGAAAATCGTGAGTCATCGGGGCGTGGCGCAGCCTGGTAGCGCGCCTGCTTTGGGAGCAGGAAGTCGGGGGTTCAAATCCCTCCGCCCCGACCAGCCTTCTAAATAAACACTGGCGGTTCTATTGAATCGCCTTTTTTTATGAGGCTATGAATTGGGTTTTAAGTTGTGTAGGTTGACAAATAAACTGACAAATTTTTGATGTTCGCACGACTTCTTCGAGATAGTTTTATTTATGGGGTATTGGATTAATTTTTTCTGGGGTACGTTGACAAGAAAATGGACAAGTTTTTATGCGTCATTTCTTTAAAGACCGTTTTGATTAGCTCCTCATTTTCCTGTAATTTAAAATTATTAGAAGAATCAGTTGTGCATTGTACCCATTTGAATACATTTGAAAGTAGAGATATTAAAATTCTCAAAGCCAATGACAACAGGAAACCCATGATTAATGCAATCGCTTGCATTATGATTCAGATGTGATAGATTGAGCCATCTTTTCGAAAAAATTACGGGTGCGAATTGCGGATATACTATAGCAATGGATTTGTGTTGTCCCGTCGGGCTGTCCAGTCACTTCGATTAGTTCTTCGATCCCGTATCCGGGAAGTATGATTCTTCCGCTTTGTTTTTCTGGATAAAGAAAACAAGTGTAAGCTGAAAAGTTTACCCATTTGTGGATGGTCAGGTACATACGAATATCGTCATAGACGGTTTTGTAGTCTTTGTTCACCGTAAAATGATATTGAACAGAGGCATCTTTTCGGATGCTTTGGATTGAATGGGCGGTGCAGCTTGTGATGAATACGACAAGTAGAATAGTGAGTAGTTTTTTCATAACTATACTGTGTAGCACCCCGAAAAGAACGCTGTCAAGTGAACCCACGAATTAATGAAATCGCTTGCACTGAATTACTAATTTGAAAGGAGGAACAATGACGAACGAAGTTCAAAACATTGCTTTATTGGCTCCAGTTCCGTATGAACATTTGGTAAGTGGTTTAACTGTATGTCAACATGAAGGTAAGGTAGCATATGGAAGCAGAGCTTGGATGGTTTTTCGTCAATTAGATGATCTCCGAGATGGGAACCCAATAAATGTCTATATTTATGTATCATATAATCCAGAGGGTCGAATTCTTAGAGCTACTTGGACTGCACGCTACATAAGTCATTGCACCAGTAATGATGGGGCTCATCCTGAAGGAATGCGATATAGGCCACAATCAACAGAACAATACGAAGCTGATAACAGAGGGCATTGGGCAGTTTTCTGGGAAGTTGAGCAACTGAGAGAGCTGCCACCTGACGATCAGATTCCGACAGGGGAATTTTGGGGATTAAGTAGGAGTGGTCCGTATGGCCGAAATTTTGTCCCGGAGGGGCCTATACTTGTTCATCAACCATAGAGAAAAACACAAATTTTCTTAACAAAATCAGATGCAAAAAGAATTAAAGGCGGTTCTGACGAACCGCTTTTTTTGTTTATGGGGTTTTGGGTTGGTTTTTTTGGGGGGTTAACTTGACAAGAATCTTGACAAATTTTTGACGTTCGCACGACTTCTTCGGGATAGTTTTATTGATGGAGTATTGGATTTTGAACCGGTATGGTTGACAAAAATCTGGACAAGTTTTTGCCTTATCCTTTTCCTAATAATTATAAATCGACTCTGAAGCGATCCTCTTTCAGAACAAATCTCACAATGGTTTTAATTTGTCTCGACCTAAATTTGATTTGACAGGATCGTAAGGCGGTTCATCACATCGCTTGATAGATTTTTATGGCCTTGATATCTAAAAACACAACATCACAGCTTTTAGCTAACGTCAATATATATTGCAGCTATACAAAGGCTGGAAAATAAAAGGGCAGGGCCATTGCTGACCCTGCCCTAGCCGCCTTGAAAGCTTTTTTTGTTTCAAGGCATCCTCCGGTTCGGTGAGCCATCAATCTGATTGATTTTGGAGTCGTCCGAACCAGGAATCTCTTGATATGTACTGTCCCTATTAAGAGCACATACCAATCGTTTTAATGTGAATGCTTCCCTAAATGCCGTTATTAAACTCGGTGTACATCATATTTGTATATATTAATACAGATGACCGAAGAATAAGATGCACGTATACCAGAGAAGCCATTTATTAAGTACCACCTCAAAATCCCTTTTAAAGTATAACCTTTGGAGGCTCTTGGCCATCACATGGTTTTTTGTATAGCTGTTGAAGTTGGGTGGCATTTAATTACGTTATTACATAAGGATTCCAAACCAGCCGACATTAATCGACGCAACTGCTCCTAATTTGGTGCAATTTTATGTTTATTTGCCCCAATAAAAAAAGGTTGTTTAATTGCTTTTTGAAATTACTGAGATTCATTTTAAACGTATCTCTACCAAATTGATGAATTGTCTTTAGGTTATTAGTGTCTATAAATATATCCCAATAACCGGCACCATGCGTTAGCAAAGTGTTGGTCAATTCTTGTGCAGAATTTACATCAAAATCACCATACAATTTCAGGTGGAGGTTGTCATTAGTTTTGAAAGAAGAAATTTGGAAATTTGATGCCATTGGTTTGCCTCCTTTGCATTGATTTAAATTACATTCTATATCTACGCAAAAATCATGCAAAACCAACAAATTATAGTAACATATTATAAATATTATAAAATTTCAAAGAGTTATACCTTTCATAGAGTAAGGACACCTATTCTAATTAATTGAAAATTATCTGAAATTATGGGATAAATTACAGAAAAATTATGAAAAGATTTACATACTTCCAGGATAATACAAGGATATATAAATAAAGAAGGTGCTTAATAATATCATAGGGTGTTTGATACATCACGATTCCGTGCCTGAACCTTTAATTTTCGAAAAGTATAGGTTTATTGCGGAAGCATATTGCAGTCTTTTTTCCTTACTTTGAGGCGGCGGAAGGATGCCTCGTTCAAGCTTACTAATATTACCTGCATCAAAACCATTCTCACGACAAAACTCCCTGAGAGTTTTTCGGAGCACCTTTCGTTTCGCGGAAAAAAAATCTCCAAAATTTGTATACATTTTCATCCCCCCCCTCGTTTCTCCTAAATTATTATCACCTTTGCCGTTGTATAATTTATACAACGTTGTAATAAAATTATCAGCACTTTTTTTACTTAATTGGAACATCTGAATTGAATTCTTGACTTTTGTGTTGCCAATAAGTATATTGTTGTCCAAATGGGCAACAAATGATAAATAAGCAACATGAAGTCTGAACAAAAAATCATAAAAGAACTAAAAAAGTCTCTAAAGCAGCTTCTCCCTATAAAAGGTCTGGAAGTCGAAATGGCGGTGGGGCTGTCTTCAAACACGTCCGACTCCCTTGATCTTGTCGCTCGCGTTGAGTATGAGGGTCTGAGTTTCCGTTTGATAATTGAAGCCGTAGCCCAGAATAGCCTCCCTGTATTCAAAAATAAGATTGCCAAACTCAAAGCGGCTTCCGTCCAGCATAATGATGTCTTGCCTGTTTTGGTTGCTCACTATTTGAGTCCTCAGAGACGTTCCATGTGTCAGGAAGAAGGTATTTGCTTCATTGATCTGTCTGGTAACGTGCATTTAAAATTCAAAAGCTTTTATGTCGAAAAAGTTGGTTTTCCAAACAAATTCCCCGAGGAAAGGAAGGGTAGAGACCCATTTTCAGATAAAGCGAGTCTTATCCTTAGGGCTATTATTGAAGATGGGGAGCATCTCTGGGGTGTTCGGGAATTAGCTCAAGCAACCCATCTCAACCCTGGATACGTTTCACGTATGGCCAAGGAACTCGAACACCGGAATTATATTACTCGTGTGAATTCCAAATTGAAACTCCGTGATCCAGAGGGCATTCTAAATGATTGGGTTAGAAATTATAACCTTAGGAAAAACAGAATATTTGGTTATTTTTTCATGGCTGCAAGTTCTGCTGATATTTTGAAAAGGCTTCGCGATTTAAAAATTCCTTCTAACATCGATTACGCACTCAGCGTCCAGGCCGGCGCCAATCTGGTTGCCCCGTATGCGGTATTTACGGAAGTTCATATTTATGTCGGTAACAAGAAAGCCCTCGCTTACTTTGAGGAACAGTTGAATCTCAGTAAAGCCGAACAAGGGGCAAATCTTGTCTTAATGCTTCCATATTACAAACATTCCGTTTTTTATGATAGCAGGATAGTACAAAGGCTCCGAGTTGTATCAAATATTCAGCTTTACCTGGATCTTCATGGGTATCCGGTCAGGGGATTGGAGCAAGCTGAGCATTTATTGGATAAAAAACTTAAGGCTAAATTTGTAAGGCCGGACGCGTAATGGATGACCCGTTTATTACTGGATTTCTCAAAACCATCCGGATACTAAAAGATTACCTGTCTGTGATTGTGATCGGCGGTGGGTGGGTACCGTTTATTTATTACCGCTACCTTCTGGGTGATAAGGAGCATGATCCTATACGTACTGGCGATATCGATTTTATGGTTCAGGCCCAGGTTCCTATAATCGGTTCAAAAACGGTGGATGAATTACTTGTAGAGGGAGGCTTTGAAGCCAAATTTAAAAGCAGAAATATTCCGCCTCTTATTCATTACGAGGGGAACATCGATGGGTTGGACGTCGAAATCGAATTCTTGACTGACCAGATAGGATCAAAACCTGACCTTGTTTTGAAAGTTCAGAATGGCCTGCACTATGACGCTGGGCAAAATCAGGCCACCCATGCTAAGCTAAATCATACCACCAAT